>JAIQFU010000185.1 GCA_020073115.1 Terriglobia bacterium
ACGTGGAACGCCGAAGCCGGCCGGCTAGGCTAAGCGGTCTGGCGAGAAACGCTCCTGGCTGGTAAACTGACGTTCGAGGATCGCCGACCGCGAGATCGCAGTGGGGAACGACTATCTCATGACCTGCTTTCGCCGGGCGGAACTCGCATGAGGCGGTTGACTCCTCGCGAAGCCGCACGCCGGCTGTTGCGCGCCCCCAAGAGCGCGCAACGCGACGCGGCGTTCCGCAAGGTGAACCGCCAGATTCCGCGGGGCAGGGTGGCGACTTACGCGCAGGTGGCCGCCGCGGCGGGCTATCCGCTCTATCACCGGCACGTGGCGCAGTTGCTGCATCGCGAAGGCAACGCCTTGCCCTGGCAGCGGGTGGTGGGCGCCGGCGGGCAGATCAAGCTGAAGTACGAAGCGGGTTTGGAGCAGCGCGCCCGGCTGGAAATGGAGGGCGTCCGCTTCCGCGGCAAGCGCGTGGACATGGTGGAGCACCAGCACAGGTTCAAGGGCTGGGATTGGGAGTGAGTTCACCCGCCTTCAGCGTGCGGCGCCCACGCTACTTTGCCGGGCCGAGATAGCGGTCCAGCCAATCCAGCACGGCCTGCGCCACCTGGCCGCGTCTCAGCAGCACGCCGGCGCCGGCGTCCACGAGCACCCACTTCTTGTCTTTTTCCGGCGGGCCGAGCAGCCGGAACAGGGGCTCCTGCGCCATGTCCGGCGGCCATAGCGGGTCGTACCGGCCGTTCACCATCAGGGTCGGAATCCGCACGCGGGGCGCGAAATTCAACTCGTCGGCTTCCGGCGCGCGGGGCGTGTACGGAACGCCGCCGTCCAGCAGGACCGCCACCCTGATTCTCTCCTCCAGCGGCAACAGTATGGTGCCCATGCGGGCGCCCGTGGATTCTCCCAGGTAAGCGATTCTGCCGCCGTCGAACTCGGGACGCTGCGCCAGGTAATCCAGAGTCGCCCCCAGGTCGTGGACCCACTGGGTCACGGCCGTCCGGCCGTGCTGCAAAGGCTCGAGTCCGGTCCGGCGCTCATACATGCCCCAAAACGCGGGGAACACCATCGCCCGGCCGCTCTTGATGAGGAATTCGTGCGCGCGGGCCTGGTCCAGGGACATGGCCTCCAGGTTCGGAGAACTGAGCGCGCGCGCGCCGGGGTAGTAAACCACGGTCTGGAGCGGCCGGCGCCCGTTCTTCGGCAACACCAACATGGCGGACATGCGCTGCTGGGGCATGCCGGTGGCGTAGGAGACAATCTGGCGCGTCCACAAGGGCGAGGAGTCGTCCGCGGATTCGATCCTCGGGTCCAGCGCCGCGACCTTCCGCGCGTACATCCGGCGGAACGCTTCAAACCGTTCGTCGGCGGCGGGTTCCTGCCGGTTCGGGTCGCGGATCTGCTGCTGAAGCGGGGCGTCCATCTCGGCCGTGAGTTCCCGGGCGTAGCGCACGGTACGGATTCCATTCCCGGGAGAACGGTCCCACGGCGAGCGCCACGCGGGCCAGGGGAACGCGTGAGGCGGATCGTTCCATGCGCCGCCCAGGATGAAGCGCTGACCGCTCCTTTCCGTCAGCGTCCATTCGCGAACGTTGCCGGCCATGTCGTACGCGCCGGCGGGGCTGATGGCCGGGTGGGCGCCTACCGCGGCGAGGCTGCCGGCGTCGAGGTTCGCCAGGGGCACGATGTAATTGGCGAAGGCGGCCCCCGCCGCCCGGTGCCACTGATAATACGTGGGCAGCCGTTTTCTGGCGAATTCGGCGTAAGCCGCGGCTTCGTACCAGCTCACGCCGCTCACCGGAAACTCTTGCTTCCCCGGCGCGCAGGCGCCCGCCTCCCAGGTGGACGGGCCCGGCCGCCCGGTGGAATCGACGAAACCTTTTACGGCTTCGTCCCACGTGAGCCTGCCGCCGTTCCGCTCGAACGGGTATTTCCAATAATCGGGATTGCGGTAGCCGCCGGCTTCCACGAATTTCCCGAACTGGCCATTGGTGACTTCGAAACGATCGATCCAGTACTCCGGGAGGTTTTGCGGCGGCAGGCGTCCCAGCATCCCCATGGGCGGCATGAAGACTCCGGCGGGGACATAGACCATGTCCCCGGGTACGTCGGCGGGCCGGTGCAGGGCCAGCCTGGAGGGGAGCGCGGAAGCCGCCAGGTCTACCGGCGCGTATCCCGGCGCTTCGATGCGCCAGCGGAAAAACCCGCGCGGGATCTGCGCATCGCGCACCGGCGTGGCGCCGAGTTCCCGCCATGGGCCGTCCGGGTCGCTGTACTCCTTGTAGCTCACCCGCGCGCCTTGGGGGACCGTTTCGAACGAGACTTGGCGTGAAACGTCGGACAGCAGCCTGAGGAGCGCGGGCTCCGACGGAATCAGTCGCCGGGCGGACTGCGCCAGGTCGAACGCGGCGACGTAGCTGCCCTCGCCGGCGAGCCGAATCGCTTCCGGCAGGGTCGCTTCGCGCGCCGCTCTCCGGCGCGAATCGTTCCACGTCGACCATCCCGACACGAGACCGAGGAGCGCGACGGCCACGACGAAGGCCGCCCAGGGGCGCGGCAGACTACGCGCCATGTCCGCGCATCCTTTGACCCGGTAGTGGCATGGGATGGTCAGTTTAACACCTGGAAGTGTGGATCAGGGTTGCGAGGTGGGAGCGAGGTGGGAACCCATCCCGCAGCCGCCTGCCAACGGGCGCCGGCCGGACTTTTTACAGGCGGCTCTGGCGGGTTGGCAACCCGCCGCAGGTTGGCAACCGGCCCCGCACTATGGCGCGGATGCCGGCTGGTCACAACAGCGGTTCATGGTCCCTTCATCTCCCATCCCCCACAATAGAAGGAGCGTGCGGATTTTGCTGGTGGAAGACGAATCGCGGGTCGCGGCTCTTTGGGGCCGGATTTTCGAGCGTTTTTTTCGTGTGGACGAGGCGCGTTCGCGCCAAAATGGAGGCTTCGGGCTCGGATTGTCGATTGTTCAGTGGATCGCGGAGGCGCATCACGGCGCGGTGGAGGTTGCCAGCCAACCGGGGGCCGGCAGCATTTTCACCGTAACCTTGCCCCTGTGATTCATCGCCTGTTCATTTCCCGGATTCTATACTGGACTGTTCGCATGCGATTCATTCTGTCTCTCTGCTGCCTGGGCGCGGCGTTGTGCCACACCGCATTCGCCCAAACCGCGCCACCCGGCCCCGGCGCGCCCGTGGCGCTCACGCTGGACGATGCGCTGACGCGGGCGCGCGCCTACAGCCAGCAGGTCTATACCGCGGAAATCGCCGCCCGCCTGGCGCGCGAGGACGCGGTGCAGGCCCGCGCCGCCCTGCTGCCCACGGTCAACTGGTTCAACCAGTTCATCTACACGCAGCCCAACGGGACGCCCTCGGGCGTGTTCGTCTCCAACGACGGCCCGCACGTCTATAACAACCAGGCCGTGGTCCACGGCGAGATCTACAACCCCGCCACGCGCGCCTCGTACCGCGCCGCCCTCGCGGCCGAAGCGCTGGCGCGGGCCAAGGCCGACGTGGCGGCGCGCGGGCTAATCGCCGTGGTGGTCCAGGACTACTACGCCACGCTGGCCTCGCAGCGCGAAGTAGCCAACGCGCAGCAGAGTCTGAAAGAAGCGCAGCAGTTCCTCGATATCACGCGGAAGCAGGAGACCGGGGGTGAGGTGGCCCACGCCGACGTGGTCAAGGCGGAAATCCTGGCCGAACAGCGCCGGCGCGAGGTGGGGAACGCGCAGCTGGCCCTGGAAAAGAACCGCATCGCCTTCGGGGTCATCCTGTTCCCGGATTACGGCCGGACCTTCACGCTGGTGGACGATTTGGAAAAGAGCGTGACGATTCCGCCGTTCGGCGAAGTGCAGGCCATGGCGGGCCGCGGCAACCCCGATCTCCGTGCGGCCCAGGCGGCCATCGAACAGCAGACCCACGAGGTCGCCGCGGCGCGCGCCGCCAGGCTCCCCTCGCTGTCCTTCGATTATTTCTATGGCATCAATGCCAACGAGTACGCCATCTACGACCGCGAACACCTGCGGAATCTCGGCTCCGCGGCGCAGGCGCAGTTGAACATTCCCATCTGGACGTGGGGCGCCGCGCGCAGCAAGGTGCGGCAGGCGGAACTCCGGCTGGAGCTGGCGCGCAAAGACCTGACTTTCACGCAGCGCCAACTCCTGGCCAATCTCAACAGTTTCTACATGGAAGCGGATACGGCGGCTTTGCAGATGGCATCCCTGCGGCGCTCCCTGGATCTTTCGGCCCAAAGCCTGAAGCTCACGGTAGACCGTTACGAGGCCGGCGAAGCCACGGCGCTGGAAGTGTCCGACGCGCAGACCACGCTGGCCCAGGCGCGGACGGCGTATGACGACGGCCTGGTGCGCTTTCACCTGGCGGTGGCGAATTTGCAGACCCTGACGGGGGTGTTCTAAATATGTCGCGTTTTGCGTGTAACCCGCCGTGCGTCGACAGGAGCGTCGACGCGGCGCGGACGAGTGGGTACGCCACAATGCGTGGCGTGCGCACTGGTGCGCGCCGTGTCCGCACTTTTGCGGACACGTTTCTCTTTCTCCTGATGGCCCTTCTTTATGCCGGCTGCGCGAAGAAGGAAGAGGCCGAGCCCGAGCCCATCGTCCCGGTCCAGGTGGCGCCCGCGCGCCAGGAGCCGATCCGCCGCATGGTGCAGGCGGACGCCGTGCTCTATCCTTTCGACCAGGCCAGCATCATGCCCAAGATCAGCGCGCCGGTGCAGAAGTTTTACGTCAATCGCGGCGATCACGTGAAAGCCGGCGAACTTCTGGCGAGCCTGGAAAACCGCGACCTCACCGCCGCGGCGGCGGAGGCCAAAGGCGGCGTGACGCAGGCGGAAGCCAACCTCACGAGCACCTCCGGCGCCGCGGTGCCGGAGGCAGTGGTCAAGGCCCAGGCCGACGTGGACGCCGCCCGGCAGCAGGCGGAAGCGGCCAAGATCCTGCTGGCCAACCGCCAGAAACTGTTGCAGGAAGGCGCCCTGGCCCGCAAACTCGTGGACGAGGCGCAGGTCGCATCCGTCCAGGCCGAGACCCAACTGACCGCCGCCCAGGAGCATCTGCGCACGCTGCAGAACGTGGGCAAACAGGCGCAGATCCAAACCGCCGAGGCCCAGGTGGAATCCGCGCGGGCGCACTACCGCTCCGCCGAAGCGCAGGTGGGTTACTCGGAAATCCGCAGTCCCATCTCCGGCGTGGTTTCCGACCGTCCGCTCTATGCCGGCGAGATGGCCAGCGCCGGCGCGCCGATCGTCACCGTGATCGACATCTCGCGCGTCGTGGCGCGCGCCAACGTCCCGCAAAACCAAGCGGCCTCTCTCAAGGTGGGGGACGCGGCCACCATCGCCGCCGCCGGCGGCGGCGTGGAACTCCCGGGCAAAGTGACGGTGGTCAGCCCCGCCACCGACCCGGCCACCACCACCGTGCAGGTCTGGGTCCAGGCCGATAACCCCGGCGAGCGGTTCAAGCCGGGCATGAGCGTCCGCGCCTCGATCATCGCCGCCACGATTCCCAATGCCGTGGTGGTTCCGCCCGCCGCCATCCTTCCCGGAGAGGAAGGCGGGACCGCCGTCGCGGTGGTCGGCGCCGGTTCCACGGCGCACCTGAGGAAGGTGGACGTGGGCGAACGCGAGCCCGATAAAGTCCAGATCCTCAGCGGCGTGGCCCCCGGCGAGCAGGTTGTGGTGGTAGGCGGGGTGGGCCTCGAAGACAAGGCCAAAGTCCGCATCGTCAAGCCCGGCGAGAAGGACGAAGACGAGAAAGACGCCAAAGGCGAGGAGAAATCGAAAGAAAAATGAGCGAGCTTTCGACCCATCCTCCCGGCATGGAAGCCGAACACTGGACCGCCCGCCACGGCAAGTCGATTATCTTCGTCATCCTGACCCTGGTGGCCATCGGTGTCTATCTGGCGTTCACCATTCCCGTCGCCGTTTTCCCGGAAACCAACTTTCCCCGCATCGTCATCGGCGTCGATAACGGCGTCATGCCCATCGACCAGATGCTCGTGACGGTGACGCGCCCCATTGAGGAAGCCGTAAACACCGTACAGGGTTTGGACCGCGTCTGGTCCATTACCAGCCGCGGCTCGGCCGAGATCAATCTGTTCTTCGACTGGAACGTGGACATGTTCCGCACGCTGGAACTGACGAATGCGGCGCTGGCGCGGGTGCAGCCCACGCTCCCCTCCACGGTCCAGATCCGCGCCAACCGCTTGACCTTCGCGGCGTTCCCCATTATGGGTTACAGCCTGACGTCGAATACGATCCCGCAGACCCGCCTCTGGGAAACGGCGACCTACGAGATGAAGCCCAGGCTGAACCGCGTTAAAGGGGTCGCCACCGTGGTGGTGCAAGGCAACCAGATTCCCGAGTTCCAGGTGCAGCCCGATCCCGTCAAGCTGGCGCAGACCGGCGTTACCGTCCCCGGTATTCTCGACGCGATCGGACGCAGCAACCTGATCGATTCTCCGGGTCTGATGGAGGCCCATCATCAGCTCATCCTCAGCCTCGTCAGCGGCCAGGCGCGGACCCCCGCCGAGATCTCCAATATCGTGGTCAAGACCAACGATAAGAACACGCCCATCCGCATCGGCGATATCGCTTCCGTCGGCCCTTCCGTCGAGCCTGTTTATACCATCGTCACCGCCAATCTCAAACCCGCCGTGCTGCTGAACATTAACCGGCAGCCGGACAGCAATACCGTCGATGTCGCCAACGGGGTACACCAGGAAATCGAGCGGCTGCGCAAGACGCTCCCCGCCGGCGTGGAACTCAAGTCGTTCTACGACCAGTCCGACATCGTCAATGCTTCCATCGCCAGCGTGCGTGACGCCGTACTCGTCGGATTGATTCTGGCCTCGTTCATCATGGTGCTCTTCCTGCGCGATTGGGGAACGTCGCTGGTAGCCGGCCTGGTGATTCCCGCCACGATCGCGGTCACGTTTATCGCGTTGCGCGTTTTCCACGAGAGCTTCGATCTCATGACCCTGGGCGGCCTGGCCGCGGCGGTGGGGCTGGTGATCGACGATGCCATTGTGGTGGTGGAAAACATCGTGATGCACCGCGATTCGGGGCAAAGCCGCGCGGATGCCATCCGCAGCGCGCTGCGCGAAATCCGCGTCCCGCTGGTGGGCTCCACCATCACGCCCATCGTGGTTTTCGTTCCGCTGGTGGCCATCGCCGGCGTGACCGGGGTATTCTTCCGCGCGTTGGCGTTCACCGTGGGCGCAGCGCTGCTGACGTCCCTGGCATTCGCGCTCACCTGGACCCCCACCCTCAGCCACTACTTCATCCGCAAGCAGCACTCCAGGCGGGCGGCGGAGCACACCGTGCCGCCGCGGCTCATGCGGTCCTACGAGCGGGTGCTGCGGGCCGCCCTGGAACACCCCGTCCTGCTCGCTCTCTTCACCGTCGTTCTGATTGCCGGCTCCTATGTTTGCTTCCGCGCCATCGGTTCGGACCTGTTACCTACCCTGGATGAGGGAGGCTTCGTGGTGGACTACTATACTCCCGCCGGCGCTGCTCTCCAGGACACGGACCGCATGGTCTCCGACATCGAGCGCATCCTGCGGCAAATACCGGAAGTGGAAACCACCTCCCGCCGTACGGGACTGGAACTGGGGCTGGCGGCCGTGACCGAGGCCAACCGCGGCGACATTTCCGTGCGGCTGAAGGCGGACCGCTCGCGCACCACCGAGGAGGTGATGTCCGAGGTCCGCGAGCGCGCCGCCAAGGCGCAGCCCGTCATGGACATCGAACTGGTGCAGAAGCTCGAAGACGAGATCGGCGACCTCTCCAACGAACCCGAGCCCATTGCCATCAAGCTCTTCTCCGAAGATCCCGACCAACTGCGCGAATGGGCGCCGCAGGTGGCCGACGCCATCAAGAAAATCCCCGGCGTGGTGGACGTGCTCAACGGAATCGAAAACACCATCAGCGGACCAGCCACCGTATTCCAGGTGGACCCGGTGGTGAGCGCCCGCGCCGGTTTCACGCCCCAGGAAGTTGAACTGGACGCCAGCGCCATACTCCAGGGCGAGCCCGCCCCCACCCCCGTGGTGATCAACGACCGCGCCTACACCATCCGCGTCCGGTTTCCGGACCAGACGCGCGCTTCGCTGGATTCGATCCGCAACACCCTGCTGGTCAGCGGAACGGGAAAGACGGCCACCCTGGGAACCTTGGCCGGCATCACGAACCTGCCGGGCCAGACGGAAATCCGCCGCGAAAACCTGCAACGGGATGTCACCGTCACGGGGCGTCTGGAAGGCGTCAATCTCGGCGCCGGCATCGAGCGGGTGAAGAAAGCCCTGGCCGACCTCCACATGCCGAACTCCATCCGCATCGAGTTCGGCGGCGGGTACGAGGAGCAGCAGAAGTCGTTCAAGGACCTGGCCTTCGTGCTGACCCTGGCCATCGTCCTGGTCTTCATCGTGCTGCTCTTCGAATTCGGAAACTTCGCCGCCCCCATCGCCGTGCTGTGTTCCGCGCTGTTGTCCACCTGCGGCGTGTTTGCCGGGCTGCTGATCACCGGGAAGAGCTTCAACCTCTCGTCGTTTATGGGGCTGATCATGGTGATCGGGATCGTGGCCAAAAACGGGATCCTGCTGCTGGATGCCGACCAGAAGTTCCGGGCGGAAGGCGTGCCGGCGGAGGAGAGCATGATCCGCGCCGGGGAACGCCGGCTTCGCCCCATCATGATGACCGCGCTGGCCACCGTGGCCGGGATGATTCCGCTGGCGCTCGCCTGGGGCGCCGGCTCGCAGATGCTCCAGCCTTTGGCCATCGCGGTGATCGGCGGAATACTGGCTTCGATGGTGTTATCGCTGATCGTGACCCCGGCAGTGCGGTATTACATCGGCCGGAAAGACTAGATGTGAGTGCCGCCGGCGGTCGATTTTTGCCACCGGTTGTTTGGACTCGACGAAAAGAACCGCTGGCGGAAACCGGCCACCGGCGGTACTTCTACTTTTCTTTCTCCAGCATCACCTTGCCGGTGATCGGCCCCACGTCGATCATGCCCTTCATGTCGCCTTCGATGCGGCCGGCGTTCACCACCTTCAGGTTGAATTTCACCGACCCTTCGGTTTCTCCCGGCCGCACCTCGAAAACCAGGCTGTCGCCTTCCAGTTTGGCGTTCTGGATCGGCTCGGCGCGCTGATCTTCTTTCCGCCCGATCGAGCCTGAAACAAGGTTCGCCTTTTGGATGAACTCCGCTCTGACCGGGGTGTCCATCACCGTTCCGCTCGAAGGATCGGACACCGTGCCTCCGATGAACTCAAGGCTTCCTTCTCCAGCGTGCGCCGCGCTTCTTCGGGAATCACGCGCCAGTTATTGTCCGGCCCCGCCGGCAAGGCCTTTCGCCCGGTGTAATAGCGAACGATCATGTCGCGGATCTCCTCTTGCGAGCGCCAGATTACTTTGGCCCCTGCGAACATGGAATACCCGGCGCTCCCGGCGGCGCGGTAATTATTGACCGCCAGCCGGAGTTTCCGGTCCGGCGCCAGCGGGGCGCCCTTCCAGCGCAGGTTGCGGATGCGGTCGCCCTCCGGTCTTGTCAGATCGATTTCGTACTCCACCCCTTCGGCCATGTCGTAGTTGTACCCGATCACACCGCGGTTTACCAGCGGCGGCTGGGAACAGCGCGCCCCCTCGCAGGAGAGATAATACCGCGCCGCGTTTTCCAGCGCGTCTTTGACCATTCTTCCGTTTCCTTCGATTACATACAGTTCGTTGTCGTACGGATAGATGGCGGCGATCTGGCGCACGGTGGCTTGGCCGCGCGGCACCCGGACATTCGGGTTGAAGAGCGCGGTGAGCGAGACATCGGCTTTCGAATAGTAAAGTTGCGCCTGCTGCACCGCGTCTACGATGGCCGTATCCTCCACGCGGCCGAGGGCGGCGCTCAAGTCGCGCGGCGCCTCCGCCACGGGGGTGTTCAGGTACCGTTCGGTCAACTCCTCGTATGGCTTGCCGAGAGCCAGGATGTCGTCCGCCGCCGGGGTCTGCGCCGTCACCGGGATCAGCCGGCTCTTTTTGTCCACCACACGCCACCCGCCGCCGGTCTGGCGTTCCAGCGTAAAATCGATGCGCGCCAGCGACATCGCCCAATTGCGGGGCTGTACCAGCAGCACGTTCCCCACCCTGCGGCCTTCCAGTTGCCGGTGCGAATGGCCGAAGACGATGGCATCGACTTCGGGAACGCCCGCCGCCAGATCGTAAACCACGTTCTCCGAGGGGTCTTCCGGCTGGTTGGTATCCAGGTTGCGCCCCAAACCCGCGTGCGCCGCCACCACGATCACGTCCGGACGCTCGCGCGCCCGCAGTTCGGCGACGGCCTTCTTCAGCGCATCCACGGCCGGGAGGAAGCGGTACGGTCCGATGTTCTCCGGCTTCTCCCAGATGGGGATCGCGGGCGTGGTGATGCCAACGATCGCCACCTTCACCCCGCCCACGGTCTTGACGATGTAAGGCGCGAAGGGTGGGTCGGCAGGCCGGGGAGCCGCCCCACTGACGGCCGTGTTCGCCGAGAGCCAGGGGAAGGCCGCATCCCGGCGCGCCTGCTCCAGGCTCTTGAGGCCGAAATTGAACTCGTGGTTTCCCAGGGTCATGGCCGCATAGCCCAGGCGGTTCATGGCCAGCATCATGGGATCGCGGGTCAGCGGACCTGCGGGCGCCAGGCCCAGCGGCGCCGTCCCCGTGCGCACGATCGACTGGTAGACATACTCCAGCGGCGTGCCCTGAATCGTGTCGCCGCAGTCGATGAGCAGGTGATTGGGGCTCTCCGCCTCGGCCGCGCGGATGAGCGTGGCCGCCTTGGCCAGTCCGCGCGCCGCCGGGTCGCCGGTGACGTAGTCCACCGGGTACAGGTTGCCGTGCATGTCGGTGGTGGCCAGGATGGTGACGGTGGCCTGCTGGGAGCGGGCGGCGCCGGAAACCAGGAGGAGAACCAGAATGGAGAACCGCATAGAGGGAACGATTCAGTATAGAATAAGGTACTTAACGGAGGCTTTTTTGATGAAACGATTGCCTTTTCTTCTCGCCATCACGGCCTGCGGATACGCGCAGACTCCTCCCGCGGGCGCCCCCGCCGCGCCGCAGCGTGAGCCCGGCCTATACGCCGTCTTCGACACTTCCATGGGCAAGATCACGGCGAGCCTCTTCGAAAAAGAGACGCCGCTCACGGTGCAGAATTTCGTGGGCCTCGCGAAAGGCACAAAGGCGTGGATGGACCCGCAAACCAAGACCATGGTGCGCAAGCCCCTGTACAACAACATCACGTTTCACCGCGTAATTCCGAATTTCATGATCCAGACCGGCGATCCCACGGGCACCGGGTCGCACAACTGCGGATTCATGATTAAGGACGAAATCCGGCCGGGATTGCAGTTCGACCGTCCGGGCAGGCTCGGGATGGCCAATATCAACCAGCCGAACACCGGCGGATGCCAATTCTTCATCACCGAAGTGCCGTACTCCTCGCTCAATGGGGGCTACACCGTTTTTGGGCAGGTGGTGGAGGGGCAGGACGTCGTGAACAAGATCGGACACGTACGGACCGGAGCGAACGACAAACCCATCACGCCGGTGAAACTCATCAGCGTAACCATCGAGCGCGTGGGCCCCGAGCCGGCTGCGGCCGCGCCGAAGCAAGCGGCCCCGAAGAAGGGCGCCGCGCCCGTGAAGAAGTAAGGCTGCCGCGGTAGCCTTCCCGAGTTCATCACCCAACCGCTCCTTCACGGTTGCGGCTCGCAAGATTCGCTAATGGTTGCGAGCCGCCGCCGTGAGGGAGCGGTTTCCTCCGCCGGCTCACACGAGCGTCTCGCGCTACCTCGCCGTGCCCGCTTGCGCCGTGCTCCACTCCGGCGGTTCCGCCCCCAGCAGATTGTGCACGAAGAAATCCTGCATCAGGCGCTGATAATACTGCCCGCCCGCGCCATGCCCGCCGCCCGGCACGTACAGCAGGTCGAATTTCTTGTTGTGCTTGATCAGTTGGTTCACCACCTGGAACGTGGACGCCGGGTCCACATTGGTATCCATCTCCCCCACTACCAGCAGGAGCTTCCCTTGCAGCTTGTACGCGTTGTCCACGTTGGACGCGTCCGCGTAGTGCGGTCCCAGCGGCCAGCCCATCCACTGCTCGTTCCACCAGATCTTGTCCATCCGGTTATCGTGGCAGCCGCTGTTGGAAACTCCCGCTTTGTAGAACTCGGGATGGAAGAGCAGCGCGCCCATGGCATTCTGGCCGCCAGCCGACGTGCCGTAAACCCCTACCCGGCTGATGTCGTACCACGGATATTTCGCCGCCACGGCCTGGTGCCACAGGATGCGGTCGGCGAACCCGGCATCGCCGAGCTTCTTCCAGGCCACGTCGTGGAACGCCTTGGAACGGTTGTTGGTGCCCATGCCGTCGATCTGCACCACGATGAATCCCAACTCCGCCAGCGGCTGCGCGCTCGGGCTGAACGTTTTCGGAACGAATGACCCCTGCGGCCCGGCATAGATGGATTCGATCACCGGGTATTTTTTCGACGGGTCGAAGTTCGTGGGGCGATAGATGACGCCCCAGATATCCGTCTTGCCGTCGCGGCCCGCGGCCGTGAACGGCTCGGGGGCCTTCCACCCCGCCGCCAGAAGCGCCTGGATGTCGCCTTTTTCGAGTTCCAGGACCAGCTTCCGGTCCTCGGTGCGGCGCAGTTCCGAGATCGGCGGCTGATCCACGCGCGACCACGAGTCCACGTAGTACTGCATGTCCGGCGAGAATGTCACCGTGTGATCGCCATCCGCGGTGGTGAACGCCGTGAGCCCGGTCCCATCGAAGTTGATGCGGTAGTAGTGGACGAAGTACGGGTCCTTGCCGGGATACATTCCGCTGGCCTGAAACCAGATCTGGCGCTTGTCCTCGTCCACCTTCACGACCGAGCGCACCACCCAGTCGCCCTTCGTGATTTGGCTCTTCAGCGCGCCGGCGCCCCCATCGTAGAGGTACAGGTGCTCCCAGCCATCGCGCTCCGAGCCCCAGATCATCTCTTTGCCGTCGCTCAGGTCGTAGCGGACCTTCTTGCCGGTATCGGTGCGGCCCGCGACCAGCGGGCGGTAGTCGATGAAGGTCCTGCTTTCCTCGGAGATCAGGGCGCGGGCCGCGCCGGTCTCGGCGTTCACCTCGATGACGCGATAGACCTGGTGGCCCCGCTGGTTGTACTCGATGGTGAAGCCCCGGCCATCCTTCCACCACACGGCATTGGAGATGCTGTAGGGATTCGGAAAGAGGCGGTTGTCGATCTCGATCTGCTTCCCGGAGCCGATCTGGAACAGCGCCGGTTGCGCGATGTCGAGCGTGTCGCCCGGCTTGGCGTATTCCCGGGTGGAATGCTTCGGCTGAAGCTGGTCCGTGGGCGACGATTCCACGTAGTGCACTTCGCGCACGTAGCCGGGCCGGACGTGGTAAGCCACCAGGTGTTTGGAGTCGGGCGACCACGAGATCGAGCGGAGCGTGTAGTAATTGCCTTCCGAGCCGTCCCAACTCAGCGGAGTGGCTTCGGTCTTGCCCTTGGCCCGCAGGAAGACGTTGAAGTTCTGGATGAGCGCTTCCCACTGCCCGTCGGGAGAGGTCCGGGAGGTCGGCGGCTGCGCCGCGCCGGGGAACGGCAGCCCTCTTCCGCCGCGCCCCTGGCCTTGTTGTTGTTGTTGTTGCTGCGGGGAGAGGTCAGCCATGCCGTCCTCGACGTCGTTGCCGAACTCCGTGGGACTTTCCTCGGCATCCGGGCCGCCGCGTCCCCCTCTTCCCCCGCGCCCGCCGCCTTGCGGCGCCGGACCGAGCTTGGCGCAGGCGTAGTCCGTGAGCCCGCACTTCCAGTTGAATCCCGCGGCCGCGAACTGAACGGCGCTCTCCTTATCCGCGAAGGTGATTTCGGCGAAGGGCAGCGTTACCGCGGTGTACTTCTGGCCGGCGGCCGCCGAGAGCGAGGCCGCCAGCTTCTCGTGGTCGAACGCCGGCTTCTTGGTGGCCGCGTCGGCATTTACCAGGATGAATTCGTTCCCTCCCCGGACCGACTTCCTGTACCAGAAATCGTGCGTTCCACCGATCCACTGCGGCGCGCCCGGAATATCCACGGCCAACCCCTGCAACTTCTCGCGCAACCCGGCGGCGCGCTGGTAATCGGCGGCCGTAACCTGGGCATGCAGCGCCGAAACCAGAAAACAGAAAGCGATCCCTGCTCGTCCGAACCCCATGGGAACTCCTTAAGGAACTCCAGAATAACAGGTGGGGCGGGATTCCTGACCTGCCTAAAGTTGTTACCATGCTCAAATCCATGTCTCAATCGGTGAAAACGGATGCCGGCTTCGTGCGCGGCCTGAACCTCTTCGACTCCACCATGGTGGTGATCGGCTGCATGATCGGCTCCGGCATCTTCATCGTGTCTGCCGACATGTCGCGGCTCATCGGAAGCCCCGGGTGGATGCTGATGGCGTGGGTGGTGACCGGAGTCCTCACCATTGCCGCCGCGCTCTCCTACGGCGAACTCGCTTCCATGATGCCGGAAGCGGGCGGGATGTACGTCTACCTGCGGGAGGCCTTCTCTCCGCTTTGGGGCTTTCTCTACGGGTGGACCTTCTTCACCGTGATCCAGACCGGCACCATCGCCGCCGTGGCGGTGGCCTTCGCCCGTTTCACTTCCATCCTGTTCCCGCCGGTTTCGGAAACGCGCTATCTCATCCACCCCGTGCACATTTCGTCGCGGTACGCCCTCTCGCTCTCCACCGCGCAACTGGCGGCCATCGGGGTCATTGTCCTGCTGACCTGGACCAACTCCCGCGGCCTGGAGTACGGCAAGATCGTGCAGAACCTGTTCACCAGCGCCAAGACGGTGGCGCTGGCGGCGCTCATCGTGGCCGGGCTCTTCCTGGGCTGGAACGCTACCGCGGTGAAGGCGAACTTCGGCCATTTCTTTACGCTGGGGAGCTTCGATGCATCGCGCGGGGTAGCCGCCGCGAGCGCCTTCGGACTCGTGGTGGCGCTCTCGGTGGCGCAGTCGGGGTCGCTCTTTTCGGCCGATTCGTGGCACGACATCAGCATTGTCGCGGGCGAGGTCCGGAATCCGCGCCGCAACGTGCCGCTGGCCATGGTTCTGGGCACGGCGGCGGTGATCGGGCTCTACCTCCTGGCCAACGTGGCGTACCTGGTGGTCCTTCCGCTGCCCGCTATCCAGCATGCGCCCTCCGACCGCGTCGCCACGGCCATGCTGCAGGCGATCTTCCCCGGTTATGGCCCCACGCTGATGGCGGCGGCGATCATGGTCTCCACTTTCGGGTGTGTGAACAGCCTGGTGCTGGCGGGCGCCCGCGCCTACTACGCCATGGCGCGGGACGGCCTGTTCTTCCGGCGCGCCGGCGTCCTCAACCCGGCGCGCGTGCCGGGTTGGGCGTTAATGGTCCAGGGGGTTTGGGCCGCGGCGCTGGTCCTGCCCCGCACTTTCGACCCCGCCACCGGCGCGTACGGAAACCTCTACAGCAACCTCCTGGATTACGTCATGTCCGCCGCGCTGCTGTTCTATATCCTGACCATCGCCGGCGTGATCCGCCTGCGCCGCACGAAGCCCGAGGCGGAGCGGCCCTACCGCGTCATGGGCTATCCCTTCGTCCCGGCGCTATACATCGCCGGCGCCGCCGTGGTGCTGGTGATGCTGTTCGCGTACCGGCCCTCCACCACCTGGCCGGGCCTGATTATCGTGGTACTCGGGGCCGTGGTGTATTTGCCCCTGAAGCGAAAACCCTAATGGGCCACGGATGAACACGGATGAACACGGATAAGAAATCGGTTTGCCAGGGCCGATTTTCGCGATCTTCGCAAACCCGCTGTTATTGAGCGGGACTGACGCGCGATTTCTCCCGGGGTTTTTTTATCCGTGTTTATCCGTGTTCATCCGTGGCCCATTATCTTGCTTTCCGTATCCCGCTACACCTTGAATCTCTCGTCGATCGCCACCTGGTAGCCGCTCACCAGCCGGTTCGTTTCGTTCGCCATTCCCACCACGGCCATCAGTTCGGCGAACATCTCATCGGTCATCCCGGCCTTTCGCGCCGACGCCGTGTGGGAAGCGATGCAGTAGGGGCACTGGTTGCTGGCGCTCACGGCGAGGTAGACGAGTTCCTTGGTGAGGGCGTCGAGCGCTCCCGGCGCCATGATCTGTTTGATGCTTTCCCAGGTGCGGCGCAGCGTCGCCGGGTCGCCCGCCAGCGCTTTCCAGAAATTGTTGATC
>JAIQFU010000186.1 GCA_020073115.1 Terriglobia bacterium
TCACCGGAGGCGTGGCGCACGAGGTGAAGAACCCGCTCAACGCCATTCTGCTTCACGTGGAGGTGGCGCGGGCCAAGCTGGCGCGCGGCGATACCGAAGTGGAGCAGCAGATGGAGATCATCTCCCGCGAGATCGTGCGCCTGGACCGGGTGGTGAAGACCTTCCTGGATTTCACCCGGCCCGTGGAGCTGAGGCTGGCCGAGGCCCCGGTGAGCGAATTTATGGAGGAGATCGCGCAGCTCGCGCGCCCCCAGGCGGAAGCTTCGAAGATCCACGTCAACATGCGTCAGGAAGCCGACGGGGCGGAAATCCGGGCGGACCGCGATCTGCTCAAGCAGGCCGTTCTGAACATTGTGGTGAACGCCATGCAGGCCATGCCGGAAGGCGGGGACCTGGGGCTGGAGGCGAGCGCGTCGGACGACACGGTGGAGATCCGCGTATCGGATACGGGGGTGGGGATTCCGCCGGAACTGCGGGAGAAGATTTTCCGGTTGTACTTCACGACGAAGAAAGAAGGATCGGGCATTGGGCTGGCGATGACGTTCCGGATCGTGCAGCTTCACGATGGTACAATCGATTTCACCAGCGAACCCGGAAAAGGCACGACATTCGTGATCCGTCTGCCGATGGCTGTGTGACCCGAGGGCCCCGAGATGCGACGAAGCTGGGCGGAAGTGTTGGTGTTGGTGGCCGCGTTGGCGCTCGCGGGGTGCGTGTTGACCGGGAAGTCGAAATCGAAGGCGGCGACGACGCCGGCGGCTCCGAAGCCAGCGTCCAACGCCGCTCCGCCGCAGGCCGCGCCGCAGCCGCTTTCCGTTCCGCAGACGGAGGTAGAACTGCCGCCGCCGCAGCCGATCGATCCCGAGGCGCTGGCGACGGCGCCGCCGGAGCGCCCGGCGGAGCCCCCCTCCCCGACACGGCCGGCGCGGCCGCGGCCGAGCCCGCCGCAGACGCCGGCGCCCAAGCCGGAAGCCCAGACGCAGACGCAGCCCGGGCCGCCGCCGGCGGCCACCCCGCCGCAGGAGGAGGAACGCGCTCCCGTCCAGGCCATGCTGACCGCGGAGGAGCAGCAGAAGCTGAAGGATTCGGCCCAGACGCGCCGGCGGGAAGCGGCGCAGGCCCTGGCCCAGGCGCAGCAGGGCCGGCGTCTCAGCGCCCATGAAAGGGACCTGGTGAAACGGACCCAGTCGTTCCTGAACCAATCCGAGCAGGCGGAGAACCGCGGGGACTTGCGGCAAGCCGACTCGCTGGCGGAGCGCGCCCAGGTTCTGGCCCGGGAGCTGCAGGGTGGGCGATAGCGAGTTCGCGGGCCGGCGGCGCGCCGTGGCGGAGGGGCTCACCGCCCGCAAGCTCGACGCCTTCCTGGTAGCCTTCAGCCCCAACCTGCGGTATCTCACCGGGTTTACCGGGAGCAACGGCAACCTGTTGCTCACCGCGGGGAGGTCGATCCTTTTCACGGACCCGCGATACACGATTCAGGCCGGTGAAGAAACGGCGGGAGCCGGCGGGCTCCGGATCCGAATCGCCGGGGGGCCGCTGGTCCCGGCCGTGGCGGCGGCGATCGCACGGCTGGGGGTGAGGCGGATCGGCTACGAGCCGGCGCGCATGACCTGCGATCATCTGGACGCACTCCATTCGAGCCTGCCGATGCGGGCCGCGCTGCAGCCCGTCAACGGATGGGTCGAACAACTGCGAATGGTGAAAGCGCCGGTTGAGATCGAGCGCATCCGGCGCTCGGTGGGGACCAACTCGCGGGCGTTCGAGCAAGCTGCGGCGCGGGTCCGGCCGGGCATGAAGGAGCGGGACCTGGCGGCTGAACTGGAGTACCGCATGCGCCGCCTGGGAGCGGAGAAGCCGGCATTCGAAACGATTGTGGCGGGTGGCGCGCGCTCCGCCCTGCCGCACGAGCGAAGGTGAAGCGGGCGTATGGGGCCGTGCTGGAAGCGCAACTGGCCGCGGTGGACGCCGTGCGCGCCGGGGTCCTGGCAGGCCGGGTGGACGCCGCCGCGCGATCGGTATTGAAGCGCCACGGCCTGGACCGCGCCTTCATACACTCTACCGGGCACGGCCTGGGGCTGGAAATCCACGAACCGCCGCGGATCGGCAAGCGCGACAAAACGCGGCTGCAGGCGGGGATGGCCATCACCATCGAGCCCGGCGTGTACCTCGAAGGCTGGGGCGGGATTCGGATCGAAGACACCGTGGTGGTGACCGAGACGGGGTGCGAGGTTCTGACGCGGACCAGCAAAGAACTGCGGGTGATCGAGTAGCCGGTGGTCGAGGTGCGCCCAGCCACCGGCGGTACTTTCATGTTGGGTTTTGCGGCATCCGACAGTACCAACGTTATCTTGACTTCCGGCGGTCTCCGGAGCATATTTGTGAATGGAGACGGGATGAAAGGCCGTCTTTCCAAGCCCCTTGTACTGCAAGGGGCGCAGCAGCTAGATCCCCCGGTGTGGGGGAGTTAATTTAGGAGGAAGTACATAGAACCAGTCCACTACCAGGGCGGCTTCCGGCTTCCTCGGCTGACCGGGTGCGAGTTCTGACGCGCCATGAGTAAGTGATTTGCTTGGCGCCGCGGTTATTGCCGCTATCACAAGGCTCGCGTCCGGCAAAAACAGCAGGGGTCGGTGGTCGCCCTTTGCATCTTGCTCCGTATTTTCCCGCACCAACCCACCGCATTCGTACTTCCGCTACACTGGTCTTTCTCTCTCTAAACCGTGAATGCCGTTGAGTTCCATGGGGTTTCCAAGAGCTACGCGATCTACGACTCGCCGGGCGACCGGTTGTCGGAACTGCTGTCGCTGAACCGCATCAAGCGTCACCGCGACTTCCTGGCGCTCGACGGCCTCAGCTTCGAGGTGGGGCGCGGACAGACGTTCTGCATTGTGGGGCAGAACGGGTCGGGGAAGAGCACTCTGCTCCAGATTGTCGCGGGCATTCTGCAGCCGTCCGGCGGGACGGTGGCGGTGAACGGGCGCGTTTCGGCGCTGCTTGAGTTGGGGGCCGGTTTCAATCCGGAATTCACTGGGCGCGACAATGTCTATCTCAACGGCTCCATCCTGGGGCTGACCACGCGGCAAATCGACGAGCGGTACAGAGAGATCGAAAATTTCGCCGAGATTGGTGATTTTATCAACCAGCCGGTGAAGACGTATTCGAGCGGCATGATCGTGCGGCTGGCGTTCGCGGTGGCGATCAACGTAGACCCGGAGATCCTGTTGGTGGACGAGGCCCTGGCGGTGGGGGACATTTACTTTCGCCAGCGCTGCATGCGCAAAGTGCACGAGCTGCGCTCGCGCGGCGTCACCATCCTGTTCGTGTCGCACGCGGTGAGCGACGTGAAAGCGATCGGCGATCGCGCCCTGTGGCTGGACCATGGCCGGCTGGTCGAACTGGGCGACCCGGACCACGTGGTGGCGCGCTACCTGGCCGCGATGGTGGAAAAGGATTCCACTTACCTGATCCGGCGGGCCGCGGCGCAGGAACGCCGCGAAGGGCCCGGGGCGGTCCACGCCCCGGAGATCGTCGACACGATTCCCAACATCGATCACCGCTACGGCGACGGGCGGGCGGAGGTGCTGGGGATCGGGATCTTCGATGAGATGGGGCGGCCGCTGCACCTGTTGGAGCCGTGCACCCGCATCCTGGTGCGCATCAGCGTGCGCGCCAAGGCGGAGGTGCCGCTGCCCATCGTGGGATTCATGCTGCGCAACCAGCTGGGCATCGATTTCTCCGGCACGAACACGGCGCGGGAAGGCTACGAGTTGGCGGCCATGCGTCCCGGGGACGTCTACACCGTGGATTTTTACGTGGATCTGCCGGAACTCTACCCGGCATCGTTTTCGTTCTCTCCGGCGGTCGCCGACGGCACCCTGATGGGGTATGCCATGTGCGACTGGATCGACAACGCGGTAGCGCTGCAGATGGCGCGCTCCGAAGGCCAGATCTACGGGTACCTGCACCTGCCTTGCAGGGTGGAAGTGAATTCGCGGGTGCGGGGATTCGGAGGGGCGGGCGAAACCGCCCGTCCGGCTTGGAAGGCGGAACCGCCGGCCCCGCCTTCTGTGGAGAAATCAATTGGCTGAGTTCACGGGCGAGCGGGTGATTCCCGGCCAGGTGGACGTCGATCTCCTGAACGAACACCTGGCGCGGTACGCGTTTGCGGCGCGGCTGGCGCGCGGGAAGCGCGTGCTGGACGCGGGCTGCGGCGCGGGCTATGGGACGGCCGAACTGGCGGAGGCCGCCGTATGGGCGGTGGGGGCGGATGTTTCGGCGGAAGCGGTGGATTTCGCCCGGGCGAATTATCGCCAGGCCAATTTGCGGTTTGAGCGGGCCTCGTGCGCGGCGCTGCCGCACCGCGGCGGGGCGTTCGACCTGGTGACGGCGTTCGAGGTGATCGAACACCTGGAGGACTGGCGGGGATTCCTGCTGGAAGCGCGCCGCGTGCTGGCGCCGGGCGGCCAACTCATTGTTTCCACGCCGAACAAGCTGTACTACACCGAATCGCGCGGCCCACAGGGCGCCAACCCCTTCCACGTGCACGAGTTCGATTTCGACGAGTTCCGCGCCGCGTTGGGGTCGATTTTCGCGCATGTTTGCATGTTCCTGGAAAACCACGTGGAGGGCGTGACCTTTCAGCCCTTCGACGCGGGCCACACGGTGGAAGTGCGGGTGGACGCGGGCGACCCGGCGCCGGGAGATTCGCATTTTTTCGTGGCGGTATGCGCTCACCGGCCGCAGATCGGGAATCCCACGTTCGTCTACGTGCCGCGGGCCGCCAACGTGCTCCGCGAGCGCGAGCGGCATATCGCGCTGCTGGAATCGGAACTGGCCACCAAGAATGAATGGCTGGAGGAACTCGGCCGCGAACACCAGAAGCTGCTGACCCTGTTCCGCGAGCAGAAGGAAGAACTGGAGCGCAGCAACGAGTGGGCCGGGGAACTGAACCGCGAGCTCGGGGAACGGCGCGCGCGCGTGGCGGAATTGCAGGAGGAACTGGCGCGCGAGCAGGAGAACGCGCGCAAGGTGGCCGAGGGATACGCGGCCAAGGTGGCGGCCGTGGAAGCCGAGAACCGCGAGAAAACGCAATGGGCGGTGGATACGGAAGCCCGGCTCGGCGCCGAGATCGGGCGGCAGTCCGAAGAATTGAGCCGCGCGGTGGAAGCGCTCCACCAGAGGGAAAAAGAGCTGGAGGAGCGGACTGCCTGGGCGCTGCGGCTGCAGGAAGAAGCGTCCAAGCTGGAAGCGCTGCTGGGGATGTATCGCGCCTCGCGCTGGGTGCGTCTGGGGCGCAAGGTTGGGCTGGGGCCAGCGCTCTGATATGGGGCTGCTGAAGCGATTGCTGCGGGCGCTGCCGCTGCTGCTCGTTTCGCCGTTTCTGGTGGCGATTGCGGCGCTCACGCTGGCGCTCACGGACCTGCTGTGGAAAGTCCGTGGGGCCGGGCTCCGGCCTGCCCCGCCGGCAGGGGAGACCGGAGACCAGTCCCGCGGAGCTTCCGTCGTCATCCCCAACTGGAACGGCAAGGACCTGCTGGAGAAGTATCTGCCATCGGTTGTGGAAGCTCTCTCTCAAAACCCCGAGAACGAAATCATCGTGGTGGACAACGCTTCCACGGACGGCAGCGCGGAGCTCCTCAGAGCGAGGTTTCCGCAGGTGACGCTGGTCGCACTTCCGGAGAACCGTGGTTTTGGCGGAGGGTCAAACGCGGGCGTGCGCGCGGCGAAGAACGAGGTGGTCATTCTTCTGAACAGCGACATGCGGGTGGCGCCGGATTTCGTGGCGCCTTTGCTCGAAGGCTTCCGCGATCCGGACGTGTTCGCCGTGTCATGCCAGATTTTCTTCAGCGATCCGGCCAAAGCGCGCGAGGAAACGGGGCTGACGCAGGGATGGTGGCAGGACGGCGGGCTGAGAGTGCGCCACCGCATCGACCCGGCGGTGGACGGCCTGTTCCCCTGTTTCTACGGCGGGGGCGGTTCGTGCGCCTTCCACCGCGCGAAATTTCTGGAGTTGGGCGGCTTCGATGCGCTGTTCGAACCGTTCTACCTGGAAGATACGGACCTGGGTTACATGGCCTGGAAACGCGGCTGGAAGGTGCTGTACCAGGCGCGCAGCGTCGTGTACCACGAGCACCGGGGGACCATCGGCAAGCGGTTCCGCGAAGAGCAGATCCAGGCCGTGCTCCAGAAGAATTACCTGCTGTTCTGCTGGAAGAACATCCATGAATGGCCGCGGCTCGGCTCGCACTTCTTTTTTGCCTGGGCGGGGGCGGCGCTGGCCGTGGTTTTCGGCGATGTTCCGCTGCGTCCCAACCTGTCCGCCCTCTGGCGCGCGTTCGGCAGCCTGCCGGGGGCGGCGCGCTCCCGGTGGCGCGCGCGCAGCCTGGCGCGGGTGGACGATACCGAGGCATTCCGCAGGCCGATGCCCGGCTGGTTCCGCGACCGGTTCGCGGCTATGGAACCCGCGCCCGCGCGCCTGCGCGTGCTTTTCGTTTCGCCGTACCCCATCTGCCCGCCGGTACACGGGGGTGGAGTCTTCATGTACCAGGCGCTGCGGGAGCTGTCGAGACTCGCGGAAACCCACGTGGTCGAGTTGCTGGACTGGGGGTGGCAGGAAAAAGAGAACCAGGAACTGCGCGAGTTCTGCGCCTCGGCGGAATGGACCGTGCGGCCGGCCGGGCCCGCCCGCGGCATGGGATCGCTCATGCCGCATGCCGTGCGCGAAGTGGCGAACGACGAGTTGGAATGGCTGATTCACCGCCAGATCTACCAGAAGCGCATCGACGTGCTGCAGCTCGAATACACCCCCATGGCGCAATACCGCGGCGAGTACCGGCGCATCGCGACGGCGCTGTTCGAACACGACGTGTATTTCCAATCCGTGGGCCGCGGGCTGGGGCGCTCGCCGGGAGCGCTGAACGGGTTGAAGGCGCGGTTCGAGTACCTCAGGGCCCTGCGGTACGAGCTTCGCGTTCTGCCGCGGCTGGACCAGGTGCAGGTGTGCACCCCGGCGAACCGCGACTACCTGCTCTCGTTTCTACCGCGCCTGGCGCCCCGGCTGAAGACGGGGCTGCGGGCCGGCATCGACGCTTCCCGGTACGCGTTCCGGCCAGGGGACCGCGAGCCGCACACCATGCTTTTTCTGGGCAGCTTCAAGCACGACCCCAACCGGATCGCGCTGGACTGGTTCATCCGGCGGGTGATGCCGCTGGTTGCACCGCGGCAGCCGGCGGCGCGCCTGGTGGTGGCGACGCCTACGCGGATTACGCGGCGAATCTGGAGATGCTGGGCTGCGTGGAAGACGCCCGCGACGCGCTGGCGCGCTACGCCGTGTTCGTCTGCCCGATCCTGAGCGGGTCGGGCGTGCGTGTAAAGCTCCTGGAGGCGTTCGCGGCGGGGATCCCGGTGGTCTCGACGCGAATCGGGGCGGAAGGACTGGCGCGGAAAGACGGCGAATTCTGCGGGCTGGCGGACGATCCGGAGGGCTTTGCGGAACGGGTGCTGACGCTGTTCGAGAATCGGGAGAAGGCGGCGGAGATGGCGTCCCGGGCGCGCCTGGAGGTGGAGGCGAACTGGGACATGCGGACGATGACCGCGAAGCTCGTGGAAGAGTATAGGGAGTTGGTGAAAGAGAAGCGGGGATGAAGGCGCGGAGAACGTGGGACGGGGCTTCCGCCGCGCGGCCGGGCTGCGGGGCAGAAGCGCCGCGTGCGTGCGCTACTTCTTCTTCAGGTCTTTCATGAGGCGGCTTACAATGTCGGAGGCGGTGCGATCCATCTGCTTCATACCGGCGCCGGCGGGGACCTGGAAGGTGGACCAGACCACCTCGCGCGACTTGGCGTCTACCAGGAACACGGTACCCTTGCCTTTCCCGAAAACGGACCTCAATGCCGGGTTATCCAGCTTGTCCGGACCCGTGCTGGTCTTTTCTTCGCCGGTCTTTTCGCCGGACTTGTCGGCGGACTTGTCGGCGGACTTGTCGGCGGACTTGTCGGCGGACTTGTCTTCCTCTTTCGTTTCTTCCACGGCGGGCTTGGGGGTAGGTGAAGCCTGCTCCAGCGCGGCGAGGAACGCCTCACCGATACGGTCGGTGAATACGGCGTCGGCCAACTTGGGATCGGTCACCACCTGGAACGCGTGGCTGGCGGTGAGCCGGTTCGCGAGATACTGGTCGAGTCCGTGCGGCATCGGCATCAGATACACCGAATGCACGGACGCCAGCTCCGCGCCGCACAGCAACACGCCGGAACACGATAAAAGGAGGAGGAAGCGCTTCATTGGTCTCATGATAGCAACGGGCACCCAAGAGATAAGGACGCGGCGGGGAGGCGAAAAGTCGAGACCGGGAGGGCTGTATGTATAAAGGCCAGTCCATCACGGTGATTATTCCGTGCCTCAATGAGGAGCAGGGGATCGAGAGCGTGCTGCGGAGCATGCCGGAGTTCGTGGACGAGGTGATTGTGGTGGACAACAACTCGACCGACCGGACTTCGGAGGTGGCGGCGGCGCTGGGAGCCAAGGTGATCCGCGAGGCCGTGCGCGGGTACGGACGGAGCTACAAACGCGGGTTTGCGATGGCCACGGGTGACCTGATCGTCACGCTGGACGGCGATCACAGCTACCCGGTTGACGCGCTCTCGTACCTTCTGGAGGCCTTCCTCCACCTGGGGGTGGATTTCCTGAATGCTTCGCGTTTTCCGGTACGCGACGGGCGCTCCATGAGCTTCCGGAACAAGGTCGGGAACGTCATCCAGTCGGTGGTGATGTCGATCCTGTTCTTCCGCTGGGTGCGGGATTCGCAATCGGGGATGTGGGTCTTCCGCCGGTCGATTCTGAAGGACATGAAGCTGGAAGCGGACAGCATGGCGTTTTCGGAAGAAATCAAAACCGAGGCGATCCGGAATCCGCGGATTCGTTTCGGTGAGATCTCGATTCTGTATTCATCGCGGCTGGGAGAAACGAAGCTGAATCCGTGGCGCGACGGAATGCACAATCTCCTGTTTCTGGCGAAGAAGCGGTTCTTCCGATGAGCGTCAGCGCCATCGTGCCGGTATGGAACGGACGCGCCCTGCTGGAGCGGCTCTTCGATTCCCTGGACCGGCAGACGGAGCCCCCCGCGGAGATTCTGGCGGTCGACAATGGTTCCACGGACGGCGCTCCGGAAGCCGCGGCGCGGCGCGGCGCGCGCGTGATCCCGATGGGCGGCAATACCGGTTTCGCGCCGGCGGTGAACCGCGGTATCCGGGAGAGCCGGGGCGAGTGGCTGGCGGTCCTCAACAGCGACGTGGAGCTGGCGCCGGACTACTTCGCGGCTCTCCTCGCCGCGGCGCGCGCGAACGGAGCGTGGTTCGCCACGGGTAAAATTCTCGCGTCGGGCGCGGGCCAGAGGATCGACGGGACCTTCGATGTCTTGTGCCGCGGCGGGACAGCCTGGCGCGTCGGCAGCGGGCGCGCCGACGGGCCCGTGTTTTCCTCCGAACAGCGCATCTGGTCGGCGCCATGGACGGCGGCGTTGTTCCGCGCCGAACTCTTCCAACGCGTGGGACTGTTGGAAGAGGCTTTCGAATCGTACCTGGAAGATGTGGATTTCGGATTGCGGTGCGCCCGGGCCGGTTGCTCCGGCGTGTACGCGCCCGCGGCCGTGGCGCGGCATGCGGGGAGCGCCGCGTTGGGCCGCTGGCACGGAGAGACGGTGAGGCGCATCGCGCGCAACCAGGTCTGGCTGGTGGCGCGGTACTATCCGGGACGATGGTGGTGGAACGTCCTGGTAGCGCACGGGCTATGGGGCGCGGTAGCCATGCGGCATGGCGCCGCGATCCCATGGGATTGCGGCGGGTGGGGCAGGCGGTTTCGCCTGTCCAAGGCGGGAAGACAGGCGAAACCGCCTATCCCACCTCTGCCCAGGACATTCACGCTGTGGTGCGCGCCGGCGAGAAGACCATCCGTGAAATCCAGTCGGTGACAGGGTTCGATTCCTACTGGAGAATGTACTTTCTTCTCACCGGTGGTGGGGCAAAGTGACACATGGCGGAAATCGGAATCGTCATTGTCACCTACTTCTCGGAAGCCGAGATCGGCGCGTGCCTGGACGCGGCGCTCAGTACGGGAGCGGACGTCGTCGTCGTTGACAACGCGTCCGGAGACGGCACGATCGCCGAAGTGGCGCGGCGCGGCGTGCGGTTGATCGCGAATCCGGTCAACCGGGGCTTCGCGGCAGCCGTCAATCAGGGCTTTGCCGCAGTGAATTCGCCCTATATACTGCTGCTGAATCCCGATGCCATCCTGGAGAGCGGGCTGGACGCGCTGCGCGTAGCGTGCGAGCTGCCGCGCTCCGCCGGCGCGGGGGGATTGCTGTTGGGGGCCGACGGCCGGCCGCAAAGCGGATTTATGTTCCGGGCGCTTCCCACGCCGGGGGTCCTGATTTTGGAAGCAATATTGCTGAACCGCGTCTGGGCCGCAAACCCGATCAACCGGCGCTATCGAGGATTGGGGGCGGATTGCTCCAGGCGTATGGCAGTGGAGCAGCCGGCTGGGGCATTTCTGATGATTCGCCGGGAGGTATGGAGCGAACTGGGCGGTTTCGACGAAGGATTTTTCCCGCTTTGGTTCGAGGATGTGGACTTCTGCCGGCGGGCGGCCAATCGGGGATACGTGTTGTACTTCGAACCGGGGGCTGTCGCGAAACATACGGGTGCGCACTCTATCCACAAGATGGATGTGGAGATGAGGCGGGTTTGTTGGTATCGTAGTCTACTTAGATACACAGCCAAGCACTTTCGCCCGACGGCCAGTCGGGCGGTGTGCCTGGGCGTACTAACAGGCTCTCTCCTGCGGGCAATTCTTGAGTCGGCCTTCGAACGGAGCCTGAAGCCGATGGCAACGTACGGGAAAGTCGCAAGGCTCGCCGGCCGGTGTTTGTTGTTCGGCTGGCGGGACGAAGTGGTTTTGTCGGGCCCCCTAAAGTAATCGAAATCAGACGTTCGGGAGTTCGGATTCTCAGGTTCTTGTTCATGGCGCAAAACGACCTCGTCTCCGTCACTATCGTTACGTACAACAGCGGCCGCTTCATCAAGCGCTGCCTCGATTCGGTTCTCGCGCAGCGGTATCCGCGCACGGAAATCATCGTGGTGGACAACGCTTCCGCCGACGGCACGGTGGATATCCTGGGCCAGTTCGAAGACCGCTGCCGGGTGTACTACAACGACGAGAACGCCGGTTTCGCCGCGGCGCAGAACCAGGCCATCAAACTCTCCAACGGAGACTGGGTGCTCACGCTCAATCCGGACGTTCTGCTGCTTCCGAATTTCATCCAGGCGCTGGTGGATGCGGGAGACCTCGATCCTTCCATCGGGGCGGTCTGCGGAAAGCTCCTGACGATGACGCCGCACTTCGAGATTCCGCCGCGGCCGGTGGTGGACTCCACGGGGATCTACTTCAACCCGATGTTGCGGCATCTGGACCGGGGCAGCCGGGAGATCGACAACGGGCACTACCTGCAGTACGAATACGTCTTCGGGGCGACCGCGGCGGCGGCGCTCTACCGGCGGCAGATGATCGACGACATATCGGTGGGCGGCGAATTCTTCGACAGCGACTTCTTCGCATACCGCGAAGACGCCGACGTAGCGTGGCGGGCGCAACTGCTGGGCTGGAAATGCATGTACGCGCCGCAGGCGCGGGGGTATCACGTGCGCAAGGCGCTGCCTGGAAACCGGCGCGCCCTGCCGCCCGAGATCAACATGCACTCCGTCAAGAACCGCTTCCTGATGCGCATCAAAAACATCTCGCCGGACCTCTACCGGCGGCACTGGCTGTCCATCACCACGAGGGACGCGGTGGTGGTGATGTGCTGCGTCTTCTGGGAGCACACGTCTCTGAAGGCCTTCTGGTACCTGCTGAAGAACCTGAGGCGCGTGTTGTCCAAACGCCGCCTGATCCAGGCCCGGCGGCGGGTGGATCACGAGTACATCGCGAGCTGGTTCCAGTACGCGCCGGTGAGCAAGCAGGCCCCGCGCAATGCGGTGCGTCTGCTATCGCACTCGGAAACCGCGCGAACGTAGGCGGGCGCGGATGCGCATCGCCATTGTGGGGACGCGCGGCATACCCGCGAGCTACGGCGGATTCGAAACGTTCGCGGAGGAGCTTTCGTCGAGGCTGGCGGCGCGCGGGCACGATGTCTCCGTATATTGCCGGGAGCGGCATGGCGAGCCGCGCTACCGGGGCGTGCGGCTGCGGCGCCTCCCCACCGTCCGCCACAAATATTTCGACACGCTCGCGCACACGTTCCTCTCCACGCTGCACCTGCTGGCGCACCGCGTGGATGCGGCCCTTTACTGCAACGGCGCGAACGCGATCTTCACGCCTTGGCCGCGGTTGTTCGGCATCCCGGTAGCCCTGAACGTGGACGGGATCGAGCGCAAGCGCAAGAAATGGAACCGCGCCGCGAAAGCCTGGTACCTGCTTTCGGAGTGGCTGGCCACGTTTTGTCCCACGGCCGTGGTCACCGACGCCGCGGCGATCCAGGACTACTACCGGGAGCGCTACGGGAAAGGGACCACCTTCATCCCGTATGGCGCGGAGGTGGGGAAGGCGGCGGGGACCGGCGAACTTCGCAGCCTGGGGGTCGGGCCGGGAACGTATGTTCTCTACGTCAGCCGGATGGAGCCGGAGAACCATCCCCTGGAGGTCCGGCAGGCGTTTGAAAAAGCGCGGACGGGGATGAAACTGGCGCTCGTCGGGGACGCGCCCTACGCGCAGGAGTACATCCGGCGCGTGCGCCAAACGGCGGACGAGCGCATTGTCATGCCGGGCGCCGTCTACGGCGAAGGCTACCGCGAGCTGGGTTCGCACTGCTTCGCCTACATTCATGCCACGGAGGTCGGCGGCACCCACCCGGCGCTGATCGAGGCGATGGGGCGCGGCGCGCTGGCGCTGTACCGCAACACGCCGGAGAATGCGGAGGTGGCAGGCGGCGCGGGAATCCCGTTCGAGCCGGAGGAGTTGACGGCGAAGATCGAACTGGCGCTGGCGCTGAGCGCGGAGGAGCGGGCGGCGTTCGGCGAAAAGGCGATGGCGCGGGTGCGCGAGCGGTATTCGTGGGAGGCGGTGACGGACGCGTACGAGGGGCTGCTGGGGAGGATGGCGGGGATTCGGCGCTAACGCGCAGCCGCCGATGACTACTCCGAGGCAGAAGCAGGCGGCGGGAAGACAAAGAATTGGCCACGGATGAACACGGATGAACACGGATAAGAGACGCAAAAGACCTGTTTGCCTTGTCCGTGTTCCTCGGTGGCTCAATTGATTTTTTGCCGGCGCTCCCGCCGCGCGAAATTCCAGGCGTGCTCCAGGATGGTCCGCAGGTCCGCGTATTGCCTCCCTGACCGTGCGGCCCGTCCCGGCGCCGACGTTGAAGCGGTCATCGGCGGCGCAAAATTGAATGCAGTCCCTTGCCTTTCCGGGCTGCCGCTAGAATGGAACTAGTGTCCGCCCCCTATCGTTCCTACGTGCTCGTTTCGCGCGAGCAGATTGCACGCAATTACCGCAGCGTAAAGTCGGTGGCCGGCCCCGGCGTGGAAGTCGCGGGGGTGGTGAAGGCGGACGGGTACGGGCAAGGGGCGCTGGAAGTTTCGCGCGTGCTGCTGGCCGAGGGCGCCGGGTGGCTGGCGGTGAGTTCGGTGGATGAGGGGGTCAAGCTGCGTTGCGGCGGCGTGCGCGAGGCCCGCATTCTGGTGATGGGCGGGTACCTGCCGCACGAAGGCGCGGCTCTGGATGAGTACGGCCTGACGCCGGCGGTCCACTCGCTGGAGCAGATGCGCGAACTGCACGAAATCGCGCAGCAGCGCGGCGCCTCGATTCGGTATCACCTCAAAATCGATTCGGGCATGGGCCGGCTGGGGACCCGCGCCCCGGCGGCGGAGATTGTGGCGGCGCTGGAGCGCACCCCGCATGCGCGGCTGGAAGGGCTGATGACCCACTTCGCTTCGGCGGCGGATTACAATTCCCGGCAGACGGAGGAGCAGGTCGCGTATTTTCAGAGTATTGCGGAAGCGCTGCGCGGCGCCGGCTTCGAGCCGGAACTCGTGCACACGTCGAGCACCAACGCCATCGGGTACGGCCGCGCGGGCGGGCGGCACAACATGGTGCGCGCCGGACATGCGCTCTACGGCTACGTATCGCCGGCCCGGGGCGCCGCGCCGCGCCAGTTGCTGGACGTCGCACCCGCTCTGACATGGAAGACGAAGATCCTGGCGGTGAAGGATCTTCCGGCGGGGGCGCTGGTGGGGTACGGCGGTACATTCCGCGCTTCGCAAGCCATGCGGATCGGGATCCTGGGCGTGGGCTACGCCGACGGCATGTTCCATCGGCTGTCGAACCGCGGCAAGGTGATCGCCGCCGGGAAGATCGCGCCTATTCTCGGGGCTATCTCGATGGACCTGACGACGATCGACCTGAGCTCCGCGCCGGGATTGGCGCCGGGCGATGAGGTCACGCTGCTGGGGGAGGAGGGCGGCGCACGGCTCGATGCGCAGCAGATCGCGCGGCTGGCGGGAACGATCTCCTATAACATCCTGTGCAGCATCAGCGCGCGGGTGCGGCGGGTCTACGTATAAAACGCAAGACGCGGAGCGGCAGGGACGCCGAGGCGAACAGCCGACCGGGAGAGTTGAGACACGCTCCGTCTGGTTCTATACAGTCCCGCAAGACCGCTTCCCCTACCCTGAAATCAGGAGGGGAGCTTGAACGGAGCGCACGGATATCCGCGGCCGCAACTGGAGCGGGCCGAGTGGTTCAGCCTCGATGGAGAGTGGGAGTTCTCGCTCGACCCCGAAGCATCCTGCAAGAGTCCCGACGCCCCCCAGTGGGACTTACGCATCCAGGTCCCCTTCTCGCCCGAGACACCGGCCAGCGGCATCGGAGACACCGGGTTCTACCGCGCCTGCTGGTACCGGCGGCGATTCGATGCTCCCAAACTGAACCCGGGCGAGCGCCTGCTGCTTCATGTCGGCGCGGTGGACTACCGGGCCAAGGTGTGGCTGAACGGCGCCATCGTGGCCGAACATGAGGGCGGTTACACGCCGTTTTCGGCGGAGATCACGGACTTCCTCAATGCGGAGGGGCAGCAGACCCTGGTGATCTGCGCTGCGGACGATCCCGCGGACCTCTCGAAGCCGCGTGGGAAGCAGGACTGGCAACTGGAGCCGCACTCCATCTGGTACCCGCGGACCACGGGCGTCTGGCAGACCGTCTGGCTGGAGCGGGTTCCGGGAACGAGCATCGGTAACGTGCGCTGGACCCCCAATGTCGAGCGCTGGGAACTGGGCTTCGAAGCGTGGCTGGACGGCGAACGCCGTGACGGTCTGCGGCTCAACGTGAAGCTCTACGCGGGCGAAACCATGCTGGCCGACGACACCTACGCCGTGGTCGCCGGCGAAGTGCATCGCCGCATCGCTCTTTCCGATCCGGGCATCGACGATTACCGGAACGAGTTGCTGTGGAGCCCGGCCACCCCGACCATTATTTACGCGGAGCTGAAACTTTGGGGGGGGCGCGGGGACCTGGTGGACACGGCGCGCAGCTACACTGCGCTGCGCTCCATCGGGGCGCAGGGCGACAAATTCGTGCTGAACGGGAGGCCCTACCAGCTTCGGATGGTGCTCGACCAGGGCTACTGGCCGGAGAGCGGGCTTACGGCGCCGGACGATGACGCTTACCGCCGCGACGTGGAACTGGCCAAGGCCATGGGATTCAACGGCGTGCGCAAGCATCAGAAGATCGAGAGCCCGCGGTTCCTGTACTCACGAAGACCTCGATCGAAAGGCTCGCGCGCGAGTGGACGGCCGCGATCGAGCGCGATTCCAGCCATCCCTCGATTGTCGCCTGGGTGCCGTTCAACGAGTCCTGGGGCGTGCCGGACCTCCCGGACAGCCCGGCGCAGCGGCATTACGTCCAGGCGCTGTATCACCTCACGAAGACGCTGGACCCCACGCGGCCGGTGATCGGGAACGACGGATGGGAAAGCGTGGCCACGGATATCATCGGCATTCACGACTACGACGACCAGCCGGAGCGCATCGTGCGGCGGTACGGAACGGAGGAGATTCCGCGGCTCTTCAAGCGCGAGCGGCCCGGAGGCCGCCTGCTGATGTTGGAAGGCCAGGCGCAGGAACAGCCGATCATGCTCACCGAATTCGGCGGGATCGCATTCTCGCGCAATGCCGCCGGCTGGGGCTATTCCCGGACGGATTCGGAAGAAGAGTTCGCCAAACGATACATGCATCTGTTGCGGGTGGTGCGGTCGCTGCCGATCATGGCGGGGTTCTGCTATACGCAATTCGCCGACACGTACCAGGAGACGAACGGCCTGTTATACGCGGACCGGACGCCGAAAATGCCCCTCGAGCACGTTGCGCTGGCGACCCGCGGCCCGCGCACGAAGCGCGATTTTCAGCTCGAATTCGAATGGCGCGAGCGCCTGATGAATCACCAGCGGCAGCAGTACGTGGTTCCGAACGAAGACCACCACACGGCCAATGATCCCCGGTAGAAACCTTTTCCGCTCTTTCTGGATGGGCGGTTTCGAATGCTCGTGCCAGATCAACTCCGCGGGGAAGCGGCTCGATATGACCGCCGCGCTGCAGCACGATCGATACGCCGCCGAGGATTATCGGAGGCTGCGGGAGGTGGGAATCGCGGCGGCGCGCGACGGCGTACGATGGAGCCTGATCGACCGCGGCGGCGGGTACGACTGGTCGTCGTGGATTCCGATGCTGGAGGCCGCGCGGCGCGAAGGCGTGCAGGTGATCTGGGACCTGTGCCACTACGGCTGGCCGGACGACCTGGACATCTTCTCGGGCGAGTTTCCGCGGCGATTCGCGCGTTTCGCGGCCGCGGCGGCGCGCATCCACCGCGAACATACCGATGAAACCGGCTTCTATGCTCCGGTGAACGAGATCAACTTCTTCACGTGGGCGGCTACGCGGCGGCTGATTTTTCCGTATGCGTACGGCCGCGACGCCGAGTTGAAGCGGCAATTGGCGCGCGCCGCGATCTCCGGTGTGGAGGCCATCCGGGAGGTGGACCCCGGGGCTCGCATGGTATTCCCCGAGCCTCTGATCCACAACGTCCCGCCGCGTTGGCGGCCCTGGATCACCGGGCCGGCCCAGGCCCAGCGCGAAAGCCAGTACGAAGCGTGGGACATGATCGCGGGCCGGGTGGCGCCGGAACTCGGCGGCGCCGCGGACTACCTGGACATTGTCGGCGTGAACTTCTATGCCGCTAACCAGTGGGAGGTCCCGGGAGGACGCAAACTGCATTGGGACGCGGGTTCGGAAGATCCGCGATGGGTTCCGCTTCACAAACTGCTGGCGGGAGTGTACGAACGATACCGGCGGCCGCTGTTCATCGCCGAGACGAGCCATTACGGCGTGGGGCGGGCGGATTGGCTGAGAGAGGTCGCCAACGAGTCTCTGCTCGCCCGCCGCGGCGGCGTGCCCCTGGAAGCTGTGTGCCTGTATCCGGTCATCGACCGCTTCGACTGGGAGGACAGTAACCACTGGCACAACAGTGGACTGTGGGACGTGACGAAAAACGGGACCGGCCCTTACCACCGCGTACTCAACGCGGAGTATGCCGCGGCGCTCAAAGAAGCGCAGCAGACTCTGAGGTAGAGTACCGCCGCGGGGCCGCCTTTTGCCGCCGGTTGGTTTTGCCCGCAGGCAAGCGAGGGCCGGCGGTACTCGCTAACCGTGCTTCTTTCTACACGTTGGCACGGCGCCTGCATTCAGGGCCAGCAGAGTACCGCCGTAAAGCGGCGCCACACACTAGCGATTCAAAGCAAAGCAGGAGCTTAGGAATGCAGAACCATACATTAATTACGTTTTCTCACCTGCGTTGGGACTTTGTCTATCAGCGCCCGCAGCACTTGCTTTCGCGCCTGGCTGCATCCCACCGTGTAATTTTTATAGAAGAGCCTGTCTTCATCGAATCCCCCCGGCCGCAGTGGCAGTTCTCACGCCCGGAACCGAACGTTCTGGTTTGCCGGCCGCAGACTCCTTCCAGAGAGCATGGCTTTCACCAGGAACAGATGCGGTATTTGAAGGAACTGGTACGCGAGCTCATCGAAACCGAGGGTTTGAGCGATTACGTGTTGTGGTTTTACACGCCAATGGCCCTGCCGCTGGCGGAAGAGTTCAAGCCGCTCGCGGTGGTGTACGACTGCATGGACGAGCTTTCGGCGTTTCTCAACGCGCCTCGTGAACTGTTGGAGCGCGAGGCGGCGCTGCTCAGCATGGCGGACCTGGTTTTCACCGGCGGCCCGAGTCTCTATCGCGCCAAAAAGGACCGCCATCCGCACGTGCACTGCTTTCCCAGCAGCGTGGATGCGAAGCATTTCGCCGCCGCCGCGAACGGGATGACGGAAGCAGCCGACCAGGCGGACCTGCCGCACCCGCGGCTGGGATTCTTCGGCGTGATCGACGAGCGGTTCGACGTGCCCCTGCTGCGGGCGATGGCCGACGCGCATCCGGAGTGGCAACTGGCGATGGTCGGCCCGGTAGTGAAGATCGACCCGGCGATCCTGCCGCGGAACCCGAATATCCGGTATTTCGGCCAGCGGTCGTATCAACAACTGCCTGCCTACCTGAAGGGCTGGGACGTCTGCCTTCTGCCGTTCGCGCGGAACGAATCGACCAAGTACATCAGCCCCACAAAAACGCTCGAGTACATGGCTGCCGGGAGAATGATTGTCAGCGCGCCGATTCGGGACGTGGCGGAACCCTACAGTGACATCGTATACCTGGGCGCAACGCCGGAAGAGTTCATTGCGGCTTGTGAGCGGGCGCTGAGCGCGGGGCCGCGGGAGCGTTCGGAGCGGCAACAGAAAATGCGCGAAGTGCTGGGCCGGACGTCGTGGGATTCCACCGCCGCGCGGATGCGGGAGTTGATCGAGGAAGCAATCCGGGGGCGGCGCGCGGCCGCGCGCCCATCGCGGGCGCCGGCGGCGCGGACGGTCGTGGTGGGAGCCGGGCCGACGGGACTCAGCGCGGCTTACCACCTCGGCGAAGACTCCGTCCTGCTGGAGCAAAACGGCCGCGTGGGCGGGTGGTGCCGGTCGATCGAGGTCAACGGATTCACGTTCGATTATGCCGGGCACATCATGTTCTCCAACGAGCCTTATGTTCACCAGCTCTACAAAATGCTGCTGGGCGACAATGTCCACTGGCAGGATCGGGAAGCCTGGGTCTACAGCAAGGGCGTCTACACCCGGTATCCTTTTCAAGGATCGCTCTACGGGCTGCCGCCCGCTGTGATCAAGGAGTGCATCGTCGGCGCGATTGAAGCGCGCTTCGGGCCGCTCAAGCCGCCCAAGACGCAGCCGAACGGGAAAGCGAACGGGAGCAACGGAAAGACGAACGGGAACGGGGCGTACTGCAAGCCGGGGGACGTGAAGGACTGCTGCGCCGATGGCATCCTGGAGGCCTCCGCGGCGCTCGTAGAGCAGACCGGCGCGAGTGGAACGCGCAGCGAGCCCCGCAACTTCGAAGAGTTCATCTACAAGGTGTGGGGGGCGGGGATCGCCAAACACTTCGCCATCCCGTATAACCGGAAGCTGTGGGCCGTGCCGCTGAACGAGATGGAGACCTCATGGCTGGGCGGGCGTGTTCCGCTGCCGGACCTGGAAGAGATGGTGGAGGGCGCGCTCTCGCCGAAGCCCAAACCGATGGGGCCGAATGCCCGATTCGGATATCCGCTGCGCGGTGGCTTTCAGGCTCTGATGGATGGCTGGCTGCCGTTCCTCAAGGGCGAGGTGCGGATGAACGCGCGGGTTGTCGGCGTCTCACCGCGAAGGCGTACGGTTACTCTGAGCGACGGCTCGAGACTGGAATACGGCCACCTGGTCAGCACCAGGCCGCTGCCCGCGCTCATCCGGCAAATGGGCGACGAGGCGCCGGCGGGGATTCGCGCCGCAGCGGCCGCGTTACGGCACGTATCGGTGCGCTGCGTGCACCTCGGAGTGGGCCGCGAGAACCTGACCGAGAAGCACTGGATCTACTACCCCGAGGACACGGTCTTTCACCGGATCTTTGTGCAGGGCAATGCCAGCCCCTACTGCAACCCTCCGGGAGCCTTCGGGCTGACCTGTGAGATCACTTATTCGCCTCAAAAACCGCTTCCCTGCGACGGCGACGACCTGGTGAAACGGTGCATCGACGACTGCCGCAAAGTGGGTTTCTTCCGGCGGGAAGACCCCATCCGGGCCGCGGCGCAGTGCGACCTGCCGTACGCCTACGTAGTCTACGATCACGGCCGCGCGCAAGCGGTGGCCGGCATCCGCGAGTGGCTGCTGGAGCAGAACATCATCCTTTCCGGGCGGTACAGCGAGTGGGAATACTACAATTCCGACCACGCGTTCATCGCGGGAAAGAAGGCCGCCGACCAGGTGCAGGAGATGGGGCGGCGGAAGATGATCGCGGGGCTGGTGGCGCAGGAGTGGCAGGGCGAGGAGCGGCCGGCATAGGGCCGGCCGCCTGCGCCTCCGACCCTACAACTTGCCAAAGGCATCGTCCCGGTGATAAAGCAGTAGGCGATGCCTATTGATTCCGCAATCGTCCAAGATCCCGCCCCGGCCGCTCCCAATGAAGTCCTCCTGGTGGCGAGCGGCGACTCCCGGCAGAGCGCGAATGAGGTCTGCTGGCCGGCGCAAGCCGAGGTCGAGCGCAAACTGACGGAAGCCTTCGCCGCCGAGGATATCGTCCTCCGCCGGGCGCATCCCTACAACCCGGAACTGCGCCACGGCTTCATCTGGAGCCAGCGCATGGGGATGGATGTGTTCATGAACATTCACCCCGATGCGCCGCTGGTGGTGGCCGAGGCCGTGTGGCAGTACAGCCATCACGTGCTGGCAGGCCTGCGCAGCCACCGGGGGCCGATTCTGACCGTGGCCAACTGGTCGGGCCAATGGCCCGGGCTGGTGGGGATGTTGAACCTGAACGGCAGCCTGTACAAGGCGGGGGTCCCGTTCGGAACGGTCTGGAGCCGCGACTTCACCGACGACCTTTTCTTCGAGGCGCTGCGGCAGTGGCTGGTGCAGGGATGCGTGACGCACGACCTCACGCACGTGCGCCCGCTCGACCCGGCTGCGCTTCCGGCCGAACAGGCGGCGTTGGGAAAGCGACTGGCGGCGCAACTGCGCCGGCGCAAAGCCATCATGGGCATCTTCGACGAAGGCTGCATGGGCATGTACAACGCCATCGTCGAAGACGAACTGCTGAACCCGTTGGGGATCTACAAGGAGCGGCTCAGCCAGTCGGCGCTGGTGGCCGCCATGCGCGAGGTCCCCGACTCGGAGGCGCAGCAGGTGCGCGATTGGCTGGACCAACGGTGCGTCCGGTTCGTGACCGGGCCGAATCCGGATACCGACCTCACCGACGGCCAGATTCTGGAGCAGTGCAAGATGTACATCGCCGCCGTCCGGATGGCGCACTCCTTCGGCTGCGACACGATCGGCATTCAATACCAGCAGGGCCTGAAGGATATGGTGGCGGCGTCGGACCTGGCGGAGGGCCTGTTGAACAACCCCGACCGCCCGCCGGTGTTGGATGCGCAGAGCGGGCAGGCGCTCTACGCCGGGCAGCCATTGCCGCATTTCAACGAAGTGGACGAGTGCGCCGGGGTGGATGCCCTGGTGACGAACCGGGTGTGGACCGCGCTGGGGCTGGATCCCTCCACCACGCTGCACGACGTCCGCTGGGGGGACGATTACAACGGCCAGTTCGTGTGGGTGTTCCAGATCTCCGGCGCCGCTCCGGCATCGCACTATCGCGGGGGGTATGCCGGCGCGGTCAGCGAGCGCCAGCCGCCCATGTATTTCCGCATGGGAGGGGGCACGCTAAAGGGCGTTTCCAAGCCCGGTGAGATTGTATGGAGCCGGGTATTTGTGGAGCGCAACAAACTGCACTGCGACCTGGGGCTCGGCACGGTAGTGAGCCTGCCGGAAGAAGAAACCGCCCGGCGGTGGAAAGAAACCACGCCGCAGTGGCCCATCATGCATGCCGTCCTGCACGGGGTGACGCGCGACCAGTTCATGGCGCGGCACCACGCCAACCACGTGAACGTGGCGTATGCGCCGTCGGCGGAACAGGCCGGCCAAGCGCTGGCGGCGAAAGCGGCGATGCTGGATCAACTGGGCGTGGCCGTGCACCTCTGCGGGGATGTGAAGTGGGCGTAAAGCGCTTGCCAGCCGCTCCATCGCGTGGTGACGCTGGTTCGGGGCTTCCGGCAGTTTCGCGGGTTGGACGTCGAGTCCGATCCTGGGCCGATCAGACGGCTAGAAGCTTAGCAGCACGTGCCAGATGTAGAGGTACGCGAGACCTTCGATATCGTCCCAGACGCGGCGCACCAGGTCCGCACTGCCGGGGAGAGGCGGCAATTCCCTCAGCTTTTCCTCAAAAGGCAAGCACACGCCTGGACGGACCTTCGGCGCGGACACCCCATCCGGCAGTCCGGGTGTGTTTTCCATGGGCCGCGGCTGGGATGAAGGCGCCGAGGGGGAACGGTATACGCCGAACTCCGCCGCCGCGTCCGTCATCGCTCTCAGATTCTCGATGGAGACGTCGTTCTGCATGATGGCGCTGGCGTCCAGAATGTAGCCCCCCTCGGCGCCGAGGGTTTCGATCAACTCCCGGCAATGGGCCTTTACTTCTTCCGGGCTGCCGAAGGCCAGCAGCATGTTCGAAACGCCGCCGCTGAGGCAGAACTTGCGGCCCAGGACGGCGTGGGTGTACGCGGGGTCGCCCCGGTCGATGTGGTAGACGATGCTCCCCGCGGGCAGCTCCGCGAAACGCTCCAGGTGCGCATCCCACTTCCCTTCGGCGTAGAACAGGGTCTGGTTGCCCTGCGCCCAGAGCGCTTCCACAATGGGCTTGAGGGTGGGCCAGTAGATGCGCTCGAAATGGTTCCGGGAAATGAAGGGGGTGCAGCCGCGGTGCATCCAGATGGGGATGGGGATCTGCTTTTGGGGGTCGGCGGCGGTCAACGCCAGGTAGCCCAGGTGCGGCATCAGCGCGCGGCACGCCCGCTCTACTTTGTCCGGAATCTCCATCAGGTCGAACGCCAGCCCGAGGTATCCGCGCAGCTTGTCCGCCAGGATATCGAGGGGGGCCTTCAGCATGCCGCAAATGGCCGAGACCGTGCCGCACTCGCGGCGCATGCGCTCCACCTGCGGCCCGAAGGCGTGGAAGTAGTCGAGCATCGCCATCCCGCTCTTCACGAGCGCCAGGTCCTTGCGATAGGGGTCCGCGCCGCCCACCTCGCCGGAGACGCGCGGCAGCCAGGTTTCGTAGAGAAAGCGGGTAGGGTCTTCGATGAGCGCGTCGTAGTCTTCGCGCTTCATGAAGGCGTCTTCCTGGCAGGGCTCGCGGTACTGGAAGGCGACGTCGGGCGGGATGTGGATGCCGGGTGCGCCGTAGTAGCGGAGGCCCATGGCCTCGGTGAGCCCGGTCCAGACGTAGACCATGTTGGGAACGGCTGCGTCCCAATCGAAGTCGCGGCAGCAGCGGATCACGGCCTCGAAGGCATTGCGGTAGTCGTGCGTCACGTCCTGGCAGGTGAAGCCGGCGTATTTGGCCGTAACCTCGGCGGCCAAGGGGCGGACGGGCACGCGGTCCGGCCGCCCGTTTCGCATGGCGGCAACGTAGCGCGCCAGGCGCTGGTGATAGAGGGATTCCAAATCAGGTTGCATCATGGGAATGCCAGACAATCCACAAACGTTTCCTGGAATTTCGGGTCAGCGGCCAATGGTACGTGCTCCGCGCGCGCGCGGATTCCGGCGATCCGTTGCTCGCGGCGCGAGGGAGCGAGGAGCGCCATCTTGACGCCCCGCAGCGAAGTATTGCCGGCGGGATGGACGGCTTCCACCTCCAGCAGGCCGATGCGGCGCGCACTCTCGATGTTGACGTAATTCCCGAAGGCGCCCGCGAGGTGGACGCGGCGGATATCGCCGAGCCGCGCGCCGAAGCGTTCCGCCAGGATGCGCAACCCGGCGGCGATGGCCCCTTTGGCGAGTTGGAGCTCGCGAATGTCGTTCTGCGTGATGGCGACGGGAGGAGCGAGAGTCATTTCCCGCGCGCCGCCGGCCAGGCGGCCGTTGGATAGGATGCGGCCGAGGTCCAGGCCGGCCGCGGCGGCATCCACCAGGCCGCTGCCGCAGATGCCGCGGGGGGCGGCCCCGCCGATGACGCGGCATTCCAGCAGACCGTTGCGGGCGGCGACGTGGGATATCGCGCCTGAGGCCGCCCGCATTCCCATACGGATGCGGCCGGCCTCGAAGGCCGGTCCGGCGGCGGTGGAGGCGCACAGGATGCGCTCGCGGTTGCCGAGGGCAATTTCGCCATTGGTGCCGAGATCGATGAGGGCCGTAAGTTCCGCCGTTTCGGCCATGCCGGTGGCGAGGATGCCGGCGAGGATGTCGCTGCCGACGAACCCGCCGAGGCAGGGGAGGAAATGGATCTCAGCCTGGCCGGGCAACCCCCACCCGAGTTGTTTCGGCGTGAAGACCCGCTCGCCGTCTTCTTCGGCGTGAAACGGGGCGTGGGCGAGGGGGGCCACGTCGATGCCGCAGAAGAGGTGGTGCATGACGGTGTTACCGGCAAGCAGGACGGTTGTGGGGCGGGGCTTCGGCCCCGCTGCCGGGCTTCCGCCCGGCGCGCCGGGCGGAAGCCCGGCGGGGCCGAAGCCCCGCCCCACCATGGCGCCTAGTGTTTCCCGAATTGCGGATGTAAGCTGAACGGCGCCTCCCGCCAGTGCGTGCTGCACCCGGGTCATCACATCGGCGCCCCAGGCCGTCTGCGGGTTCAGAGCCGTTTCCACCTCCAGGACCTCGCCCGAGGAGAGGTCGAGAGCCTGGGCCACCAGGGTAG
>JAIQFU010000187.1:0-17493 GCA_020073115.1 Terriglobia bacterium
AAACATAATCCGCCTTTGCTTGATTATATGAAATTCCTTCTAATTCAATAACCCGCCACCATAACATGCCAATCCGGCGCGCGCCGGGGGCGTGGTCCCCTTACTCTGCCCGCAGCGCGCTCGCCGGGTCGATGCGGACCGCCCGGATCACCGCCGGGACGGCTGCCAGCATCGCCGCGGCCAGGATGATCGCCGAGGGCAGCGCCAGGCGGATCCAATCGGTGGCGCGCACTTCGAACAGGAGCGTCTCGATGTAGCGGGTGGACGCAAGGCCGATCAGCAGGCCGCCCGCCGCCCCTGCCAGCACCATGACGAAGACATCGGCGGGAACCCCGCTCCCGTTCCCCTGGCTCAGGAAGACCTTCGAACTGAAAGGGAAGCCGCGGCGGGCCACCGCCTACGTCAACGCCCTGGGGTATTACGAACTGTACGTCAACGGCAGGAAGGTGGACGACTACGTCCTGGCGCCGGCCGTGAGCGACTACTCCAGGCGCACCCTCTACGTGACCCATGATGTCACCGATTACCTGGTTGCCGGCAGGAACTGCGTGACCCTCTGGCTCGGGCGCGGCTGGTATGTGAAAGGCCACCCGGGCGTGATCCACGACGGCCCGCTGGTCCGGGCCCAGATCGATATCGTTCTGTCCGATGGCGACGGTCTCCGCGTGGGCACGGACGCAACCTGGAGAGTCCGGCCCAGCCCCGCCACTCCCCTGGGCAAAGGTACGGCTTTCGGCGATTACGGCGGTGAACGCTACGACGCCCGCCTGGAACTCGACGGCTGGAACGGCGCCGCGCTGAACGACGCCGATTGGGAGCCGGCCGCGGTCTTCGACCCCCCGCGCGTCCTCACCGCCGCGCAGATGATCGAACCCAACCGCATCGTCGAGACGCTCACCCCCGCGAAGATCGAAGAAAATCCCGCCGGCGCCTGGCTCATCGATATGGGCAAGAACTATGTCGGATGGCTGGAACTCAAACTGCCGGCGGACACGGCCGCCGGGGCGAATATCAGGATCGAGTACGCCGACTGGACGCCCGCCCCGGGCCGCTGGGCCACCTTCAACCAGCGGGATGAATACGCGACGCGGCCCGGCGCCCAAACCATCCGCTCGCGTTTCAATTATCACGGCTTCCGCTATGCCCACGTCACCGGTCTCACCCGGGCGCCCGCCGCCGCGGATGTCAAAGGGCAAGCCATCCGCACCGGCTATGCGCGGGCATCCAGTTTCGAATCCTCGAACGACCTGCTGAACCGCATTTACCGGACGGTCGCCTGGACGTACGAATGCCTGACGTTGGGCGGGTATGTCGTCGATTGCCCCACGCGCGAGCGCCTCGGCTACGGCGGCGATGCCGGGACGTCGATCGAGACCGGGATGTTCAACTTCGATACGGGCGGGCTCTACAACCGGTGGTCCTCCAACTGGCGCGACGCGCAGGACCCGGTGAGCGGCGACCAGCCCTACACCGCCCCGAACTATCCCGACCAGGGCGGCGGCGGGCCCATGTGGAGCGGCTTCATCGTCACCATGCCGTGGCAGATCTATCTGCAATACGGCGACCGGCGCGCCCTGGAAACGAATTACCCGGCCATGCAGAAGTGGCTGGCGTTCGCCGAATCCAAAACCTTCGATCATATCCTGGAGCCGTACGTCAGCATCGGGATCCGCATGCCGCAGTGGAACTACCTGGGCGATTGGGTGACCCCCCGCCGCCCCGGCGCAACCGACCCGGCGCGCGATCCCGTGGCCGCCCGGTTCATCAACAACTGTCACTACCTGTACACGCTCCAACTGGCGGCGAAGATTGCGGCAGTCCTCGGAAAGCCGCGGGATGCGGCGATGTACACGCAGCGCGCGGCCACTCTCGGCCGCACCCTCCAGGAGAGGTTCTACGACCCGGCGAAGGGGGTTTACGCCACCGGCGAGCAACCCTACCTGGCGCTTCCGCTGCTGCTCGGCATCACGCCTCCGGCGCTGCGCGATTCCGTGCGGAAGACGCTGGAGCAGACGATCCTGGTCAAGAACCAGGGCCACATCGACGCCGGCATGCACGGTACGTATTTCCTGCTGAAGCAACTGATGGCGGACGACCGCAACGACCTCATCTTCACGATGGCCACTCAGACCACGTTTCCCAGTTGGGGCGATATGCTGGAACGCGGCGCCACCACCATCTGGGAGAACTGGTCGGGGGGGTCGCACATCCACGATTGCCTCATTTCCATCGGCTCCTGGTTCATTCAGGGGATCGGTGGGATCCGCCTCGACGAGAGTGCGCCGGGCTTCCGCCACTTCATCATCAAGCCCGCCGTGGTGGGCGATCTGACTTTCGCCCGGACAGCGTATCGATCCGCTCAAGGGGAGATTGCTACCGATTGGCGCGTCGAAAACGGCGTGCGGCGTCTCCAGGTGACCGTTCCACCCGGAACCACGGCTACGGTCTATTGGGGCAAAACCGTTCGCGAGGTCGCCTCCGGGCGGTACGAGTTCACGGAGAAATAGGAAGAAATTGGCCACGGATGAACACGGATGCACACGGATAAAGATCAAAACAAGGTGTTAAGAAGCTTTTCATCGGTGTTTATCCGCGTTCATCCGTGGCCATTGGATTTGAAGGGAGCATTCTATCTATGTCGCGACTATTGACCGGATCGTTGCTACTCCTGGCCCTGTGCGGCCTCTCGGCGGCGCAGGCGCCGCCCGATTCCGTTCCGGCTTCCTCCAACATGCCCGGGTCGGACTACCCGCGGATCCACCCCGACCTTCGTGTGACTTTCCGCGTGAGCGCGCCCGTCGCCCAGAAGGTGCAGTTGGTGACCGGCAGCGACGACAACGGCCTCGGCAAGGGGCCCTTCGATATGGTGAAAGACGAAAAAGGCATCTGGACGGTCACCATCGGCCCCGCCGTCCCCGGTTTCCATTACTACTGGCTCTCGGTGGACGGCTTCGCCGCCAACGACCCGGCCAGCCAGACCTTCTTCGGCTGGAACAAGGAGAGCAGCGGCATCGAGATCCCCGAGAAGGGAGCCGATTTCTACGAAGCCAAAGACGTGCCGCACGGCGAGGTGCGCGCCCACTGGTACTACTCCAAAATCAGCGCCATGTGGCGGCGGATCTACGTTTACACGCCGCCGGGGTACGACAACGGCAGGACGCGCTACCCCGTGCTGTACCTGCAGCACGGCTCGGGCGAGTGCGAGCGGAGCTGGTCGAACCAGGGGCGCGTCAATTTCATCCTGGACAACCTGATCGCGGAGAAAAAGGCCGTGCCGATGCTCGTTGTGATGGAGAACGGCATGGTGGCCCCCAGGGCCGGGGCGGTGGCTCCGGCTGTTCCCGGGGCTCCGGCGCGGCGCAACGATGCCTTCCCGGACGTGGTGGTCAAGGAACTGATTCCCGAGATCGACGCCGCCTACCGCACCCTCGCCGACCAGCCCCACAGGGCCATCGCCGGCCTCTCCATGGGGGCCGGGCAGGCTACCCAGATCGGGCTCGGCAACCTCGACAAGTTCTCCGGGATCGGCTCGTTCAGCGGCGGCGGCATTCGCAATTTCGACCCCAAGACGTCGAACAACGGCGTGTTCGCGGATCCGGCGGCGTTCAATAAGAAGGTCCCGGTTCTCTGGTTCGGGGCTGGGACCGTGGAGGCCGGCCGGATGGGCGGCGGCAAGACGGCTGTCGAAGCCATGAACAAGGCCGGGATCAAGGCCGTCTGGTTCGAGTCGCCCGGCACATCTCATGAATGGCAGACATGGCGCAAGTGCCTCTACGACTTCGCCCCACGCCTGTTCCGATAGTTTTGGTGGGGCAGGCGATTCGCCTGCCCGCCTTTTCCTACGCAATCAGCTCGAAGGCTTTCTTCATGGCTTCCGCCACCTTGGCCAACGCCTCTTCGGGCGGGAGTTGACGCAGCGCGGCGCTCATGGGCTCGGCGGCCACCGGGCCATCGTACCCCACCTGGTTCAGGGCATTGAGAAAACCCTTCATATCGATCACGCCCGTCGCCAGGGGCAGTTCCCGCCGGCTGTCCACCTGCTGATCGATGGGCACCCCGGCCGGGGCGTCGTTGACGTGCACCGCCACGATGTCCTCGTTCTTCAAGGTCAACAGGTCGGCCGGGGTATCGCCCGCGTTGTACCAGTGCCAGCTGTCCAGCAGGTACCCGATATTGCGCCTTCCGATCTCCGCCACCAGCTCCTTCATGGTCGCCAGCGTGTGGATAAAAGGATATTTCCCGCGAGCCCAGGCGGTCTTCGGGCCCACGTACTCCAACCCCAGGCTTACGCCATAATCGGCCAGCACGGTGGCCGCCTCGCCGATCCGCTTGGTGTGCAGGCGGAAGTTCTGGAGGTAGGTCAGGCTATTGTCGGAGTTGGAAAGCCAGGTGACCATGCGCCGCATTTTGGCGCGCTGCAGGGTCTTGCCGGTTCCTGACAGCTCCTTCAGAAACGCGGAGAACCTGTCTTCGGGCTGGTTCACGGGAACAGACTGGGCATAAGAGCCGAAAGTCAGGTTCCTGGCCTGCATGCCGTCCAGCAGCTCGCTCAGGGCGGAGTCCGAAAGCGCGGCCAGTTCCTTGAGGTTGGGGTCGACCGCCTCGAAGCCGAACTTGGCGGCCATGGCGATGGATTCGGTGAGATTGGCCCGCACCCCGATATTTCCCGTATTCAGGCACATCTTCATTTTGCGCGCCGCCGCCGCCGGCGCAGCGCCCGCGAAAAAGAGGCCTGTAGCCGCGGCGCCGGAAGCCCGGAGAAAGGCGCGCCGGTTCGTCTGTTGCATGCATGCACCTCCCGATTCAGGAACATCATATCTGTTTTCGCGCCCTCGCGCCGCCTTGCGGGCGGTGGTGAGCGGCATAACGGCAAATGATTTTCAAGGCCGTTTTAGCCGATACTCCTTGACACGGACCGCGCGCGGCAGCATAATCCCTCTAAGCGGAGTGACGGGGTAGCTCGCAAAGAGGTTGTCGTGCCAGTGATCCCCGTTCGAGTTACGCATTTGGCAGTAAGCGCTTTCACGCGGCTGCTATGCCGCGGTGCTCGCCCGCCGTGCGCCAGCCCGGGGGAGATCCGAGCCCAAGCTCCATCTGCAAATGGCGTCACGAAAAGGGGGTTTAACGCCTTGGCTAGAAAGCTGCCGTTTCTTGCGATTCTGATCCTGTTCTGCTGCACCCTGCCGGCGCAGGAGTTCCGCTCCAATATCACGGGGCACGTCCTCGACTCCAGCGGCGCCGCGGTGCCGAACGTGAAGATCCAAGCCATCAACGTAGATACGAACGAAAACACGGGGGCCACGAGCGACAGTTCCGGTTCCTACACCATCCTCTACCTGCGCCCCGGCCAGTACAAACTGACGGCGACGGCCCAGGGATTCAAGCAGTTCATTCGGGAAAATATCACGCTGGAGGCCGCCAAGCCCTCCGGCATCGACATTCACCTGGAAGTCGGCGCGGTGACCGAGAGCGTCGAAGTGACGGCCGAAGCCCTGCTGCTGGAAACCACCAGCGCGACCCGCAGCGGCATCGTCAACGAGCAACAGGTCTCGGACATGCCGCTCAATGCCCGCAACCCATTCATGCTCGGGGCCATGATGTCCGGCGTGACATTCAACGGCGCGGCCATCTGGCAGCGGCCCTTCGATAACGGGGCCATCGCCCAGTGGTCCATGAACGGCGGGCGCGATTCGTCCTCCGAGTTCATGCTCGACGGCGCGTCCAACGACGGCCAGATGGGCGGCAACAACATCGCCGCGGTGCCCATCGTGGATGCCGTACAGGAATTCAACGTGATGGTCAACATCTACAACGCCGAGTATGGCCACACGGGCAGCGGCGTTATGAACGTGGTGCTGAAGACCGGCACCAACGTCCATCACGGGTCCGCGTACGAGTTCATGCGGCGCACGCCGCTGGACGCCAATACGTTCCAGAACAACGCCATCGGGACGAAGAAGCCCACGCACTATCTCGACCAGTACGGGTTTGAAGTGGAAGGCCCGGTGATCGTACCGAAGCTCCTGCCCAAGGACAGCAAAATCAAACTGTTCTACATGGGCGCGTTGGAACTGTACCGCGAAGGCACGCCCAACCCGTTGAACGTTTCCTACCCCGAAGCGGAGATGCGCACCGGCGACTTCTCCAAAGTCGTCAACAACGTGGGACAGCCTGTCCTCATCTACGATCCGTGGACCGCGACCTACGACGCCAGCGGCAACATCGTGACCCCGCGCCAGCCGTTCTCCGGGAACAAAATCCCGCAGAACCGGCTGAACCCCATCGCGCTGAACGTCACCAAGTACATGCCGCTGCCCAACCGCGCCGCGCCGCCGGGATACCGCTACGCGAATAGCAACCTCTCGCTTCCGGATTACTTCGATAAAGACAAGTTCTACAACCTGATCCTGAAGTTCGACTGGAATTTCGGCGACAAGCACCGCGCGTTTTTCCGTCATCTGTCCAACGACCGGACCGAAGACCGCACCACCAACGGCATTGACAACAAGCCCGGGACCGACGGCCAGCAGCCGTTTCAGCGGATCAACGACGCCTATGTGGCGGACTGGACCGCCACCATTACTCCGACCCTGGTTCTGGACCTGCGTGGCTCGTATAACCGCTTCATCGAGAAGGGTTACGGCCGCGCGAACGACGGTTTCGACCTGACCAGCCTGGGGCTGTCGAAATCGCTGTTGAGCACTCTGCCCGGCCCGCAATACTTCGGCGTGTGGAGCTTCGATAACGGCTACCAGACGCTGGGCCGCGGCCAGAGCAACAACTTCACCAACACCTACCAGCTGCAGGGCAGCGCCACGAAGATCTGGGGAAGCCATACGATCAAGGCGGGCTTCGACGTGCGCCAGATCAACTATGAGCCCCAGAACAGCGGCAGCATCCTGGCTTTCAGTGGAAACACTTCCTGGACCCAGAAGACCTACAACGTGGGCGATTCCACCAGCGGCGACGGGTATGCCTCGTTCCTGCTGGGCATCGTCGGCGGATCTTCCAACTATCCGCTGTATCCGTGGTGGAGGCAGATTTACGCCGCCCCCTACCTGAATGACGACTGGAAGGTGACCCGAAAGCTGACCCTCACCCTCGGCCTGCGCTGGGATATCTACACCCCGCAATACGAGAAGTGGGGCCGCCAGTTGGGTCCGTTCGACCCCACGGTATCGAGCCCGATCCAATCGCAGATCCCGGCGGCCATGATCGCCCAGTATCCGCAATTGGCGAACCTGAAAGGCGGAATGACCTTCGCCAACGGGCCCGGGTTGGACGGTGTGCCGTTCAAAACGAACATGCACAACATCTCGCCGCGCTTCGGGCTGGCCTACCAGGTCAGCAATAAGTTGGTGCTCCGCACGGGCTTCGGCCAGACCTATTCCAACCCGACCAATGACTACCAGCAGACCACCGGGTTCAGCACCAGCACCAGCATCATCACCTCGGTGGATAGCAGCCGCACTCCGCTGCACGACATCCTGTCGAACCCGTACCCGACCGGCGTTCTCTACCCGACGGGGTCTTCGCTCGGCGCCGCTACCTACGTAGGCCGCGGACCGAGTTTCTTCGACAACGGCTACATCGTTCCCAGCGTGTGGCAGTTCTCCTTCGGCTTCCAGTACCAGGTGACCCCGACTTCCACCGTCGAGGCCTCCTACGTCGGGAGCCGCAGCTTCAACATGAACATGTCGCACAACTATAACAATTACTCGCTGGACTTCCGCAAAACCTGCGACTGGCTGGAGGGTGGCAAGCCTTCGAACTGTAACAAGACTGTAACCAACCCCTACAAGGGTGTGGCCGCTTTCAACGGCACCAGCTGGTACACGGGGAACACCATCTCCTGGGACCAGTTGCAGCGCCCCTTCCCGCAGTTCAGCAATTTCAGCCAGTTGGGCCGGAACGACTCGACCATCTATTACAACTCCCTCCAGGTCAATTACAACTGGCGGTTCCGCAACGGCATCAACCTGCTGGGGAACTACACGCTCTCCAAGCAGATTGAGCAGTGGGGCTTCAACGATGAAATCGCCAATGTCCGCCAGCAGGGACTCTACTACCTGGACCGCCCGCAGGTGATCAAACTGACGGCGATCTGGGATCTGCCTTTCGGACAGGGCAAGAAGTTCGGCGCCAACACCAAAGGGTTGGTCAATAGACTGATCTCCGGCTGGGAGTACACCACCTTCTTCGTGGATCCGCTGAGCGGGTTCCCGCAGAACATGCCGGGCAACGCCATGTTGCTCAAGGACCCGCAGACGCCCGCCGGGCCGTTTACCGGCAAGGTGGACTGGAAGGCCTACCAGCCGCGCCTGTGGAACCCGTGCGTCCTCAAGATGGACACCAACACGGGCGTGATCGCGCCCACCTCCGCCAGCCTCGGACTCGGCTGCGGCGCGGACTTCAGCAACAACTGGGGCAATTACGCCTGGTTGGAAGTCCCCAGCTACGCTCCGGGCTACAACCCGTCGCGTTCCGGCCAGATCCGCCGCCACCACGCCGTCCAGATGGATGTTTCCATCCTGAAGCGAACCAAGATCACGGAGCGGCTCTCGACCCAGTTCGGGTTCGAGGCGTTCAACTTCCTCAACCACAACTACTACGGCCGCGACAATTTCAGCACCAGCGTGGAGAGCGCCAATTTCGGCGGCATTATTCCCTCCACGGTGTCCACGCAGAACATGATGCCGCGCCAGATCCAGGTGCGGTTCAAGTTCATGTGGTAGAGACAGGACTCACAGCCTGGTAAACACGACGGCGGCCCCCCCAAAAGGGCCGCCGTTGCATTTTTATACACTCGGATCGGAAAACCTGCAATAATCAACAAATAATAGAATCCGAATATTGAATTATGCCTCACATCGCCTTATAATCACCCAACAAGCGTGGCAATCGACCACAGCCTGCGAGGAGGTTCAAGGTCGTTTTGTTTGGGGAGTTGGGGGGCGAGGCAACCATTCCCGTATCATTGCAGGCGCGGATACTTCAATGCTCGAAGCACGCTGCGAGTCTTGTGGTGCTTGTGCAGTATATTGCCCCACTGGAGCATTGGATCATAAACTTTCCATGAACGAGGGAGAAGTTGACCAAAAAATAACCACAACTTGCTCTTATTGCGGTGTTGGTTGTCAGTTGACATTGCATGTTGATAAATCAAAAAACAAACGGCCCGCAGCCAGTCGTCCAGCGCCGACCCGGCGCCGCCGCGGCGCGAGAGGTAGATTTCATGCGCGCGGCGCCGGATCCGTTCCTCCAACCCCAAGTGGCTTTGCACGACCGGATCTTGCTTCGGACTTCCCATTGCGTCCCTCCCGCCTAACAGGATGCCCCGAGATGGGGTTCGCTGTTTGTGCTCGTTCTTACGACGCGCCGGGAAACGCGCGGATAGATCACGAAACGGCTGCGCGCGCGCAGGGCCGCGCCGGGGTTGCGCTGCGCGGTGCGTCCGGCGAAGATGGACGCATGAAGAAACTGGCGCTGTTCCTCCCTCTACTGGCCGCGATTGCTCCCGCGCAGGAGACCGCCTATCGCGACCCCGGAATGAAGGCCGTGGTGCAGGTGGCGATCGTCTGCCGCGACGTCGAAGCCACGAGCAAACGCTGGGCCGCCGCGCTCGGCGTACGGCCCCCGCAGATCAAGACCACGAAACCGGGCGCGGAAGTGAAGGAACTGTTCCGCGGACGCCCGAGCATGGGACAGGCAAAGCTGGCGTTCATCAACGCCGGCCAGGTGGTCCTGGAGCTCATCCAGCCCATTGGCGGGAACACCAGTTGGAAGGAATACCTGGATAAGAACGGCGAGGGAGTCCAACACATCGCCTTCCAGGTAGTGGACGTGGACAAGAGCATTCAGAGCCTGGGAGCGCCGGTGCTCCACCAGGGGCGCTACGACGACGACTCGGGCTCCTACACCTACCTCGACACCGCCAAAACGCTTGGCGTAACCCTGGAACTGCTGCACGCGGACCCGAAGAAGCAATAGCTCACTCGGCCGCGTGAGCCGCCCCAAGCCCGAAGGCCTCCGGGTAGCGCACCGTCCCCGAAACCCCGGCCAGCGCCCCCGGCGTCAATTCCAGCGCCATCCAGGAGTCGCCGGGAAACGGGCCGCGCAGGCTCCGCGCCAGCTCGGCCGAAAAACCGAAGCGTGGATAGTAACCCGGGCGCCCGAGGACGATGACGACGGTCTTCCCGCGCTCCCGGCACACTTCCAGCCCGCGGCGCACCAGGGCCGTTCCCACGCCGCGCTTCTGCCATTCCGGCAGCACCGCCATCGGCGCGAGGGCCGCCGCGCATAGAATGCCGGTTTCGGTTTCCACCGGCAGTTCACTGAAGAGGATATGGCCGACAACCTGGGCGCCCTCCACCGCGACGAGTGACGTAATGACCAGGCCATCCGCGCGCAGGCGGTCCACCAACATCGCTTCGCCCTCCCCGCCGAAAGCAAGGCGATTCACGCGCCGGATGCCATCATGGTCCTCGGGCGTCTCTTCGCGCACCATAGGCGGGGGCGCGGCGGCCCAGAACTCGCCTGCCAGCCCTACCCTTGCGAACAATGCCGGGATATCGTTCCTTTCCATGTGCAGCCAATCCAACTCGCGCGCCAGCGCCCACGCCTGCGGCAAGGTGATGGAGGCGCCGGGCGGGACGCCGCGCCGCCCGCTCCACTGCATCGCGTGCTCTTCCGACCGGAAGGCCAGGATGGTCGCTCAGGTGTAGCCGATATCGTCCCAAAACCGGCGGGGCGGCACGACGAAGTGGATGACGCCGGAAGCGCACACCTTGCCGTCCTGCACCGAGAGGTCGATGGATTCTCCGCAGTCGGGGCACCGCGCGATGGCTTCCGTATCCCGTCCCAAAATCGCCGCGATGCCCAGCGTATCCCACGCGCAATTGGCCCAATAGGAGATGCCGGCGCTCGTCACGACGTAGGGCGTCGGCGCGCCCGAGAACGGATGGGCCATCCGGACGGTGAGCCCGTCCGGCGCGAGGACCATGGCGTGCGCATTTCCCAAATCCCGATACGCCCGCTCGGTCCGGGTGGGATCGACGCTCAGGGCTGCCGCCGTCTCCGCCGCCGACGGGGCCCGGCCAGTCTCGACGAAGCTACCGTAGATGAGGGAGCGGACGGCATCATTGAGAGTGGGGCATGGAACGGGCATCAGTGTCCAGTGTACGTCCGGACGCGGGGACTCGGGCGTGGGTGGGACAGGCGGTTTCGCCTGTCACGCCGCCCAAGACAGGCGAAACCGCTGTCCCACCCGCAGCCCTGCCGCGGGTCTTACACTGAACCTATGGCCAGGGAAGTAACCCGTAAGACCGCGCCGGTTCTGCGGAAGCTCATGAACCGCAATACCATGGCGTTCCCGCGCGAACTGCGGGAGGCGATTCCGGATCTCCACGCGGGCCGGATTCTCGAGCTCGATTCCATCAACGGACGCGCCTGGAAAGCATCGGAGCGGCCGCTCTTCGGCCCGCTCGTGGAGTTGAAGCTGGTAGTGAAAGAAACGGGCAAGCTCCGGGGCCAATTCGTGGTGCGGATGGGGCTCCAGATCGAAGCCGTGCGCCAGCTTGCCGCGACTCTGACGCAGTTGGTGGATGAGTTGGAGACGTGATCAGTAGGCCAGTTCCCTGCGCGCCGTGACGTGCTTCTCCAGCTCCCGGCGATTCAGGAAATACGTGGACTTCACCTGGCTCATGCTGAACAGCTTCTCGGCCTGGTCGTCGAAATGGCCGGACTCCGGATGGTCGCTTTCGCCCAGCGGAATTACCATATAGGACTGCGGGGGTTTGGTCAGGATCACGATCTGGGTCGAGGTCTGGCCCGATTGGCCCACCATCTCCCTGCCGGCTGGGGCGAAGTTGATGGCGCGCGGCGTGGCCATGCCGGCTTCGTTCAGTGAGCCGCCGCCGGCCGGCCAGGTTCGCGATCCGCCCTGCCGGCCGATGCGGAAGAGCGAGCCGAAGGAGGCCGGGGGAGGGAACTCGGAGTTCAACCGCTGCTCCGCTTTGCCGAGCGCCGCCCGGATGACATCGTCGGTGAGCCCCGCGGGAGGCTCCGCGGCGCGGCCGGGCACCCCCAGGGCGGTCTTGAAAAGATAGTAGGCCAGGGCGGGCCGGGAATCGGCGTCCGCGCGGCGGTTCCATGCCGCCAGCATCTTCGCCAAGGCGCTCTCGGGCGCTGCTTTCCGGATGCGGTCCTGCCACAGCTCCGCATGCCACACCTGCGGGGAGAAGGCGATCCCGATGGCCTGTTCGGCGCTAACTCCGTGCGCGGCGTCCAGCAGGTCCAGAACCATGGCCGCGCGTTGGTGCGGCGGCGTTCGGCCCTCGTTGTAGAGGTACGGGTGCCCGGCCCATTTCTCCGGCACGAGCGGGGATTCCTTCATCATGGCGAACGGGGAGGCGTTGCAGTTCTGCATGTAGCCCTGGGGAGGATTCGTGATCTGCACCAGGTCGCGAAAGGGGTGAATGCCCTGCCATTCGCATTCGCCCGAAGCTCCGGGCATGGGCCGCCCGGCATCGCACCCTTTCGGCCGCACGGGCACGCGGCCGTTGCGCACGTAGTAGATGTCGCCGTCCACCGTACCCACCATGATGTTCTGCTGCATGAACTGGAGCTGCGCCAAAGCTTTCTCGGCCTCCGCGAGGTTGTGCGCCGTGGCGAGCAGCCAGGAACTCTCCAGCAGCCGGTACTCGTCGGCATAAGGGATGGCGGCGGAATATGCCTTACCGTCCTTGTGCGCCACGATGGGGCCGTGGCGGGTGGATTCGATGCGCAGGTCCATCCATTTGACGCCGGTCTCCTCCTTGACGCCGACGCGCTCGGCGCGGACGTCCAGCGGAAGCCATTGGTTCCGGAACCGGTACTTGCCGTCCTGGACTTCTTCCTCATAAACGTCGGAGGTATCGGGGCCGCCCGTAGTCATGGCCACCGAGACGTACCGGTTGTGTCCCAGGGAGGGGAAGGGCAGGCCCACGATCGCGGCGCCGGAAGCGGCCAACTCCCCGCCGTAGAGGCGCATCTCGTAAAAGCGGAACTCGCCGTACCAGCTCAGGTGCGGGTCGATGAGCGCGATGGGCGCGCGCATGGCCGTGCGGGAGGGCGCGAGCAGCCATTCGTTCGAGCCGAGATACGGCCCCGGGTCGGGTTGAATGCCGCCGCGCCGCAGATCCGCGGAGAGTTCGCCTTCCGGCCACCGGTAGATGATGAAGCGCCCCAGCGCGATGATCTGCCACGGCTCGAGCTGGGGCGCCCAGGCCGGGACCTGCTCGGGATGCTCCTGCATGAATTGTTTGACGCCGGCCTGGAACGCCTCGCAAATGGCTCGCAGCTTAGGGTCGAGGTCCTTATAATGCTGCTGGGCCACTTCGCGGTGGCGCCACAGGCGCTGGCGATAATCGTCCGGGAGGAACTGGCGGCCGAAGGCCTCGGCCATCGTGCCCTCCGCTTTACGGTAGTTCCGGAGCATCTCCTCCAGGCGGTCCTCGGCTTGCGCATACCCGGAGCCGAAGGCCGCGCCGGCGGCGGTGGAGGCGAAGATATGCGGGACTCCGTACTCGTCGCGCAGAATTTCGACCTTCGCGGCGCCCCAGGCCAGGCTGCACGTGGCCAGCGCAAAAATGAGCCGTTTCATTGCGCCTCCCAGTTTACAGCGGCGCCGCACGCACCGTGGGCCGCGATTTCGAGGACAATAGATCAGGGGGCGACACTTATGATCGACTCGATTCTGAATCTTCTTTTCCGTTGTCCTCACCGCCGCCTTACCCGCCCCGTCGCGCCGGTTACCAGAGCGGGCCAGCCTCACAGCCAGAGCTACGTCGTCTGCCTGGACTGCGGCAAGCAGTTCGAGTACGACCTGCGAGAAATGCGCATCGGGAAGGCCATCGATCATTCCAATGATGCCAGCGTTGTGCCGCTGGAAGCGGCCCGTCCACCCAAGCCCAAGCTGGGGTACGCCCTGCTCGCCGCCGTGCCGGCGGTGATGGTGCTCGGAGCGATTCTGAAGGGCGATAAGAAGGGAGTAAAGGGCCGGGACGCCAAACGCGAGGAGGGCGCGCCGAAGGAGTCCGATAAGATCTCCGGCCGAAGCGAACCGTGAGCCACGCGGGCGGACCGTTCAAGGTGTGCGGCTCCTGCAAAGGGGCGTGGCCCACCTGGGAGGGGTTCATCCGCGATCCGAACGTGCGCCTGCTGGGCCTGCAGTCCCTGGTCACGCACCCCGAGGCCAACCTCCTCGTCTTCGAGCACAGTTGCGGCAGTTCCATCTCAATCCTCGCCAGGCGGCTGCGGCATGTTCTGCACGAGCCCGAGGAGGGCGCCGCGGCCGTCAGCCTGATGGGCACGGAGCAATGCCGGCGGCATTGTCTCATGCTGGAGGACCTGGAAACGTGCGATGCGCCCTGCATCAACGCGCTGGACCGCAGGCTGATCCTGATGGCGCAGAAGATGAAGGAGTCATGAGACCGCTCAGGCGTAGTCGAAGGGCTCATCGAGCAAATGCAGCGCCGGTTCGCCCGCTCTGGGGAGATACACGGTTCTCAGAGGAGTCCGCGGAATGTCGCTCAGCTTCCGCGCCGCCGGTCCCTGGTCCGTCCATTCGTACACCGCGATCTCCCACGGATTAAACGTGCGCGTGAGACCGCGCTCCCTGGCGATACGGTACAGGTGCACGTTTCCGGGCTCATGCCCCGCCAGCCACAAGCCCACGATGTCCACGCGGAACTTGTCTTTGCCGAAGAGCACGAGGTTCGCCAGACGGTCGTCGCCCACGTAGAAACCGTCGCCATCGCGCCCGTAGATGCCTTCCACCATGGCCAGGCCGGTTCGGATAGTGCTGGCATTGTCGCAGGTCTTTTGGGCCCAGATCTCCTGGTCGATGGGGAGAAGCCGGACGCCGTTGCCGCTCGATCCGGCGCTGTCATAGCGGCGGTAGCCGAGCCGGCGGTGATTTTCGAACAGATCCGTCACTACCTTTTCGGCGTGAGGGTCGATCTCCGGCTTCATTTCATCGCTCACCCCCAGCACCGCCCGCCAGCCGCCGCAGAAATTGGTGAACGGGCGCGCGACCAGACCCTGCTCGTTCTTCACCGCCTGGGTAAGCCCCATGCTGTGCGCTTTCCATTTGGCGATGTTCAACAGCCAGGTATCGGGTTCGTTTAACGGCGCGTAGTGCGGGATGCGGCGGTAAACGACGCCCTCCGGGACGACGCTCCAATTGGTCCGCCAGCCTTCGCGCAGGTGCCGCATGCGGCGCTCGGGATCTTCGGTGACGACGCCCAGGCGATCGTTGATGTCCAGCAGCCCGCGCAGGTTCCAATCGGGGTAGGAGGTGGAATCGATAAAGTGAAAGCGGCTGACGCCGAGAGCTTGCAGGCCGAGCACCAGGCCTTCGTAGAACTGCGGGTCCGTGCCCGTGCCCCAAAGGTCTTCCGCCGTCCGGTTCCGGCCCGCCGCCAGGCTGGTGGCATTGGTTTTCAGGATCACGCGATGCGTAATGGGGATCCCCGAGTCCTCCCGGTGGACGAAGATGGACCGGGCGAGCGCCAGGCCTTCGCCGCGCTTGGCTTCGGCGTCCAGTTTGTGCGGGACGCGCGTCCGGCGGATGAAAACGGCGTCGGGGTTTTGCTCGATGAACGGGTGGAGCGAGAAGCAGGGGCGCGCCGCCCGCACCGGGCCGGCCGCAGAGCCGGCGGCGGCGGCGGCCAAAAGCTCGCGGCGAGTCAAAGTCATGCGGAGGCTCTCCATCTTATTCGAACACCACCACGGCCACGCGGTTCAGGCCGGGAAGAACCACCTCGGTACCGGCGCCGCGGCGGTACGTCGGAAGCGGAAGGTCGGGCTCTTCGGGGCGCAGGAGGGTGGCGGCGCGAAAAACTCCGCTACGGCGAGCCAACACCCGCCCGCGGACAGGGCCGCCGTAATTGACCAGGTGCAATGCCGGATGGGCGCCCCGAGTGGCAATGGCGATGCCGGCGGAGCAGTTCCACAGCCGCGCCGGCCGGCGGGCGCCCGCGAGGTCGATGGCGTCCAGCGCGAAATCCCCGGGATCGGCGATGGGTTGCTTGTACGCCACAATGCGGCCGGAACCGACCGCGTAGAACTCACGATCTTCGAAGGCGCGGGCCAGCTTGATGCCCATGGTCCTCCACCAGGCGGCTGGACCATACGCATCGGTGAGCACGGCCGCTCCGGCGCGGGCGTGAGCCAGAAGCGCACGGCGGAGAGCGGCGGAGGGTGGAGCAATGCCGGCCGCAGCCACGACCGGACGGTTCAGCGGGTCGGGCGAGGGAGGGTTGCCGGCCGGCACGAGGTCGGGTGAGGCGTTCTGGCGGAACATGAGGCTGGCGATTTCGGCGGAGGCGTCGCCGGAATCGGCCAGGACCGTGATCGTGGGCAGCGGCGGCTGGAGGAACAGCGATCGGTGTTGCTTCAGCCACCGCGCCGTCTGGCCCATCCGCGACCAGGCGGCAAGCGCCGTTGCATCGCCGCGCAGAAGGGCCTCGCGGTAGGCTTGATCGGGCGAAAGGACGCAGTTGCCGCCGGCGGTCCAGGCCTCGGCGAGGGCGAGTTCCAGGGTAGAAAAGGGGAGGGCGGGGCCGGTCGGCTCAGGAGCGTACCCCATCAGGACCGGGCGGTCCGGAAACAGCGCCCGGAGGTAGGGGATGAGGTAACCGTTGGCGGTTACCCACGGCTGGCTCGTGGCCCCGGCGACGATGGCCCCATCCACGGCGCGTCCCGCGGCCTGGGCGCCCGGCCACGCGCCAGGGTTGACCGCGACGATGCCGACGGACCCCGCGCGGCCGAACTCTTCGCGGGCGCACAGGCGGACGGCATCCCCGGGAATCACTGCGTCGATCCCGCCGGCTTCCAGCAACGGGGCGCAGTCCCCGGCGCCATCCCAGCGCAAGACCACCTTGCCGGCGAGATCGACCGCCATATCAAGCGGGTGTTCTGAAGCGCATCGGTGAGTTGATGGGAGCCGAGGGCGGCAATCCTTTTCCACTGATCGGAGGCGCTTCTGCCGGCGCGATCAACGGCAGCGCGTTGGCGGCCGGTTGCGACGACTTTCCGGCGGTGACTCGTGCAATCGCGGGAATATGGGCGAGTATTCGACCTTCCGACGTCTTCCACTGCGATTTTGTTTCGCAGGCGCACAACTCGTTAACGTGGATACTGGATCTTTCGTTTGGAGCGATTACCGGCGGAGGCCACGCCCGATCTCTGCTCGATGCAGCACCTTTGAAACACTTTCTGAACCGTCATCTGGATTGCAACCGCATTCAGGCCAACATCCGGCGGGGCGACCTGTACGCGGTGGCGATCTCGGCGACGAACTTCAACTCCGGGAATAGTTATCTTTTTATTCAGGGCGCCAAGGGGCACCCAATTTGGCAGCGGGTGCGCCTGGTGACACTGGCAACAAAAATCACGGTGGACCACATTTGCGCGTCGGCGGCCACTCCCATGATCTTCGAGCCTGTACAG
>JAIQFU010000187.1:17559-19866 GCA_020073115.1 Terriglobia bacterium
CGCCTTCAACAACCGCTCAGCCCAGTCATCCGGTTGGGGGCGGAGAGGGTTTTCGCGATCGGCGTTCGGGGCGGACCGAAAGTGCTTTCGGAGGTGAGTTCCAATGAAGCAAGACCTTCGCTTGCACAAGTGATGGGGGTTCTTTTCAACGTCATCTTCCTGGATCATCTCGCGACCGATATTGAACACCTCGAACGGCTGAACCATCTGCTGGAGAGCGGCCACATCGTCCAGCCCGACGTGGAAGGTGACGAAAAGATCAGACCTTTGAAGACCCTGCTCATTACGCCATCGGTGACCCTATCGGATGTCGCCGAGCAACACCAAAAAGATATGCCGTCTCTCATCCGGTACTTCGTCAGCAGTTTGGGACGGGACTCGTCTTCCTGTTCGGACTTGATGAGCTACCTGCTGTTCACTCCAAACTACACGCGCGAGCTGATTGAAATTGGATATCAGGACGCCGACGAGCGAATTGATGAGATCGAAGACTTTCTTTATTCTCCCACGGAGCCGGACCGCGATGACCTCCCGGCGAGGAGAACGAGAAATGGCAGCAAGCGGACAGTAGCCCTCGGAACAAACGGGGCCCGTCACTCGGACAGGCCCCGCGCGTAGTTTAGCCAGGCTGTGATTTCAAGCGGTCGCGGCGACGGCCGCTTTGCGGGCGGCACGGACGGGACGCTTTACACGGCGCTCCGTTTTGGCGGCATGCCCGTGGCCATTCGGCTTTGCGATCACTTCCATCAATGCTTTTTGAGCCTCCACGTAGCTTTTCACGGTTTCGCGGGTCAATTCGCCCAGCGGGAGGAACGGTAACGGCTTCATCAGATCGAGAGTTTTGCCAGCGGTTTTCACGCTGGCGTTCATTTGCTGACCCGCCACGTCAACGAGCTTCTTTTGCGCATCGATGAAGGACTCGGTTGCGTGGCGCGCAAACTTGGACAGTTCGGTTTTCTTCACCTTTCTGGAGCCGTTCGTGCGTTTGGCGGTCGTGGCATTGGAGGTTTCCTCCGCGATGATGTCGAGGAATTGCTTCTGTGTCTTAACGAAATTCTCCATACTTTCGCGGGCCAGGTCTATCAGATGCTGGGGCTGATAAGGCTTACCGGCTTTGGCAGCGTCGACCCAGGTGTGCGTTTGCGTGCCGGCGATCTTGAGGAATTCCTGTTGCATGTGGATGAAGGTGTCGACGCTGCGATGCAGCAGATCGACTGCGGCCAGGCGGCGCGGGCAATCGCCGATGCGTTCCTTCACTCCGGTCATGAGGATCTCGTTCTGTTGCTTGCCAAGGTCGAGAAGCACCTTCTGCCCTTCGATGAAGTTGTCCAAACCGTCGGAGGCGATTTCGCTGAGGATGGTGGTGGGAGAGTGATGGGGATCCGATAGTTGCTGCCGCAGGATGTGCATTACATTGGCATTCTGCCGCACGGCCAGATCGAGAAGGATCCGTTGCGTGGCGAAGAAAGTGCGCACACCCTGCTGAGCCCAACCGGAAAGAAGGGAGACCATAGAAGTTTCCTTGGCATGAACGGGTTCATGCTTTGTAGCCGCTATCATATGAATACCTCCAATTGCTGCAATGCAGCATCAGTCAAACTATACGAGCGCAAGGGGTTTATGTCAAGATGTCATTGTCTCTTGTGCGGAGCAACATTAACGGATACCCATGAAGACCTCGGAAGTATTGATTAAGAAATACGGGAACCGCCGGTTGTACGACACGGCGGGCATCCTCTACGTGAATCTCGACGATCTGGCCGGGCTGGTGCGCGAAGGCAAAGACGTTCGCGTGGTGGATGCGAAGACCGGCCGGGACCTGACGCGCGTGACCCTGACGCAAATCATTACGGAAGATGCCAAGGATAAGCCGACTGGGCTGCCCCTGGAACTGCTGCGGCAATTGGTCATGGCGTCGGATGAAGTACGGCAGGAATTCCTGATGTGGTATCTGAAATCCGCCTTTGACACGTACCAAAAGGTGCAGGATACGATGCAGAACCGTTTGAGCGAAGTGCAGTCCGCCATCCTTTCTCCGGTGGACATGATGAGACGGTTTCTGGGGACGGCTGCGCCCGTGTCGCCGCAGAGTGTCGCGGAGCCGGAGGTTGATGCGCTGCGAAAGCGAGTCGCGGAGCTCGAGGCGCGCCTGGAACAATCGACGCCCGCCAAGACAAAGCCCCGCCTGCGCAAGAAACACTGATGCAGTAAATTTTCGGTGTTGCCAACCACCCCAAAATGAAAACCACAGAGGACGCGGAGGAAGCAGAGGATTTGAGATTAATACCGAAGATTCCTCTGTGTCCT
>JAIQFU010000188.1 GCA_020073115.1 Terriglobia bacterium
CAGCGGGCGGCGGCGGTGCGCCATCCACACCGCCGCCCCGTGCGGCGCCAGGAGCAGCAGGTCCGAACCGGCCGGGATCAGGGCCGAGGGGATGTAGAAAACCAGGTAGAAGCCGAGCAGCCCCGCCGCCCACAGCCCCTCGCGCCGCGACCACAGATCGCGCGCCAACCTGTACGCCACCCAGCAGCACAGCAGCGCGTACAGCGCATCCTCCAGCCGCAATGCCCACCCCGGGCGGGCGGCGCAGAGCAGGTGGAAAAGCGGCACGAGCGGCGGCTTGTCGTACCAGATATCGCGATACAGCGCCTTGCCGTCGAGCATCTGGCCGGCCGCGGCCATGGGCAGGGCTTCGCCTTCCCAGAGGATTCCCGTGTGGCACATCCGCGCCGCCAGCAGCAGCGCGAAGAGCGTGAGGAAGAAGATGCGGGGCCGGGTCAACTCGTTGCGGCGGCCCTTCCCAGCAGCCGCTCCAGGACGCGCCGGAACTCGGGGCCGTACACCGGGTCGGCCAGGGCGAATTCCACGAAGCTCTCGAAGTAGCTGGGAAAGTTGCCGATGTCGTACCGTTTCTCGTCGCGCGGGAGCTTCACCGCCACTACCCGGCGGCCCTCTTCGCACAGAAACTGAATGGCGTTCGTGAGCTGGATCTCGCCCCGGTGATCGGGCTTCACCCGCCGGATCATATCGAAGATCACGGGCGAGAACACGTACCTCCCGGCGATCGCCAGGTTGCTCGGCGCTTCCTTCGGGGAAGGCTTCTCCACCAGGTTGATCACCCGGAACACGCCGTCGCCGCCGTCGGCCGGCTGCACGATTCCGTAGTGCGACGTCTCGCCCGGCGGCACTTCCTCCACCGCGATCACGCAACTGGCCCTGCGGTCTTCGAAGACCTCGGCCATGCGGCTGAGCGACCGCGAGCGTGCGTTCAGCCCGATGATGGAATCGCCCAACGCCACCACGAACGGCTTCTCGCCGGCGAAGTTCTCCGCGCACAGGATGGCGTCCCCCAGCCCCTTCTGCTGCCGCTGCCGGGTGTAGAAAAAGTTGGCCTTCAGGGCTTCGAAATCCAGTTCCTTCAACAGGTCCTGCTTGTCCGTTTCGGTGAGCGTGCGGAACAACTCGGGATCGTCGTCGAAATGGTTCTCGATCGAGGTCTTGCTCCGCCCGGTGATGAACAGGATCTGCTCGACCCCGTTGGATACGAGTTCCTCGACCACGTACTGGACCACGGGCTTGCGCGCGACGGGCAGCATCTCCTTGGGTTGCGATTTGGTGGCCGGCAGGAGGCGCGTACCGTAACCGGCGACAGGGACCACGGCGCTATGGATCACTACACGAATATAACAGCTTGAAACTGCGCCTTCGAGCGGGATATGATGGCAAAGAAAAAGCGAACAATGGAGGATATCCGGGAACAACTCGCGCACCTGAGGAAGAGCGTCGCGCGGATCGACCGCAAGTGGCGGGACCAAGAAGCTGAAAAGCCGGCCGGTAAGCCGGAAACTTCGCCCGGCGGCATCGAGCAGTTGATCCACGGGGAGCTCATCCGCACGGAGTGCGGGGAGCACTTCGAAACCGAGCGGCTCTGGGAGCGCCACCGCCGCCACGGCAGCGTCTATATCTCCGAACTCGCGGAGTTGCCGGAGGACCTCCTGGAGCAGCTTTCGGCGGGAGCCATCGCGCGCTCGCATCCCGGCCGGTGGGCGTTTCTCGACACCGAGACCACGGGCCTCGCCGGCGGCGCGGGGACGTATGCCTTTCTGGTCGGAATCGGTTCCATCGAGCCTTCCGGATTTCGCCTGCGCCAGTTTTTCATGCGCGATTACGGCGATGAGGCGTCCCAGCTCCGCCGCGTCTACGAATACCTGGAGCAGTTCGACGTGCTGATCACCTACAACGGCAAGTCGTACGACCAGCCGCTGCTGGAGACGCGCTTCCGGATGGTCCGCGCCCGCCATCCTTTTGAACGGCTGGAGCATCTCGATCTGTTGTTCGGCGCGCGGCGCCTCTGGAAGCTGCGCCTCGAGAGCTGCCGGCTGGTGGAACTGGAGAACCAGATCCTCGGTGTGGAGCGCCAGGGCGACCTGCCGGGAGAGATGATCCCCTACTGCTATTTCGAATACCTGCGGACGCAGGAGGCCTTCCGGATCGTTCCCATCTTCCACCACAACGCCATCGACATCCTCTCGCTGGCGTGCCTCACGGCCATCGTGCCGTTCGCGTTCCGCTCACCGGAGGACGCGGCGCTGCGGCACGGGGCCGACCTCATCGGGCTGGCGCGCTGGCTGAACCAGGCGGGGCGCCGCGCCGAAGCGCTGCGTCTCTTCGAGCGGGCCGTCGCGATGGGCTTGCCGGACGACCTGCTGTTCCGCACGCTGTGGGACATCGCCGCCATGCACAAGCGTATGGGACAAGGCGAGGAGGCGCTGGCCGCCATCACCGAGTTGGCCGGTTCCCGCAATCCCTACCGCATCCGCGCGCTGGAAGAACTGGCCAAGCACTACGAGCACCGGGAGCGCAATTACGCCATGGCGCTGGAGATGACCCGGAGCGCCCGGGAGTTGGAGGACACGCCGGAAATCCGGCGGCGGGAATCGCGCCTCAAAGCCAAAGCCGAGAGGCCCCGCCCGACGCGCTTGCCGCTGTAGGCAGTACCGCCGGTGGTCGGTTTTTGCCACCGGTTCTTTGAGGGAGGCGGCAAAAGAAGCGGTGGCGAAAACCGTCCACCGGCGGTACTAACCCGTCGCGAATTTCCGCCGCCGCTCCGCCAGTTGGTCCTGGATTTCCAGGTTCAGCTTCTTACCGATGGGGTACCACATCAGGCAACCCACCACCACCACGAAGCACAGCGCCGGGAACACGCTGATGCCCATCCGGATGCCGAGCAGAGCGCCCGAGGTCTGCACCGCGTTGGGGCGGTAGCCATAGGCGCCCAGCACCCATCCCAGGATCGCGCCGCCCAGGCTCAGCCCGGTCTTGAGGGCGAACATGATGGTGGCGTAGATCAACCCCGTGCTACGCCGGCCGGTCTTCCACTCGGAGTAGTCCGCCACGTCGGCGAACATGGCCCAGAGCAGCGGAATGGTCGGCGAGAACGCGAGCACCCGGGCGAACTCCAGCAGGAACGTGGCCCCGATGCCGTCCGCCGGGAGCAGCATGAAGCACCCCATGAAAACCATGCTGGCGGCGAACCCCGCCAGGGCCACCGCTTTCTTCCCGAACCGGATCGCCAGCGCGGTGGAACACAGCACGCCCAGCACGGTGACGAACTGGCTCGCCATATTGAACAGGCTTACCCCCACCGACGCTACGTTGCTGTGCGCCGGGTCCACGATCAGCCCGAACGTGTTCAGCAGAGAATGCCAAGTCCCTTCCGTGGTCCCCGCCGCCGCGCTGGTCAGGCCAAGGCCCCGGAGAAAGTCGAACAGCCGCTCCTGGTTCAAATAGTATTGGAAGAAATACAGCACCGATCCGCCGCGCATCGCCACGTAGACGAAATGAAAGAGGGTGACGATGAACATGGCGATCCAGGGGCCGTTCTTGGCGAGATTGGCGAAGTCCTCCCTGGGGGCGGACTTCTGTTTCGGGTCCGGCAGAATGCGCTCGCGCGTGGCCAGAAACGTAATGACGAAGAAAACGATGCACACCAGGGCCCACAGCCCCATGGTCATCTGCCAACCCTTGGCGTTATCGCCGTGCCCGAACTTGGCCACCAGCGGCAGCGTGAACCCGCCTACGATGAGTTGGGCGATCATGGCCGAGACGAAGCGGTAGGAAGAAAGCGACGTGCGCTCGTTGACGTCTCCGGTCATCACCCCGGTGAGAGCCGAATACGGCGTATTGTTGGCCGAATAGAGCGTCATCAGGAGGATGTTGGTCACGCATGCATAGACCATCTTGCCGGTCATCCCCCAGCCGGGCGTGGTATACGCCGCCACCAGAATCACGGCCCAGGGAATCGCGGTCCAGAGCACCCACGGCCGGAACTTGCCCCAGCGCGTGTTGGTGCGGTCGGCGACGAGCCCCATCATGGGATCGAAAAATGCGTCCCACAAGCGGCCCACCAGCAGGAGCGTGCCCGCGGCGCCGGCGGCGATCCCGAACGTGTCCGTGTAGAAGTTGAGCTGAAACAGGACCATGGTGAAGAACACGAAGTTCGCCGCGCCATCGCCCAGGCTGTACCCGGCCTTCTCGACGAAAGATAGTTTTTGAATCCGATCGGCCATCAGTACTCCTTTTGAGTACCGCCGGCTCCAGAAACCGAGCGCCGGCGGTACACCGTCACGCTACCGTCAAGATCACCTTCTGTAGATCCGCATCCCGCGACGAATTCCCAACCATAATCTCGAATTCGCCGGGTTCGACCACGTACCGCATATCGATGTCGTAGAACGCCAGCGATTCCGGCGCAATCTCGATCGCCACGGTCTTCGTTTCTCCCGCCTCGAGCCAGATCTTCCGAAAACCCTTCAGCTCCTTGACCGGCCGCGTGACGGAGCTGACCAGATCGCGGATATACATCTGCGCCACTTCCGCGCCCGCGCGGGTTCCCGTGTTCTTCACATCCACCAGCGCCCGCGTGGCGCCGTCGCGCTTGATCTTCTTTTTCTCCAGCCGCAGGTATTCGAATGCGAACGTGGTGTAGCTCATCCCGTAGCCGAACGGATACAGCGGCGAGACGTCGCCGAACAGGTAGCCGCGCCGGGCCGAGGGCTTGTGGTTGTAATACGCCGGCACGTGCCCCGCGGAGCGCGGGATGCTGATGGGCAGCTTTCCCGAGGGATTCGAGTCCCCGAACAAGACGTCCGCCACCGCGCGCCCCGTCTCCTGCCCCAGGTACCAGCACTCGAAAATCACCGGGACGTTCTCGCTGATGGAATTGAAAGAGATCGGACGGCCGTTGAACAGGAAGACGATCACCGGTTTTCCCGTGGCCAGCATGGCCTTGACCAGCTCCTCCTGCCGGCCGACGAGGTCGAGGCTGCAGCGGTCGCCCATGTGGACCAGCGACCAGGCTTCCCGCGAAGTCTGCTCGTTCCCGCCGATCGCCAGCACGATCGCGTCGGCCTCCCGCGCCACCCGGACAGCCTCCGCGATCTGCTTGCGGTCTTCTTCCGGGTCGCTGGGGACCACCGCGTCCTGCTGCCACGATCCGCCGATGGTGATCTTGCAGCCCTCGCTGTAAACCACCTTGACCCGGCCGCCGAGTTTTTCCTGGATCCCCTCGAGCACCGTGACGTCGTGCTTCGGCGCGCCGCTATAGCCGCCGAGGAGGCTGCGGTTGGCGTTGGGGCCGATCACGGCAAGGGTCTGGATCGCGTTCGGGTCCAGCGGCGCCACGTGGTTTTCGTTCTTCAACAGCGTGATCGTCTCGCGCGCCGCGCGCCGCGCGAGCTCACGATGTTCGTCGCAGCCCACCACGCGGTCCGCTTCGTCCGGGTCCACGTACGGATCCTCGAACAGCCCCAGCTGGAACTTGGCGCGCAGCATGGGGGCGACCAGTTCGTCGAGCTGCGATTCCTTCAATACGCCCTTCCGGACCAGCTCCACGAGGTGCAGATAGCAATCCGGCTCGGGTAGTTCGATATTCACGCCGGCGCGCACGGCCAGGGCGCAGGCTTCTTTCTTGTCCCTGGCCACCCAGTGGGAGTGCGTTTCGGGGCGGGTGTTGAGCTCCCAGATGGCGTAGTAATCGGACACCACGAAACCGTCGAAGCCCCATTCCTTGCGGAGCACGTCGCGCAGCAGCCAGCGGTTGGCGTGGGACGGCACGCCGTCGATTTCGTTGTAGGAGGCCATGACGCTCATCGCGCCGGCTTTCCGGATGGCCTCCTTAAACGGGAACAGGAACGTCTCGCGCAGCACCCGCGGGGAGACATTGGCGGGCGCGCAGTTCATGCCCGATTCGGGCTGCCCGTGCGCGGCGAAGTGCTTCAGGGTGGCGATGACCCGGCGCTTGTCGCGGAACGACGCATCGCCCTGAAACCCGCGCACCGCCGCCAGGCCCATCCGGGAGACGAGGTACGGATCTTCGCCGTAGGTTTCTTCCACGCGTCCCCAGCGCGGCTCCCGCGCCACGTCCACCACCGGCGTGAGCGCCTGGTGCGTTCCGCGGAGGCGCGCTTCCGTGGCGGTCATGGTGAAAAGCTCTTCCACCAGCTCCGGGTGGAATGTGGCGGCGAGCCCGATGGGCTGGGGGAAGCTCGTTCCACCGATGGCCGCATGGCCGTGGAGACACTCCTCGTGAAAGATCACCGGTATGCCCAGGCGGCTGTGCTCCACGAAGAACTTCTGGATGGCATTGGTGAGCTCCGCCATGCCGCGGGCGTCCTTGCCGCCTCCGGCGTCGCTGGGGCGGCCCACCTGTCCGATTCCGCGCCCGCCCTTAAACGCAGCCTTGGCTTTCCGAAAATCGAAATTGCCTTCGGCATCGAGGAGGGTTTGCGCCTTCTGCTGCCAGACGCACATCATCTGTGCGGCCTTCTCCTCCAAGGTCATCCGGGAGAGCAGGTCTTTCGCACGTTTCGCGGGAGCGAGGGCGGGGTTCTTATAGGGCGGCGTCTTGGCGCTTGCCGCCTGAGCGGGGGCGGGGGGTCTTCGCATGCGCTGGTCCTTTCTGGCGCCCGGCCACTTCGTTTTGGAATCAAACTATATCTGGCTTGACGGTACGAAAGCAAGGAAGCCATGAAAAATGCCGCAGCGCGCCGGGCGAAGCAGCCTCGCCCCCACGTAGAGGGCGGCAGTAGGGGAGTCCCGCCGCCGGAGAGCCTACGCCCAGGCGACCTGGTTCTCTTCGCACCACTCGACGGCAATCTGTCTCAAGGCCTGGGAGCGAAATTCGTACCAGGCCGTTTCAAGCCCGCGCCGGCGGGTGATGCTTTTGAAATACCGGAATGCGCCGGAGCCGTGGATGGCCTCCAGAAGCTCCTCGCGAATTCGCGCCGACGTCCTGGAATCGGCGAAATCCTGCATAATGTCCCACTCGTGGACGTCGTGTTCCGTGGGGAGCTTCAAGAAACGGTCTGTCGAGACGATTCGCTTGGCGATCTCCCATTCCGGCTTTTGCCACTCGGGGAGATCCGGTTCTTCGTCGCCGGGCGCCTCCGCTTTGCGCAGCAAGTCGACGGAAACCGTTTCCACCTTTCCGGTATCGAGGTCCAGGAACGAAGGATGCTCATCGAACTGCAACTCCAGCACCTCGACGATGTCCTTCAGATGGACAGTCACGGCCATACCTTTGTGATTATCGTAGTGCAACCCGGCCTTGTGGCGCACGCTGCAGCGCAGGCTCCCGCTGAAGCGTGCGCCACGAGCGGTTTTCAATACGCTCCCAGAATGCTTTCGACCGCCTTGCGGACCGCCGCATCGCCGATCTTCTTCCGGCACGGTTCGCACAGCTTGAGACGCCCGGCCATGGATTCGATCTCGCTGCTGCCGCTATCGAAGTACGGGCAGGTCCTGCTGTGCCGCGCGCTGGAACTCAGGCCGCCCACGATTGCCGCCGCGGCGTTGGCCACCGTGCGTTCCAGTGTCAGCAGCGGCGGGTGAAGTCGCTCCAGCACGCCGCGCACCGACAGAATCGCGATCCCCGCGGCGTGCCACGTATGCACCATCCGGCCCTTCTCGTCGCTGACCGGCAGAGTGGTAATCGCGATCAGCATGTCTACCCCGAGTTCTTCCGGCTTCGATCCGAGGCGCCGGGCGATCTTGTCCGCGCGCAGGCACGTTCCGCCCCCATCCTGCTGGGGGCGCCAGGTCCCCAGCGGGGCCGAAAAGGAAACCGCCTGGAATTGGAACTGCTCCTGGCAGGCGCTGAGCGTGGCGGCAATCCGGTCCAGGTCCGGGAGCACCCGGTTCACGTCCCAGAGTCCCACCAGGCGGGCCCGGGGCGCGGCGGCCCGCCGCGAGCGGTTCGCCGAAACGCGCGCTGCCTCCTCGCTCCGCACGTCGGCCCGCTGCTCCGGCTCGCAAAGCACGTCGGCGGGATCGCGCGCGTAGACCACCGGGACGGCCCAGTCGATCGCTTCGCCGGCTATGGAATAGTTCACCGCGACGCGCGCTTCCCGCGCCGCATCGCCCACCGCGTGGCCCTGGGCCAGCGCCCAGTAGAAGTGGCGTGCAAAAGAAGTGGCGGAGGTGTCCAGCACGGGGTACTGGTTCGCCACCACCACCGGTACGCCTCCCGCGACGAGCGCCGGCGCAACCCCGCGGTTGAAGTCGGCCCGCCCGCCGCGCCCCGAATCGCACGAATTGAGAAACACCAGGCGGATGTCCCGCCGGCAGACAATCTGCCGCAAAACCTGCGCATCCAGCCGCTGTACGCCGCCCTGCTCGTTCTCGAACAGCAGGTATCCGAGATTGACATCGGGCTTATATTCGCCGTGCCCGATGAAGTGAAGGACGTCCACCGGGCGCTCCGCCGATTCCAGCTCGCGGTGCAGCGCGTCGGGTGTCGCGTCCAGGAGAACGTCCACCTCGGCCAGCCCTTGCTCCAGCAGGTGATGGAATCCCTTGCGGATGACCTCCGTCTCTTCTTCCGCGGAAAGGTGCGCCATCCCGAGGGGCTGCGCCACCACCACCAGGATGCGCAGTCGTCCCGCCCGAGGCACGATCCGCTCCGCCGGAATCGCCGTCAAAACGTTCCGTATAAAGTTCACGTCCTCCACCGCGAGGAAATTCCTCCGGCAGGGATCGAAGGCGAACTCCCACGGCTTGTCGGCCATCCAGTCGATCATGGATGTGAGCACCACGTTCAACCGGCGGCCGCTCTGTTCGGCCCGCGCTACATCGTAAAGCCGCCGCACGTCGTCCGGGAAGAGCACCTGAAACAACTTCTCGCCCAGCGCGATCAGTTCGTCGCCCTGGGGCATATCCTTGTCGCTGGTTCCGTCCACGCAGGCCCGGATGCGCTCCTGCTCGGCGATGATTTCCTGCCAGAGTTTTCCGGCCTCGCCGCCGCGCCGCCCGATCTTCCCCAGCACCTGGGCGTTGCGGAACGAGGCCAGCAGGTGCGTGTGCTCCTCCCCCTGGTTGGGGGGGAGGATGGCCAGGCGAAATATCTCGTCGCCGGCCCCTTCGGGCGCACGGGTCCGTTCCAGGGGCGCCGGGATCCGCTCGCGCGGCGGCTGCGGAGCGGCGCCAGCCGCCGCCCCCGCCGCCTGTGCGGCC
>JAIQFU010000189.1 GCA_020073115.1 Terriglobia bacterium
ATCTCCGAGGACCACGCGGATGCGGTCCAGGGGCGCGCGCAGTTCCTCCGCCGCCACCATGGCCAGTTCGGTGAGCGCGCCCTGGCCTTCCTCCACCTTGCCGCTCATGACCGTGATAAACCCGTCTTCGCCCAGGTGCAGCCTGGTTTCCAGCGCGCCGGCTCCGGCGCCCCGCTGCGCCTCCGAGAGAGGCGGCGCCGCGACAATCAACAGGCCCGCCCCGGCCATTTCGAAGAACTCTCTGCGATTGACATCCGACATGGCGCCTCCTAAGCCTTCTTCCCCAGGGCATCCGCCGCGCGCTGCACCGCGCCCAGGATACGGTGGTAGTTGTTGCAGCGGCAGAGGCTCCCGTTCAGCGCCTCGACAATTTGCGCCTCCGAGGGGCGGGGATGCTCCTGAAGCAGCCCTACGGTGCGCAGGATCATCCCGGGGGTGCAGTAGCCGCACTGCGACGCGCCTTCATCCAGGAAGGCCTGCTGCACGGGATGGAGCGTTCCGTTCGGGGCGAGTCCTTCGATGGTGGTGATTTTGCGGTCCTGGGCCGCGCGAACGGGCGTGACGCAGGAAAAGACGGGCTTGCCGTCGAGCAACACCGTGCACGCGCCGCACTGGGCCTCGCCGCAGGCGTACTTGGTTCCGGTCAAGCCCAAGTCCTCCCGCAGGACCTCCAACAGGGGCCGCTCGGGCTCCGTGTCCACGCTGCTTGCTTTTCCATTCACCGTAAAGCGGATCTTGGCCATAGATGCAGAACCTCCCAGGGGACTGCCTTGAATTATAAGTCCAGGCGTTGGGGACAGGGGAGAAAGGGATCCGGAAGGAGCTGTCAGCCGTCAGCTGTCAGCCGTCAGCCACTTGCTGAGAGCTGATAGCTGATGGCTGACAGCTGGTTTACTTCTTCACGATATCCCGGTGATTGATTTTGGCTTTGAAGCCGGCTTCCTGGAGCTTCTTGCGGATGGATTCCGCAATCATGACCGAGCGGTGCTGGCCGCCGGTGCAGCCGAACGCGATGGTGAGATAGCTCTTCCCTTCGCGGATGTAGTGCGGCACCAGATAAACGAGCAGCTCGGAGATGCGGTCCACGAACTCCACCGTCTGGGGAAAGGAGCGGATGTAGCGGGCCACGCTGGGGTTGCGGCCGGTGAGGTTCTTGAAGCGCGGGATATAGTTCGGGTTGGGAAGGAAGCGCACGTCGAAAACCAGATCGCTTTCCGGCGGCACGCCATTGCGGTAGCCGAAACTGGTGACGTAGATCAGGATCTTCGATTCGTCGCGCTGCCCGCGGAAGCGCTCGCCGATGAACTCGCGCAGCTCATGGACGGTGAACCGGGAGGTGTTGATGATCAGGTCCGCCATGGCGCGGATGGGGGCGAGTTGCCGGCGCTCGGTGCGGATGCTCTTGACGATGGAGCGATCGGCGCCGAGGGGGTGCGGTCGGCGGGTCTCGCTGAAGCGGCGCACGATGGCGCTTTCGTCCGCCTCCAGAAAGATGAGGCGGGCGTCGATGGATTTGCGGATGCCGGAGAAGATCCTGGGAAAGCGTTTCAGCCCCTCGCCCTCGCGCACGTCCACTACCAGCGCGGCGGCGCGGACGCCGGGGTTGTCGCGGGTGAGTTCGGCGAACTTGGGGATGAGGTCCACGGGCAAGTTGTCCACGGAGTAGAAACCCAAGTCCTCCAGGGCTTTGAGAACCGACCCCTTGCCGGAGCCGCTGAGGCCGGTGATGATGACAAGCTCCGCCTTCGGTCCCGGTGGGGAGGGGCGTTGGGAGGCTTGGGACGGCATGTGCGGGCGTCAGCTCTCGATCAGGTCGAAATCGCCGTCGCGCCGGCGGATCAGGACCGAAACGCGGTCGGTCTCTGTGTCCGTATAAACCAGGTAGTCCCGGCGGCGATCCATCTTGAGCAGAGCCTCTTCGAGCGTCATGGGCTTGCGATTCTGATGGTTATTGAGGCGGTAGACGCGCGCTTCGGCCTCGGGCTCCTGCTGCTCATCCGGCTCGGTTTCGGCCAGCGCTTCGGGTTCCCCGGCTTCTTGGCGCGGCGCACGCTTGGTATCCCGCCACTTGGTGCGGGCTTTCAGCGCCTGTTTCTCCAGCTTCTCGGCGGCCGAGTGAATGGCCGTAAACAGGTCGGCGCTGGAGCCGACGCCGACCAGCTGGTGGCCGAAATAGTTGACCGTGGCCTCCGCCTGGTTCAGGTGGCGTTCGAGCGATAGAATCACGTGCGCTTCGCATTCGCGTTTACCGTCCAGCAGCTTACCGATTTTCGCGAACCGCGCTTCGAGTTTCCTGAGCTGCGCTGGAGCCAGTTCCACCTGTCTGCCCGTGTACGTGATTTTCATTTGATGTTGCGTTCGGCCGGCATGGCCGTACGTCCCCTTTAATACTGTACCGCGAGAGGGGTGGAGCGGAGCTTGCGCCGCACGGAAGGCCGGCGGCGGGGCGGAATCCCCGCCCCACAGGGATCTAGTTTCTGACGCGGCGCTGGTGGGTGGACGGGATCTTCATATCCTCGCGGTACTTAGCCACGGTACGGCGGGTGACGTTGATTCCCTCGTGCTGGAGAAGGAGGGTGATCTGTTCGTCGGTCAGCGGCTTGGTGCGGTCCTCTTCCTCGATCATGCGCTTCACTTTGCGCTTCAGCAGCAGCAGGGGCGTGCCGCCGCCCGAGGGGCCCTGCACGGCTTCGGAGAAGAAGTAGCGGAGCTCGAAAACGCCCTGCGGGGTGTGCACGTACTTGCTGGCCACGGCGCGGCTGACGGTGGAGGGGTGGACGCCCACTTCCTCGGCCACTTCCTTGATCATCATGGGCTTGAGCCAGTCCAGCCCCTGGTTGAGAAACTCCGTCTGCCGCCGCACGATCGCCTGGCACACCTTGAGGATGGTCTGCTTCCGCTGCTCGATGTTCTTCATGAGCTGGATGGCGGAAGTGTAGCGCTCGCGGACGTAGTCGCGAACTTCCTTGGTGGCGCCATTATCGCGGTCGAGCATCTTGCGGTACTGGGCGTTCAGCCGGAGTTGGGGAACGTCCTCATCGTTCATCTGGATGATGTAGTCGTCGGCATCCTTGATGAAGTAGACGTCGGGCTCCACGACGCGCGCGCCCGCGCCGGAATAGCGCAACCCGGGGCGCGGGTTGAGCCGCTGGATCATGTGGACGGCGATCTCCACGTGCTCCATGGGCCGCCCCATGACTTTAGCGAGTTCCTTGAACTGGCGCGTCTCCAACAGGCGGATGTAGCTGGAAACGATCTGCCAGGCGACGCCGCCCTTGCCGTTGATGCTCTCGATCTGGAGCAGCAGGCACTCGCGCAGGTTGCGCGCGCTGACACCGGCGGGGTCGAGCGACTGCACCGCCCGCAGCGCCGCTTCCAGGTGCTCCGGTTTGTGGCCGCCGACGGTGGCGATCTCCTCCAGGGAGGCGGAGAGGTAGCCGTCCTCGTCGAGGTTGCCGATGATGGATTCGGCCGCATCGCGAACCTCGTCGGAGATGACGCTCACGGCCAACTGCGACCGCAGGTGGTCTCCCAGGGTCACCGGGGCCGAGAGGAAGGTCTCAAAGGAAGGCTTTTCGACGGATTCCGACGCGGGGCTCTTATAGCCGGGGTCGAGGTAATCGTCGAAGAACGAGCCGAAATCGATTTCGTCGAAGGGGTCGGTGGAAGCCGGCGTTTCGAGCAGCGGGTCCACGGGAGCCGCTTCGGCCTCGGCGGCCGCCGCGGCGCTCTCCTCGGCATCGGGAAAGAGCGAGCCGTTGATGGAGACGTCGATCGCGGCCCCATCCATGGTGCTCGATTCGTTGGGCACGGAGGAGTCGAGAATCTGCTTGTCGGCCGGGTCGGCCACCCGCTCCTGCTCCAGCAGGGGGAGCAACTCTTCGGGGGTGATCTCCTCGCCGGGTTCTTCGCTGGCTTCCTCCAAAACCGGGTTCTTGACGATCTCCTGGGTGATCATCTCTTTTAACTCCAGCCGGTTGAGCTGGAGGACGGTCACCATCTGCACGAGGCCCGGGGTCAGAATCTGCTTCTGCGCGACTTTTAGCTGTAATCTGGGCGACAGTAAGCTCATCTGCCCCTATGATATCACCCCATTAACGCATTCTCTGTTCCAAACGCCGCATCGCCTGAGCACGTTTTGTACCGTTTGGAACGAGACACGGTGCGGGCTGGCGAGTGCCGACGGCGGCCGGGTTTCGCCACCGATTGTTTTCGTTGGGCCAAAGAACCGGGGCCAGAATTCGGCCGCGCGCACCGGCTCTCGATCGAAACTGCTCGCGGGCGGCGTGGTGAGTGGCGATCGCCAACCCGGCCAGCGCCGGCAGGTAGAAGAAATAGGCGAAATTGAGGAAGGTAATGGCCGCCAGAAAGCCGGCCATGGCAAGCATGATGCAGAACGTGGTGGTTTGGATATCGCGGCAATCCGGCCGCCGGCTTGCCTCGCGGCAGGTGGCGCTCAGAAGGCGCCAGGTGGAAACGATGCCGGCCAGAAAAAAGACGAGCGCGGGAATGCCGCACTCGCTGGCCGCCTGGGTGAACGAGTTGTGCGCTTCGTGCCATAACCCATGGGTGCCGACCACGATATTGTGCCGACCTTCATAGGAGGCGAACTGGCCCGGGCCGACGCCGAAGAGAGGGTGCTCCAAGGCGTAGAGGACGCTCTTACGGAGCAGGTACTGGCGGCTCTCCGAGGACATGATGGCTTCCTGGTCGCCGTTCCTGGTATCGGCCGTGATCGTCCGGATGCGCTCGAGCGTCTTCCCGGGAACGAGGGCCAGGAGAGCGACGAGGGCCACGGGTCCGAGCGCGAGGAGGGCGATCCTCTGGCGCGCCGTGCCCCGCCAGAGGAAAAACAGCAGGCCCGCACAGAGGCCGATCGTCCCGCCCCGGGAGCCGGTGTCCAAAATGATGAAGATGCCGTAGGCGACGCCCAGGCAGGCGGCCAGGCGAACGGCCAACCACCGCGACGAGAGCCCGATCCAGAGCAGGAAAGGGATCACCAGGAGCATGTGGGCGGCATAGTCGTTGGAATTGGCGATGGTCCCCACGTCGAGGCTGAGCCGGCCGGCGGCCGCCGTTTCTTCCGATTGAAACAGCCGGGCGGCGAGCGCATTGATCACGGCCGACGCCCCGATGACGTACATCAGTTGTCTGCACTCGCGCCAGGTCACGGCCAGGCCCGCGACGACGAACAGCATGACGATATTGGTTCGCAGGTAGACCAGGACAAACGAAGCCGAGCCGCCGATCCAACTGCTGAACGGCGTAGCCAGGACCATCCAAACGGCAAAAGCGGTCCAGTAGACGGCGGGCCGGCCGCGAAACGTCCGCCGGATGCCGCCCGCCGCCAGCACCCCGAGCAAGGCCGGAATCCCCACCAGGTAGAGGAGCCGGAGATTGACGTGCATCAGCATGGACTGGATCTGGTGCAGCATGCTGAAGCGCAGGAAGACCAGGGCCAGTCCCAGGCGGAACGCGGTCTTGCGAACGGGGTCGTCCGCCTCGCTGACAGCGGCAAGGGGGATAGGGGGCGCCGCCGCGCGGAAACGCGGGCGCGTCGGAACGATCACTGTTAAACGGTACACAGCCGTAGCGCGCCGCCGCCATACGGGAGCGTACATTCAGTTTGCGGAGAGGGACGGAGGATCACGGTGGGTATACATCCGGGTCGGGATGTGGGCACGAATGCTCACACTGCGGGCACGAATGCCCATGCCCCGTGACTAGCTCTTCAGGGCTTTTCCGCGGAGGCCCGTCCACTTCTCGGCCACGACGATGGAATTGGCGGGGTTTTTCGGGTCGTACTTGACCGACACCGGACCGAGACCCAGGCCCAGATCGGTGGGAATCCGGTCTTTCAGCCCGCTGATGTCCTGGCTGGCGGTGTATTCGATGCCCCGCACGAGGTAGGAGTAGAAAAGCACGTCTTCGCGAATCTCCACCAGGGTGGCGTCGTTGATCTTGCCGCCGGCGGCGAGGGACGAGCGGCGGCTCCGCTCGCGCTCCTCCGGGGAGATGCGCGACCGTCGCCAGGCGCGATAGCCAATGATGGAGCCGAGCGCTACCAGCGCCCCCATCAGGGACAGCGTGACGGCCTCCGCGGCCGTTAACGAAAGAGCGGGCATTTTACGGAACATCAACCGGCGGCGTGGGACTCGTGGAACACCTTCTCCCAATCGCTCAGGAACTGCTCGATCCCCTTATCGGTCAGAGGATGGTTGAACAACATATCCAGGACCTTAAAAGGCATAGTAGCAATGTGCGCTCCCGCCAGGGCGGCCTCGATGACGTGGATGGGCGAGCGCAGGGAAGCGGCCAGGATCTGAGTCTTGAAATCGTAGTTGCGGTAGATGACGGTGATATCGCGGACCAAGTCCATGCCGATGGCCCCCACATCGTCGAGCCGGCCGACGAAGGGGCTGATGATGTAGGCGCCCGCCTTGGCGGCCAGCAGGGCCTGCGCGGGGGAGAAGCAGAGGGTGACGTTGACCCGGATCCCCTCCTTGCTGAGAGCGGAGGTGGCGCGTATGCCGTCGCGCGTGAGCGGGCACTTCACGACCACGTTCTTGTGAATGCGCGCGAGTTCGCGGCCTTCCTTGACCATGCCCGCGGCGTCCCGGGCCACCACCTCGGCGCTGATGTCGCCGTCCACGATTTCGCAGATGAGCCGGATCTGCTCCTCGATGGGGCGCCCTTCGCGGGCAATCAGCGTCGGGTTGGTGGTCACGCCGTCCACAACACCCCAGGCGGTTGCCTTTTTCAGCTCGTCGAGGTTAGCGGTATCCAGAAAGAACTTCACGGCGAATCCCCCGAGCCAGTTTAGCATTGGGAGGCGATCCGGACGTTCGCTAAGATAGAAGAACCGTGTCTGGGAAAACCTTCTATATCGAGACCTTCGGCTGCCAGATGAACGTGCACGACTCCGAAAAGGTGGTCGGGGCGCTCATGGCGAGGGGATACGCTCCGGTGGAAACACCGGAAGCGGCCGAGCTGATCCTGTACAACACGTGCAGCATCCGTGACAAAGCCGAGCAGAAAGTATTCAACCGGCTGCAGCAGTTCAAGCGCGACGCGGGGAAGGGGAAGATTTTCGGCGTCCTGGGGTGCGTGGCGCAGCAGGAGGGGGAGAAGATCTTCGAGCGCGCGCCGCACGTGAGCCTGGTGGCCGGGTCCGCCAGTTACACGCGGCTGGGCGAGATGCTGGTGCAGTTGGAAGCCGGAAACCGGCGGGTGACGGGCCTGAGCCTGGATACCGAAGAAACCTTCGAGACCCCGTTCACGCGCCGCGACAACCCGCACCGGGCCTACCTCACGATCATCGAGGGGTGCGACAAATCGTGCGCGTACTGCGTGGTGCCGTTCACCCGCGGGCCGGAGCGCAGCCGCACGAGCGAGAGCGTGCTGGCCGAGGCGCGGCGCCTGGCGGAACAGGGGTACAGCGAGATCCAACTGCTGGGGCAGAACGTCAACAGCTACCGCGACCCGTCCCCGGCCGGCTGGAATTTCGCCGCGCTGCTGGCCGGGGTGGCCGGAGTCCCGGGCATCCGCCGAGTACGATACACCACCTCGCACCCGCGCGATTTCGGCACGGATATCGTGGACGCGATGGACGCCAACCCGGTGATTTGCGACCACGTGCACCTGCCGGTCCAGTCCGGCTCCACGCGGGTGCTGGCCGCCATGGAGCGCCTCTACACGCGGGACGAGTACATGCGCCGGATCGAATGGCTGAAAACCGCCCGGAGGAAGTACTCCATCACCACCGACATCATCGTCGGCTTCCCCGGCGAGACCGAGGAGGACTTCCAACAGACGCTGCGGCTGCTGGACGAGGTGGAGTACGATTCGCTGTTCAGCTTCAAGTACTCGCCGCGCCCCAACACCGCCGCGCTGGGCATGGAAGACCGCATTCCCGAGGAAGAGAAGCAGCGCCGGCTCATGATCTTACAGGAGAAGCAGCGCGCCATCCAGATCCGGCGGAACGCGGAGCTGATCGGGGAGGCGCGGGAAACCCTGGTGGAAGGAAGGAACCAGGCGCTCGGGCAGTGGATCGGCCGGACGTCCGACAACCGCGTGCTGAACTTCACGCATCCCGGGGCGAACGGGAACTCGCTGGTGGGGCAGTATGTGCCGGTGCGGGTCACGCGATCGGGGCCCAACTCGCTGGTGGGGGAGGCAGTGGCGGGCTGAGGCCGGAAAAACCTGATTACAGCCACAGATGCACACGGATGCACACGGATAACAGCTTCCTCCGTGTTCCTCTATGGCTAATAGTTCCTACAGGGTGGGGTGTGGTGTAATGAGATCTGGGAGGGCGTGATGGAAGTCGAAATGAAGATTCGCGGGCTGATGATGGATCCCGTGACGAACATGCCCATCGTCATCCTCAAGGACGTGAATGGCAACACGGTTCTGCCCATCTGGGTGGGCGTGTACGAAGCCAATGCCATCGCCCTCGAAATCGAAAAAGTGTCAACGCCCCGCCCCATGACCCACGACCTGATCAAAAGCCTGTTGTTCGGGCTGAACACGGGCCTGCGGAAAATCGTGGTGAGCGAGTTGAAGGACGACACGTTCTACGCCGTGATCTGGCTGGACCGGGATGGGGAGCTGATCACCGTAGACTCGCGTCCCAGCGATGCGCTGGCGCTGGCGCTGCGGCTGGACTGCCCGATTTACGTGGAAGAGACGGTTCTGAAATCTTCTAAACGAGCGACCGCGTCGGTGGGCGACAAGGTGACCGACGAGGAACTGCGCCGCATGCTCGAAGGGCTCAACGACGAGGATTTCGGGCGATATAAGATGTAAGCTGTCAGCTATCAGCTGTCAGCTGTCAGCCGGACTCGCGTGGGGTGGGCCTCCTGGCTTGGTGCGCCGGTTTTGACGCCGGCATCGGGCGATATTAGGACTAGCGGCCTGCGGCGCAATACCACGCAGTCGGATTCGCGGAAGGGCAAACCGGGGACAGGCACGAAGTTTCGCAAAGGCGGCGAAATTCGAGCCAGTCCCCGTTTTGCGGCGCAATACCACGCAGTAGGATTCGCGGAAGGGCAAAGCGGGGACAGGCACGAAGTTTCGCAAAGGCGGCGAAATTCGAGCCAGTCCCCGTTTTGCGGCGGGATTTGCGGCGCACCACACTGCGGTATCCTTGAATTTCC
>JAIQFU010000190.1 GCA_020073115.1 Terriglobia bacterium
GGCGAGCGGGGCTGAAACCCCGCGCCGGCTAAAGCCCGCCCTACCCGGGCGCAACGCTACGATTCGCGGGAGTAGCGGCGGCGCAGGCTCACGCCGGCGCCGGCGAGCAGCGAACCGCCGAACAGGGCCGGCAGCCAGTTGGCCGCGGTGTTCGGCATGGCGCGATTCGCCGTGCCCGCATTGTTCGCCGCCGGCGACGTCATATTGTTGTTCGTGGCGGGCGTCGTGGTCCCGTTGGTTTTCGTACTGGTCGAGTTCTGGTTGGTCTGGGTCGTGGTTTGGCTGCTGCTGGAATCGTAATTAGGGCGGTTGTTCCCGTTGTTTGTCTGCGCACAGACAATCGCCGGGCTGAGAGCGAGCGCGACGCCGAATGCGTATGGGACAAATCTGGACATCTCTTCTCTCCTTTGCCGGGCGGCGGCGCCGTCCGGACGCCATGGAGAGATGCAATGCGGTCTCCAGTGCGGGTGAGGCAACGCACGGCGATTTGGTTGTTTACGCGCCTGGCGCCCGTCCTACTTAAACCGGTTCTTCCAGAAAAAGTCCAAATCGAAAATACCGTAGGTGTCGCGCTGGGCGATGGCGGACCAATGCGGATCGATGGCCCACTCGATACGGACCGCCTGCGGATTGCTTTGCGTCACGTCCTGGATGTAGGTGAAGGTGATTTCGCGCGTGATCTGCTGCTGGAGCGTGAGAGTGGCCTGGGGCGTGTTGGAGCTTCCTACAATCGTCGGGTCGATCTTTAGTTTCGTAACGCCGAACAGGCGCTGGAGCCGGCCGGACACCGGATTGGCCACCGCCTGGCCCAGCAGCGCCGACGCGCCGGCCTGCTCGAAGCTCTGCTGCGGCGCCGCGGGTTGCCGCGCCGCCAGCACCGGATCGGTGGTCGGAACCTTCCCGGAAGCCAGCAGCGATACCAGGTCCGAAAACTGCATCGGCGGATCGGAACGGTAGGAGAGCTTCAGCCGGTCCATGGGACCCGAGACGCTGATCGCGACGTCGATGCCCTGAGCCGTGGTCTCGAGGTCGATATTGATCAGAGGATTGATCTTCTGCGGGTTGACGAAGGTCAGGGTCCCCTGGTCAATGGTGTACTTGGCCCCGAAGAAGATCACCTCACCCTGGGTGATCATCACCCGGCCGAGCATTCCCGGGTGGTCCACCGAGCCGCGCACCTTGTCGGGCCCGGTGACGTTCGCCGGACGGACGGCGGTGATCACCATGCCGTATTTCTCATTATAGTCCTGGGCCTGGAATTCGTTGAAGATCTTGTGCATCGCGTACTGCACGTCGCCGTGGCGGAAGTCGTCCTCGGTGATCATGCGATCGCCATAGTGCTTCTGCATGCCGTTTACCGCCAGCGAGCTTGCGAACACCACGCGTTGCACGCCGGCTGTGCGAATGCAGCGCCACGTCCAGAATGCTGACATTGCCGGAAAGGAGACTGCGCGCGGTCGTACCGGCCAGGGTCAGTTTCGCGGTGACTTCGGTGCTCACCGTTTCGGGGTAGTCGATACGCACCTTGTCGGCGGTGGCCTGCACCCGGACCTGCATCTCCGGGCCGCCGTAGGCCACGAAACCGGCCAGCGTGATCTTCCCGCCGCCGCTTTCGCCGGTGATGTTCTGGATGACGGCCTGCGACCCGGTGAACACGATGGAGCCATTGGCGTTGGACAGTCCGTTGGGCGCGCTCAGGATGTTGAATGACGCATTCTGAAGCTCCAGGCGGCCGTTGACCGCGGGGCTGGCGGCCGTGCCCGTCACGGCCGCGTTCAGAACCACCTTCCCGGCGGAGAAGATGTCGGGGCTTAGAGCCTCGAGAATATCCAACTGGATATTCCCGTTTGCGCGAAGGTTGACCGGCTGGCCGCCAGTGAGCGGCGCGGAGCCGGTGACGGCGAGGGTGGTGTCCGGCCCGGCGATGCGGAAATTCCGAATCGTTACCACCGACCGGTCGAGTGAAACCAGCACATCGCCCTGGTTCCGCAATTGGAGATTGACGCGCGGCTGGGCGCCGGTCGCCTGCTTCACCGAATGGGCTTCCAGGGTGGCGAGCCGGATTTCGCCGCGGAGGTCCTGCATGCGCGTCGCCGGACCGGAGACGTTCACCTGGCCGGCTGCCGAGGCGTCGAAATAACCTGGACCGGCAGCCGTCTCGCCCAGCCAGTTGCCGAGACCGGACCACGTCACGTTGGAGAAGGTCAACTGCGCGTTCAGGGGGTAGTCGCCCGCAAGCTGCATGCGGCCGCCGCCACGAATGTCGGCGCGGGCAAAATCGGACGCAAGGTGGAAATCGAGTTCCCTGCCCCGCGTTTCCGCCGTGGCGGTCAGGTCGCCCACGGGCTTGCCCGCGACCGTGAGACCCTGGGCAGCTATGTCGGCGTTCAAATTGGCGAACAGCGGGACGGCATTGCGCCGCAGCGTGGCGGCTCCTTCCGCCGAGACTTGCAGGGTTCCGGCGAGCCCCGGCTTGAGTTGCACGACCGCGGGAAAGCCGGCCAACTGGAGGCGATTGGAGCGCACGTTGAAGTGGACCTGGCCGTCCTCGTAGTCGCCCGCGGGGTGCGCCAGCGACGCGCTGGCGTCGATCGTATTGGGACCGCTGGCGAAATGCAGCGAGGGGATATCCACCAACTGGTTGGAATAGTTGATCGAGGCGCGCAGTTGGCTGAATTTCTGCTGGTAGGCCAGGCCGTTGCCGACGGTCAGATTGGCTGTGACGTGCGGATCGTCAAGGGTCCCGCTCAGCGCGGCGGTGGCGCCGAGTTCGCCCGTCACCGCGATATCGCGCCGCCCGGCGACGGCCAGAACGCGCTGAATCGGCAGATTCGCGATCTGGAGATTGGCGCTGGTCCGGTGGTTACCGGCGTTCTCGGATTGGCCGTTCCCGCGGATGGTGGACCCCGCGAAATCGGAGTTCACGTTGTAGCGCAACACCTGACCGGCGCTCTGCGCGGTGGCCGTAAAATCGCCCAGAGGCTTGCCTTCCATGGTTAAACCGCGTGCGGACGCATTGGCGTTCAGGTTGAGCAGTTGGTATTGCTCGCCCGAGGGGCCCGGGTAGAGATTCGCGGCCACGTCCGCGTTCAGGTTCAGCGCGCCGCCGAGTCCCGGCCTGTCCTTCACCAGCGATTGGAACTGCGCGAGTTGGACCTGGTTGCTCGCCACGTGCGCCCGTAGAGACCCGCGTTTGAGATCGTTGGGGGCGTGCTGATAGGTGGCATTGGCGTCGAGGCGGGCCTTGCCGGCAGTCAGATTGAAGCTGGAAAGCTCGATCGCCTGCTGTGTCATCGCCACCCGCGCGGTGAGGCTGTCAAAGGGTTCGCCCTCGATGGTTCCTTTCACCACGCTCAGGTCGGCATTGCCCTGGGGGCTGCCGATGGTCCCCGCCATATGGGCGTCGGCGTTCAGTTCGCCCGTGGCGGGCTGGCTCGACTGGCCGGCCAGGGCCAGAACGTCGCGGAGGTCGGCGTTGCGGACCGTCGCATCGACGCGCAATGGTTCATAGGATTCCGGCTTCCAGTCGCGCAGGCCCACCGAGGCGGAGAACTGGGCCTGGAGCGCCCCGTGCGTGAGCGAAGCGTTGGTGATGGAGGCGCCGGATTTGGTGGCATCCACCGTGGCCGCCAACTGCGTGAACGGCCTCCCCTCCACGGAGAAGTTGTTCATGGCGATGCGGCCGGAGATATGCGGCGCGCTGAGGCTGCCGCTGACCGTGGCGTCCACCGTGGCGGCGCCGCCGTTGAGGGCCGCGGGAATGGCGGCCACCGGTTTGAAGTCGCTAAAATCGCGCGTCACCAGACGTACCTGGATCTGGCTGCCGAGTGAGCCCGAGAGATCGATGCGCGTGTGCGGCATCTGGAGGTAGGACCGGCCCAGGGTGACGGTATCGCCGCGGGCGTCGTAATCGGCATTGAGGCGGCCCGCAACGGGCACGCCGCGCGGACCGGGGCCGACGGCCAGGTTGGCGCGGGCCACCAGATCGTGCGTATTCTTCAGGTTCCCGGCCACCTGCACCGGGCCGGACACGATGCCGTCATAGCCCAGGCGGTTAGGGGTAAAGGCGCGCATCACCTGGTCGATGTCGAAGTGGTGGAGGTCGCCCGCGAAGTGAAACTGGGCCATATTCTCAACTGCGCCCGACCCAGTGACGCTGCCCCCGAGGGCCGAAAGGCGCAGCCCCGCCACCTCGATCCGATGCGGATCCGCGGAGACGCTCGTTGCCAGGTCGACTCCGGCGATCCGCGTTCCGTTCTCGCGGAACGCCATGTTCCGGCCGTCGATATTGGCCGTTACCGCATACGCGTTATTGGCCGTCAGGGCGGCATTCCCGCCGATGCGGACGGTGCCCTCGGGCTGCGCGGCCAGGCGCATCAGGCGGCCGATCTCGCCCAGAGCCAACGACGCGTTGAACTGCATCGTACCGCCGAAGTTCGCATTCTGGCTCCGGTTGTTCTGTGTTTCCAAAGTCCCGTGCGCTTCGATGGCGCTATGACCCAGGCTCACGCGCCCGCTCTGCACCTGAATGCGGTTGTCCGCCATGGAAGCGGTGACGTCGGCGTTCAGGATGCGCGGGCCGCGGGCTGTATCGAGCGGCATATTCAGGCCGGCCACGCGCTTCGCCTCATCCAGGGCGATGCGCGCGTTGATGTGGGCCTGCTCGCGCGGGTTGGCCAGATGGTCCATGGAACCGGTGACCGTCACCTCCGATTCGGGCGTGGTCAACTGCGCGTTGGCCAGCGCGATGCGGTCCTTCTCGAGTGTGATCGGCAGCTTGACGTTCACGTTCGCGGGCTGATTGGCGCCCGATTTGACATACAGCGGGCTGATGTCGATCTCACCGGTGTACTGGGGCGCAAGGGCGTTATAGCCGAGTTGCGCGCGCAGGTTCTCGCCGCTGGCGTCGAGCGCCGATTTCCGTTCGGCGAAAGTGAAGCTGCCGTGGCGGAGATCGAAGCGGCCGATGGCCAGGTCCACCACCGTTTGCAGGCCGTTCTTGTTGCTCGTGGATTTGGTTTTAGGCGACGGCACGTTCGTGTGGCCGTCGGGGTACACGATCACGTCCGCCTGGGGCGTGTCCACCAGCAGGTAGGCGATATCCACGCCGCCGTGAAAAGGCGAGGTGAGCTTGAGATCGACTTGAAGGAGGTTGGCGCGGAAAAGCGGAGCCGCGCCGGGAGGCTCCAGGCCGTGGATCACGAAATTCCGCACCACGGCGCGCAGATGGGTCCAGTCGAAAGAGAACGACCCGACATCGACCTTGCCCCCCGTGGCGTCCTCCGTGGCCGTAACGATCTTGTTGCGAACGGTGTCGCGGAACCACTGGGTCTGTACGATGATGATGCCGGCGATGAAAACGACGACGATGAGGCCCAGGATGGATCCGCCTACGATCAGAGCGATTTTCTTCGGGCGGCTCATTGAAAAGCCTCTTTCCTGAATTGGATTCTCGTGTTGCTCCGCGCTTCCTTGAGCCAGGCCTCCAACTGCTGCTCCACGCCGTTTTCCGGAGCGGGCGCGGCGCCGGCGCGCATGCGGTTGGCCGTCTGCACGGCGGGCTCCCGGGGAATGTTGGGGCTGAACCGCGCGTCGGTGAACCGCATCACGGCGAGTTGCCAGCGCAGGTGCTCCTTGAGTTCGGCTTCCGTGATGCCGTAGCGGGCCAGCGTGGCGCGGTATTCCGGTTCGCGGCCGTGGAAGCGTTCCTCCTTGAGGTCGGCCAGCATCTTGTCGGCCTCGCCCGCGGGAGGCTGTGAGTAGCCGCCTGTCACCATATCGTTGCGAATCAACTGCTGATCCACGAGGCGCTCGGCCGCGGCGCGGCGCTGGGCCGGACCGAGGTCGACCGGCTCGCCGTTGAGAAACTCGGTGACGCGGACTTCTTCCTGGACCTCGGTTTCGGTGACGACCTGGTTCCCCACGACCACGGCGACGCGGTCGATCACGCCGGCGGAAAGAGGAGCCAGGAAAAGCAGAACGGCGGCGATGATGTGGCGTGGGCACTCTTGCCTGCCGTTTCGGCGCTCTTGCCGAAACCCGGCTCCGCGTGTCGACACGAATGTCGACACGGCAGGCAGGAGTGCCCACGCTACGTACCGGGATGATTTCTTTTGCATATCAAAATGCCTGCCCGATGGAGAAGAAGAACTGAAAATGGCTCACGTTCTGGATGGCCGGGATGGCGGTGTTGTTCAGAAGGTCCTGATACGTGCCTTTCAGGCCATGGAACGTCGGCGGGTTGATGCTGTACGCCAGGTCGAGGCGAATGGGCCCCACGGGCGTGCGGTAGCGGATGCCGAAACCTGCGGCGTGCACCATGTAGTCAAAATCCGTCAGGTTCTGCTGGTGGACGCGGAAGGAAATGCTGCTGACGCTGGAATAAACGTTGCCCATGTCGTGAAAGAACACGCCATTGATGTTGTCGCCGATCAGGGGAAAACGGAACTCCTCGGTGTGGAAGAAGAGAGCATTGCCGCCCAAGGGAAACCCGGTCTCGGTGTCGCGGGGGCCCGCCTGGTAATCCGGGAAGCCGCGGTGAGAGGTGCTGCCGCCGCCGAAGAAATGCTCGGCGATGGGAACGTAGTTGAACGCGTCCACCCCGGGCGTAACGTGGAACGGATGGATCGCGCCGATCTCGGTATTGAAGGCGAGCACGTACAGCGAATGGATCGTCTTGTAGTAGGAGTTGCGGCCGAGGAACCGCAGGAAGTTCTTGTTTCCGCCGAAGAAGTGTTCCACCAGCCCGAGGTCGGCCGAGTTGTAGACGCCGCGATGCGCGTCCACCGGGTCGTCCCGGCGGTCCTGCACCAGGTTTGCGTCGATCATGCCGATGCGCGCGGGTTGCGAGACGATCGGGATCAGCAGCTTGTTGATTTTCAGCGTGCTCGTGTCCACCACGACGTCGCGCCACGTATACCGCCAGAAAATCGTGGTGGGCTTGGAGAGTTTCTGTGAGATCTGCGCCGATCCTTCGATGCGGCGCGCGGTGAAGGTCAGGACGTCGCGGGTGTTGTCGTAGAGCCCGGTGAAAGAGATGTTGCGCCCCTCCACGTTGCGGTAGCGCGGAGCCAGGTAGTTGAGGGACACGCGCCGGTCCAGCGTGGAGTAGCGGCTTTTGAAATTCAGGCTGTGCCCCAGCCCCCAGAGGTTCAGCCGGCTGATCTCGAAATCGCCGCGGGGCGCGAAGCCGGCCGTTCCCGCCGGGTTGTTCAGGCTGGTCTGGCTGCCCCCGATGCGCGCGATCTCGGCCCCGAAGCCGACCGCCGTGTAATAACGGTGGCCCTCGACGAAGTGGTAAAGGAGGTACTTGTTTTCGGTATCGCCCTGTGGATTCTGGATGGCCATGTCGACCTTGTCGAAAACGCCAAGGTCGTAGAGGCGGCGCTGCATGTATCCCATGCGAGTCCAGGAGAGGGGATCGCCGGGCTTGAAAAGGATGTTGGGATCCACCAGGCGGTGGCGGGTTTCGTGCAGCCCGGAGAGCAGCACGTCGCGCACGTAGCGCGGCTTGCCCTCGTTGACGATGTAGTGCAGGCTGATCTGGTCGGGCCCGGGCCCCGGCGAAAAGCGCGAATCGAATGCGGCGTCCGGATACCCCGCGGAATAGTAGACGTTGAGTATGTAATCGCGGTCCAGCGCCACGTTGGTTTCGCTGAACGGCTCTCCGGGCACGGAGGCCAGTCGCGCGAGGATCTGCGGCTTGTCGGGCCGGGTGATGCCGTCCACGGCAATGGCGGAAACCAGGTACTGCGCGCCCTCCGTGATCGTCATGGTGAGGGCCACATCGCCTTTTTTGCCCTGGTAATCGTCCACCAGGGTAATGGCGGCCTTCGCATCGCGGAAGCCGTTAGCCTTGTAGAGCGCTTCGATGTTGTCCCCATCACGGTCGGCGAAACCCTTGCTGTAGCGGCCGTGGCGGAGGTAAAGGAACCCGGCCGGCCGGATATACATGCGCTCCCGGATATCATCCGTGCTGAAGTAGTGGTTCCCGGCGATGTCCACCCGCACCACCTTGTGGCGTTCTCCGGGGGTGACCAGGTAGGTGATGTCCTCGTGGTCGGGATCCACTTGCTTCGTGCGGAAGTCCACCTCGACGTCGAAATAACCTTTGTTCTGGAAGTAGTCGCGCAAGTTCCCCACGCCGCGCACCAGAAGGTCGCGGTTAACGGTCTGCTCATCGAAAACGGGAACGTACTTTTCCAGGTTCTTCTTGGAAACCTTGGCGCCGTCGGTCTGGATTTTCACTTTCGGCCCGCCCTCGGCCTCGATGTGGGGGCGGACACGGTTCTGGTCCTGGAGGTACTCCATGTGGTCCAGCGAGACGGAGGCGGTGAGGCGGTCGTCTTTGTCGTACTTGCGGCGTATATTGTTGAGCCCGCGGTCGGTGTTGTCTTCGGTGGCGTACTTCCAGCCGAAGAACCACAGCTTCTTGTATTTCGCCGCTCCCGCCAGTTCCTCGGGTGGCATTCGGGTGTCGCCCATCACTACCGGCAGCACAAACCGGGCGCGCTTGCCCGAGTTCACGGTAAACGTGAAAGCCACCTGCTGGTGTTCGGAATCGCGGTCGAGTTTGGGGACCACGGTGGCGAGATAGAGGCCGTTGCGTTCCAGCAGGTCGCGCATGCTCTTCACCGCGCCTTGCAGGTCGTCCTCTTCCAGCGGTTCGCCCAGTTCCAGGCGCGCGGCGTTCCCGAGTTGGCCTTCGTTGGGCGGCATGTGGACCTTGCCGCTGACCTCTACGGGGCCGATGAACCATTGCTCCACGGTGTGAATCACCAGCGCCACGCCGCCGGCGTTGGGTTCGGCTTCTACGGCGATGCCGGAGTAGCGCCCGGTAGCATACAGCCGCTTGATGACCTCGCGCACCTCCGAGAGATGAACGGGCGTTCCGGGCTGCAAGGGGACCAGGCGGGCCAGGTCGGCGCGGGCAACCGGTTGCGTGGGAGGATCGAAGCGGACTTCCTGGATGGTTTTGCCTTCGTAATCGGCGGCCGGCGCCAAGTCGGCGCCTCTCGCCCAAGCCAAACACAAGAGGACGCACCCACAGGCCAAGCAGCGCGGCGGAGCCATATCCGCGGAGACTTGCAGTTTTGCTGCCCTGGTACGGCGCCGCACGGGAGAGGAGGCGGGATCGTGCCCCTGAACGCCGTCCTGAGGCAAGATGCGGAAAAGAACTACACCCGAGCGTACGACCGGTCTACGGCCGGCCGCGACAGGCTGGCGCCTGGACGCCTTCCGGGCCCCGGCGGCCGGGCGGCCTTACCCGGCGGTCCGGGTCCGCTCGGATTCCAGGGTGGAATTTACCGTGATGTTCGTTTTGTACAGCTTGGAAACGGGGCAGCCGGTCTTGGCGGCTTCGACGGCGCGGTCGAAAGCCTCCTGGCTGGCCCCGGGAACGCGCGCTTTGACCTCCAGGTGACTCTGGGTGATGGCGAAGCCGTCGGGCTGTTTCTCGAGCGTGATGGAGCAGCTGGTATCGATGTTCTCGGCCGTAAGATGGGCCTGCGCCAACTGCGCCGAAAGCGCCATGGAGAAGCACCCGGCGTGGGCCGCCGCCAGCAACTCCTCCGGGTTTGTGCCTTTCGCCTCCTCAAATCGGGTTTGAAAAGAATACGGCGAATTGGAGAGAACGCCGCTCGCCGTGGAGACGGTCCCGTTCCCCGATTTCAGGTCTCCGCGCCACTGCGCAGTTCCAGTGCGTTTCATGGATTACCTCCGGTACCGTAGTTGGATGCAAACGGTCCGGAAAAGATGCGGGATGGCTTCTGCTAACGGGTGCTTCCGGTGTGCGTCTTACAAATAAGAAAGCGCCTCATGGATGGCCACAAAAAGATTGGGCAAATTCCCCTGTTTATGCGTCTAAATAACCAGGTGCGCCATTGAACAGCGGAGCGGGTTGGCAGGTGGAGGTTTCATGAGTGCCGGGCAAGCGCGAATGTCTCTATCGGAACTCCGTGGGAGAACCGATCGTCAACTGGTTGCTTTAATCCGTAGCGAGATCGAAAAAACGCTGAGACTCGCCGGCCGCAATCTCCACGGGGAAGCGGAGACCCGGTATCGGAAGGCCAGGACGCTGCTCGCCGACGCACGGCGCGCGCCGGCTTGTCCGTCCTTGCAGTGGATCGCCGCAAGGAAGTTGGGGTGCCGGTACAGTGTGCGGAATTCATTCCCTTGCCTATGGGCAGGTATGCCCAGGCGGATGGAGTGTTGCTGCAACAGATCAGCGGCATGAAAAGCCTGCTTCCATCCGGTGCCGTGGAAAAGACGGCGTTTCCGCTTCCGA
>JAIQFU010000191.1 GCA_020073115.1 Terriglobia bacterium
CATCTGGTATACGGCCGTTTCCGGCATCTGGCAGACGGTCTGGCTGGAACCGGTTCCATCCGCTTCCATCACGGACATCACGATGATTCCCGACGTGGACGGGCGCAAGCTGCGGCTCACCGTGCAAGCCTCCGCGGCAGGTGAGTTCACCGCCACCGCGTCGCTCGGCGGCAGGCAGGTGGGGCGGGTCACCGGAAGGACCGGTACGGAAACAGCGGTCCCGCTGAGCGCGGTGGAGACCTGGTCTCCCGACACGCCCGTCCTGTACGACCTCGAGATCAGGCTGCAGTCCGGCGACGCCGTGAAGAGCTACTTCGGCATGCGCAAGATCGAGTTCCGCAAGGATAGCGCAGGGTTCAATCGCCTGTACCTCAATAACCATCCGCAATTCATGATTGGTCCGCTGGACCAGGGTTGGTGGCCCGACGGACTGTACACCGCGGCGGGCGACGAGGCCATCCGTTTCGACATCGAGACGCTCAAGAAACTCGGCTTCAACATGCTCCGCAAACACGTGAAAGTGGAGCCGGCGCGTTATTACTACTGGTGCGACAAGCTCGGCATCCTGGTTTGGCAGGACATGCCCAGCGTGAACGGGCGCGGCGCCACCGTGCGCAAAGGCAGCCCGGAGGATGCGAAGTTCCCGCCCGCCGACGCGGCCGATTTCCAGCGCGAACTGAAAGCGCTCGTCGCCAACCTGAAGAACACGACCAGCATCATCGCCTGGGTCCCCTTCAACGAAGGGTGGGGGCAGCACGATACCAACGGCATTTTGAAGATGGTGAACGCGCTCGACCCCTCGCGCCTGGTGGACGGGCCCAGCGGCTGGGAGGATCGCGGGTTCGGCGCTATGAAGGACATGCACGACTACCCCGGGCCGAACATGTTCCCCGTAATGCCCGACCGCGTCTCCGTTCTCGGCGAGTTCGGCGGGTTGGGATTCCCCGTGGAAGGCCACCTCTGGTGGACCGACAAGCGCAACTGGGGCTATCGCAACTTCCAGGACCGCGCCGCGCTCCAGGCTGCTTACGAGGACCTGCTGGCGAAACTCGCGCCGCTGGTGAAAAAGGGGCTGGGCGCGGCGGTGTATACCCAGACCAGCGATGTGGAGGGCGAAGTCAACGGCCTGATGACGTACGACCGCAAGGTGGTGAAGTTCGACGCGGCGAAACTGGCGGCGTTGCACAAGAGCCTGATTGACGGCGTCAAATAGCGGCCATGCCCTACGCCGCAGAGTGAATCAGCAAAAAGGCCAGTCCGGCGATGATCGCCGAAGCCGGTATGGTTAGCGCCCATGCCCAAACGATGTCGCCGGCAAGCCCCCACCGCACCGCTTTGAAGCGCTGAACGCTCCCCACGCCCGCGATAGCCCCGGCGATCACGTGCGTAGTGGATACCGGCAGTCTGAGGTACGTTGCAAAGAGGATCGAGCTTGCGGCCGCCGTTTCCGCGCAGAATCCTCCTCGCGGCTTCAGTTTCGTCAGCCTTGTGCCCATCGTGCGCACAATGCGCCAGCCGCCACTCAGGGTACCGAGCGCGATGGCCGCGTGCGCCGAGAGTACGACCCACACCGGGACGTGGAACTCGCTCTGTATGCCCGCGGCCACCAGCACGCCCGTAATGATGCCCATCGTCTTCTGGGCGTCGTTCGTGCCGTGCGCGAAGCTGTACATTCCCGCCGAGAGCAGTTGCAGCCGCCGAAAATGTTTATCCATCTTCGATGGCGTGGAGTTCTGAAAGAGCCAGTACACGGCGATCATCAGCGCATAAGCCAGAACCAGACCGATTAGCGGCGCAATCACGATGAAGACCAGGGTCTTCGGCCACTGCCCCACGACAAGACCCCGAAAGGCGTTCGCCGGCCCGAGCTTAAACCCGGCGTGGACGAGCGCAGCCCCGGCATAGCCTCCAATCAGCGCATGGGAGGAACTCGTGGGCAGACCTAGCCGCCAGGTAATCAGATCCCAGACGATCGCCCCGATCAAGCCGGCCGTGATAACGGGCAAGGTGACCAGACTGACGTCGACGAACCCCTTGCCCACCGTACTGGCGACGCCGGTGCCAAAGGTGAAAGCGGAGACGAAATTAAAAAACGCAGCCCACAGGACGGCCTGGAACGGCGTCAGCACACGGGTGGCTACCACCGTCGCGACGGAGTTGGCGGCATCGTGAAAGCCGTTGATGAAATCGAACGTGAGTGCGACGAAGATGATCAGGAACGCGACCTCCCTGGCCGCCATGGAACTGGACCTCCGGCTCTCATACTAACGGACGCATGTGACGATCCGGTTACGGCCGCGTTACAAAACGGATGAGGCGTTGGAGGTAGGCCGGGGCCGCGGGATCGCCCTCGCGCGGCGCCCATGGGGCGAAATCCTTATCGTTGGCGGCGGAGTAGGGGCCGGGCTTCACCTCGTAGCAGATGGCGTGCGGAGTGAGGACCGCCAGCGTGTGCCAGACGCCGGGTTGAATGTCGATCCCGAGCGTCTCGCCTCCCAACAGATAAGCCGCCTGGATCTGGCCCGAATCCTCAAAGGTAAAGAACGCCGCCTGGCCCTCCAGCACCAGGAAGGACTCCGATTTGGGCGGATCCAGGTGCCGGTGCGGCGCAATATACGTGCCCTGGAGCATGACATTCAGGAACCGGTGGGGATTATCCTCCAGCGTGGGGTGGAAGTTGTAGTTGGTACGCCGCCGCGGGGATTGGCGGGCGCGCTCCAGCAGAGATTGGAAAAGGGAGGCGGTGACGAGTTGGATGCGCTCGGAAGGCATACTTTTATCATCGCCGCGGTTCTCAGACACGGAACCGGTTCGTCCCCGCCGCCAACTCCCGTCGCACGTCGCGCCACTCGAATTCGCCCGTCACCCCTGGCGGCAGTCCAATCGTCACTTCCCGCGGCTCCAGCGCCACCTCCACGCTGCCTTTCGGGTGCGGCACGGAGCCCTTCACCGAGTTCAGCTTGCCCAGGTGCGGCCGCACGCTGACGCGCCGAAATCCCGCCGCGGCGGAATCCACGCCCAGCACGGTCCGGAAGACGCCGATGTTCGGGCTGGCGCTCCAGGCATGGCAATCCGAGCGCGACGGCGCGCCCGGGCGGTCCAGGGTCTCGGAGAAGGTGGTCAATCCGTTGGCCATCATCTGGCGCCAGTCGCCGAGTTGATCCAGGTAGACGTCGCCATCCCCCACCTTGGCCAGGGCGTTGTGCAGATAGAAGCGGAAATAGAGGCTGGTCTGCGCCAGGTCCGGCGCCGTGAGAATGCGCCGGACGAGATCGCGCGCGGCGTCTCCCTGAATGACGTCCGCCAGCGCGGCGAGCGTATTCGCATGCTGCGAGAACTGCTGCTTGGCCGGCGTGTCCGCGTAAAGCTGCTTGCCGGCGTCCCAATAAAGCGCCTGCACGGTCGCGCGCAATTGGCGCTGGCGCAGGCGGTACTGGTCCGCCATCGCGCTCATTCCCAGGGCAGCCTCTAGATCGGCGGCCCAGCCGTAAGCCAGCAGGAGCAGCAGATCGAACGGGGCGGAAGACCCATCGGGCTCCTGCGGCGGGGCGCCGCCGGGCCATTGCGGAACCCAATCCATGTAGCGCCACCAGGGCAGGGCGCCGAGAGAGCCGTTGTCTTTCTGGTAGCCCTGGAAGAAACTCAGGACGGCGCGGATGCCGGGCAGCATCCGGCGCACGAACGCGGGGTCGTCCACGTACCGCCAGTAGTCGTGCGTCATCCCGATCCACCACAGCGCGAATCCCGGGATGTACTGCTCCATGCGGGTCGGGTAGCGGCTCATGGTGCAGCCGTCGCTCTGGCGCGAATCGTTGATCTGCTCGATGGCGTTGCGCATCAGGCGCGCGTCGCCGGAATTGAACAGCGACACGAGGCACTGCACGCGCGTGTCGCCGACGTACTGGAGCTGTTCGTAGTACGGGCAGTCCATGTACGTCTCGTGGGCGCACAGGCGCGCGGTACGCCAACCAATATCGAGAATCCTGGAGATCTCCGGCCCGCCGCCCTCGAAGCGCGCCCGCCGCTCGAACGGGAAGCCCACGCAGGTGGCAGCCAGATCTTCGATGGTGAGCGGTTCGTCTTTCGTTTCGATCTCGAGCTGAAGGTAGCGATAGGTGCGCCACCATAGCGGACGAAATGCCCGGCGCGAGCCGCCATCGGCGATGAACTCGTCGTAATTGCCGACGAACTCTTTACCTTCGACCTCGCTGCGGTTGCCCTTCTCCGAGCCGCGGGCGCCGGCGGCGGGCGGCTGGAACAGGGCCTCGGCGTAGCGCAGCCGCACCACGCCGTCTTTGCCGCCGCTGACAGTCAATTCGGGATACGCGGTGGTGAGGAAAGACTGGTCCAGCAGCAGCGTGGCGCGGGTCCGCGGCGGAATCCGTACCGGTTCGGGCCTGGCCGGAAAACCCGAGGGCGCGGGAACCCCGGAAGCCCGCCGCACCGCCTGCAAACGCTGTGGCTGCTCTTCTTCTGGCGGAATGGAGCTCTCGACCAGCATCCAGCGGGTGTGCGGATCGCTGGCCTCCCGGCCGGCCGCATCCGCGATGACGGCGGCGGCGGGCCAGGCGGAGTCGTCGAAATCCCTGCTCTCCCACCCCCAGTCATATTTGCGTCCGTCCACCCTGTCGCCCGGACCCGCCACGTAATAGCCGCGCATCTGCCCGGACGTGAACGCCAGGGGCGAGTACGATTCGGCGCGATTGCACTTCCAGTTGGCGCCCGTGCCGGCGATGCGCTCCGCCGGCGTGCCGCCCTCCAGCAGGAAGGCCGTGCGCAGCGTTACCTGGGCCTCCGGCGCCAAGTCCCCGAAATTCCAGACCACGGCGGCGAGCACGTTCTTTCCCGCTTCCAGCCAGGGGGCGAGATCGACCGTCTCATACCGCCAGTGAAACAGGTCGCCGCGCGCGGGGCCGGAGGAGACGCGCCGGCCGTTGACGAAAAACTGGTAGCGGTTATCGCCCGTGACGTGGACCACGAAGCGCGCCGGCCTAGCCGGAATGTCGAAGGTTCGGCGGAAGTGGTAGACGCCGTACTCCGTGGCGGGGGCGCCGGGAACGGCGATCCACTTCGCCGTCCAGGCGCGCCGCAGCAGGCTGTTCGGCGCCTGCGCGGCAAGCACGCCGGCCGCGGTAGTCTGAATCAGGAACTGGCGGCGGGTAGGGGGCATCGCCCGTACGGTAACACGGCGCTCAGCCGTTCAAGGCCCGGTTCATGTTCTCCATGGCCTCATCGATTTCCGCGGTGCTTTTGTACCCGATGGTCACCGCATCCACGGCGCCGAGGTCCATCACGAATTTCAGCGCGGCCCGGCGGTCTTCGGCGTTGGTGAATCGCCCTTCGCCCGCGAGTTTCATGCCCAGCACGCCGGTCCCCTGCGCGTGGATCTGTTTGGCGGCCGCTACTACTTTGTTCACGTCGCCCAGGTCGTTCGTGTCGCGGGCGTCGGGCGTGTCCATCCGGACGCCGGTGTGGTTGATGCGCAGCAGGGCCACATCCAGCCACTTGTGCCCGGGAAACCCGGCCAGCGCCGGCAAGCCGTGGACCGACGCGCCATGCGCCAGCACGACCTTCTTCGCCTTGGCTTCGGACAGCCCGTCCTGCGCGGATTTCGTATCGTCTCTCCACGTCGGGGTGCGCATGCAGTGCATCAGGACGATATCGAAGTACTCGGTCTGCAGGTCGGTGCGGGCGCGATCGAATTTGCCCCGAAGAGCCTCGGCGTCCATTCCCGGCCGGATGCCGAACTTGGTCATGATCCGGATGGAGTCGCGCGGCAAGCCCTTCAGCGCCGTTCCGAGCATGGCGGGCGTGGAATAGCCTTCCGCGGTCTCGAAGAACCGGATGCCGTGGTCGTAGGCGTAGCGCACCAATTTCGTGAACTCCTCCTGGCCCAGTTGGCGCTGCACGCGGCCGGAGAATGTCCCGGAGCCGAAAGCCAGGCGCGTCACCTTCACGCCCGAATTTCCGAGAGTCACCCAGTCGGTCGCCGACTTTTTCTGGGCGAACGCGGGAATGGAACCGCCGGTTCCGGCCAGCGCCGCGCCGGCCAGAGTCGACTTCAAAAAGCCACGTCGTGAAACCTGGGCCATGTTGCCCTCCGGAGGACAAGTTATCACAAAAAGAGTAGCGGGGTTTAGGACCTCATAGGGGCGCTGAGCCGAGTGCTAGAATCGGGAGCCATGAGGCTCGCGGCAACTCTTCTCTGCGCGCTGGTCTGGCCGGCGTTCGGGCAGTACTCGGTCCAGAAGGACGGCGATGTCATTCGTCTGGAAGACGCCGGGCGGCAGATGACGGTCTCGGTGATGCCGTCGCGCGGCAACAACGCCTTCGACATGCGGGTGAACGGCAAAAAGGTGTTGCAGTTCCCTCTCGCTTCCCCCGAGGAATTCAAGCGCCGCGGATCGATGAGCGGTATACCTTTCCTGGCGCCGTGGGCCAACCGGCTGGACGAAACGGCGTTCTACGCCAACGGCAGGAAGTACACGTTCAACCTCGGCCTGGGGAACGTGCGAGGGCCCATTCCGATTCACGGCCTGGTCACGACCGCATCCCAATGGGAAGTAGTGGAAGCCAAGGCCGACGCCAACGCCGCCTGGGTTACCAGCCGCCTGGAGTTCTACCGCCAGCCCGACTGGATGGCCCAGTTCCCCTTCGCCCACACCATCGAGATGACGCACCGGTTATCCGGCGGCGTTCTGGAAGTGCGGACCGTTCTCCATAACCTGAGCGCGGCGCCGATGCCGGTGGCCGTCGGGTTCCATCCCTATTTCCAGGTGAACGACGCGCCGCGCGACGAGTGGACATTCTCCATCGGCGCCCGCACGCATTGGCTCGCCAACCAGAACATTCCCACGGGCGAGACCGAGGCCATCGAAAAATTCCTGCCGGGCCAGCCGCAGGGCGGATCGCTCAAAGGCGTGCGCCTCGACGACCTTTTCAGCGACCTGGTCCGCGACGCTTCGGGCCGGGCGCTGATGTGGCTGCAAGGCAAGTCGGAGCGGGTCGAGGTGGCGTTCGGGCCGAACTACAAGGCGGCGGTCGTGTGGTTTCCGGCCGGACCGGCCCAGAACTTCATCTGCTTCGAGCCGATGGCGGNNGATGGCGGGCATCACGGACGGCATGAACCTGGCGCAGAAGGGCGTGTACAAAGAGCAGCAGTATATCCAGCCGGGGCAGACCTGGCAGGAAAGCTTCTGGATCAAGCCAAGCGGGTTTTAGTACCGCCGGTGGTCGGTTTCTGCCACCGGTTCTTTTGGTTTGCAGCCAAAAACAAACCGGTGGCGGAAACCGACCACCGGCGGTACTACACTCCCAATCTCGCCCTTCTGCTCAACTCTCCGGGCGTCTGGTTCGTGCTCGGCCGATGCCCTTTGAGCGGCACAATCCGCTCATGGATCGCGTCCAGGATCCACGCCGGCTGCGGGAAAAACAGGGTTTCCAGTTCCGCCGCCGGCGTGATCCAGTTTCTCGAGCCGACCACCACCGGCGGGGCATCCAGGTCGTCGAAACAAAGCTGCGTGAGGGTCGCGGCGACGGTCTGCATCACGCCTCCGCGCTCCACGGCGTCGGACACCAGCAGAGCCTTGCCTGTCTTTCGGACGGATTCGGCCAGGGCGTCGTAGTTCAGCGGGTTGGCCGAACGCAGGTCGATCAGCTCCGCGGAAAGCCCGTACTTCGCCTGGAGTTCCTCCGCGGCTTTGAGAGCGGAGTAGAGCGCGGGTCCGAAGGTGATGATGCTCAGGTCGCGGCCGGCCCGTTTGACGGACGGCTCACCCAACTCAATCTCGTAGTACCCTTCGGGCACGCCCTGCGCGGCGAACATCTCGCCGAAATCGTAAATCTTCTGGCTCTCGAAGAAGACCACCGGGTCCGTCCCGGCCAGGGCGGCGTTCATCATTCCCTTGGCGTCGTAGGGCGTTACCGGGTAGACCACCTTCAGGCCGGGGATGTGGTGCGCCAGCGCGGTCCAGTCCTGCGAGTGCTGGGCGCCGTACTTGGCCCCCACGGAAATCCGCAGCACGGCCGGCATGGTCAACTGCCCCGCCGACATGGCCTGCCACTTGGAGAGCTGATTGAAGATTTCGTCGCCCGCGCGGCCCATGAAATCGGCGTACATCAGTTCCGCCACCACGCGGCCGCCTTCGAGGGCATAGCCCACCGCGGCGCCGGCGATCCCGGCTTCGGATATGGGCGCGTTGAACAACCGGTGATAGGGGAGCGCCTCCGTGAACCCGCGATACACGGCAAATGCGCCGCCCCAGTCCCGATTCTCTTCGCCGAAGGCGATCATCGTGGGGTCGATGGCGAAGCGGTGCAGCATGGCCTCGAAGATGGCGTCGCGCACGTTGTACGCCTTCATCTTGGGGACCGGCTTGCCTTCGTGCGTGGGGGTGCGGATCTTGCCGCGAATCTGCTGGACTCTCGGGTTCCCGGCGATCTCCTGGAGAAACTCCGGCGCCCGCTCATCGAAGCGCTCCACCCGCCGGTTGGAGAACATCACGGACCCGATCAGCTCCGATCCCTCACCCACCCGCGGACTGGCTTCGAGGTCCGAAGCCAGCTTGAACATCTCGAAGACCGTCTCCTCGACGCATGCCCGGGCGCTCGCCAGCGTGTCTGCGGACGCGGCGCCCGCACGCGCCAGCCTGGTCTGGAAAGCCTGGATCGAATCCGCCTGACGCCACAGCTCGATTTCTTCCTTCGAGCGGTAGCTGGAAGCGTCGGAAGGCGAATGGCCGCTGATGCGATACGTAATGGTGTCGAGCAGAACCGGCCCGCGCCCCTCCGCCAGCGTCTGCTTCTTCCGGCGGAACGCGTCGATTACCGGCAGGGGATCGTAGCCGTTCACGCGCTCAGCGTGCATCTGTTCGGGATTGACCCCGGCTCCGATCCGCGCGATGAACTGCATGCCCATGGTCTCGCCGAACGGTTGCCCGCCCATCCCATAGAAGTTGTCCATGCAGTTGAAAAGGATCGGCAGGCCGCCGCCGAGCGATGGGTCCCACAGCTTGCGGTACTGGTCCATGGCCGAGAAGGTGATACCCTCCCAGACCGGGCCGCACCCGAATGAAGCGTCGCCGATGTTGCACACCACAATCCCGGGCTTGCGGTTCACCCTCTTGTAGAGCGCCGCACCCGGGGCGATGGAGCCGGACCCGCCCACGATAGCGTTGTTCGGATAGATCCCGAACGGAGCGAAGAAGGCGTGCATGGAGCCGCCGAGCCCGCGATTGAAGCCGGTCTCGCGCGCAAAAATCTCGCTGTAGGCGCCGTAGAGGAAGAACCGCAGCGCGAGCCCCTTGGCCGTCCCCCGGTACCCCTTTTCCGCCGGCTTGAGGATGGCGCCGTCACGGTACGAACCCATCACCTCCAGCAACCGCGCCTCGCTCAACTGCCGGATCGCTGAAAATCCCTTGGCCAGAATCTCCCCATGGCTGCGGTGCGAGCCGTAGATATGGTCGTCCGGAGTAAGGGAAAAGGCCATCCCCACGGCGGCTGCTTCCTGCCCGATGGAAAGGTGGGCGGGCCCGGCGTGGTTGTACGCGATTCCCTTGTACGTCCCCTTGGTCTTGATCTCGTTCAGGATGGTTTCGAACTCCCGGATGGCGCACATGTCCTGCCAGATGGCCAGCAGGTCTTCGGCGGAGTAATCCGCCAGGCTGCCCTCCGCCGCATTCACCGGGATATCGGAGAAACGAATCGCGCCTCTGGCAAAAACCTTCTCCGGTTCTATAACGATCGACTTAGGCATTCAGCCTGACTCCTGAAAACTACTTAGCCAACGGAACAACACGGATCATCGGCGGCCAATTCCTGCAATTGCTTCCTTCAACGCTTCCGATACGGTGGGGTGTGGAAACACGATCTCGCTCGCCTGCTCCACGCACATCTCGGTTTCGATCATGGCCGCCGCGGCCACGATGAACTCGCTCGCGCCGTCGCCGATGGCGTGCACTCCCAAAATCTCTCCGTACTTCGCCCCGGCGAGAACTTTGACCATGCCGGTTGCGCCTTCGTGCTCCACCAGGAACCTTCCGGCGACCGACATGGGAACGACGGACTTGCTGTACTCGATCGCTCCCGCCTTGAGTTCCTCTTCCGTCCTGCCCACCGAGGCCACCTCGGGATGCGTGTAGATTACCGACGGGACGGCGGCATACCGGATTCGATCCCTGCGGCCGAACATGTTATTCACGGCCACGATGCCCTCGCGGGTGGCGGCGTGAGCCAGCATGCGGCGCCCTGTCACGTCCCCGCAGGCCCACACGCCGGGGATGTTGGTTTTGCCCGTATCGGAAGTGCGGATGCCCTTGCGGCTGACTGCGACGCCGGCGTCCTCCAGACCGAGACTTTCGAGAACCGGCGCCCTGCCGGTGGCGTTCAGAACGCAATCGGCTGCCGGAACGGACTCCACCTTGGCGCCGAGGTGAAACTCGATGCCCGCGCGCTTCAGGATCTGCAGCAGGCGGCTCGAAATCTCCCCGTCGCATCCCGACGCGATCTGCGGCAGCATTTCGTAAACCCGCACCTGCGAGCCGATTTCGTGGAAGAAGCAGGCGAACTCCAGCCCGATGTAGCCGCCGCCGATGATCGCGACGCTCGCCGGGATGCGGTCGAGAGCGAACACCGTATTCGAATCGAGCGCGGTGTCGATGCCCGAAATCGGCGGAACCGCGGGCCGGGAGCCGGTGGCGATCAGGATGTTCGCCGCTTCGTGGCGTTCGCCGCCTACTTCGACCGCGTTGCGCGCGGCGAGCCTGGCCGATCCCGGGATGACCTCCACCCCCGCGCGCTTGAGCAACCCTTCCACGCCCTTGGCCAGCGCGCCGACCACGCGGTTCTTCCGCTCCACCACCGCCGGCATGTCGAACTCCACCGAGCCCAGGCGCACGCCGTAGCACGCGGCCTCGCGGCATTCCCGGAAAAGCCGCGACGAGCGCAGAAGCGTCTTGGCCGGAATGCACCCGGCGTGCAGGCAGGTTCCTCCGAGCCGCTCCTTTTCGATCAGCGCGACTTTCTTCCCCATGCGGCCCGCGTGAGCGGCGGCTTCGTAACCCCCGGGGCCCGCGCCGATGACGATTAGATCGTACATAGCGACTCCACGTTTTCGATCTTTCCTTTCAGCGCCTGCAAGAACCGCGCACCCGGCGCGCCGTCGATCACCTGGTGATCGCAGGTCAGCGAGAGGCCGATGGAATCGATGAACACGACGCCCCCATCGCGCCGGCGCACCGGTTTGACCTGGATGGCGTCCACCCCGAGAATGGCCACCTGCGGCGGGTTGAGCAGCGGCGTGAACGACTCGATTCCCAGGCTGCCCAGGTTGCTGACGGTGAACGTGGCGCCCGCGAGGTCGTCCACCGGGATGGAGCCGTTCACCGCTTCTTCGGCCAGCCGCTTCATGCCGCGGGAAAGCTCGTCCACCGCCATTTTGTGCGCGTCTCTTACAACCGGGACCATCAGTCCCCGGGGCGTATCGCAGGCGAAACCGAGATGGATCCCGGGGCGCTTGTAGAGGCGGCAGTCGATCAGTTCGGCGTTGAGGTCCGGAAATTCCAGCAGGGCTTGGATAGCGCAGAAAGCTACGAGATCGCCGATCGTGATCTCCGCCCCACGCACCTTGGCGCGTTTCCGCAGCGCCAGCAACCCGGATGCGTCGGCGGAAGAATGCAGCGTGTACTGGGCCGTGGAAGCCAGCGACTCGCGCATCCGCCGCGCGATTTTCTCGCGAATCCCGGACATGGCTGTGGCTGCCGGCCCCAGATCCGACGAAAGAATCATCCCGCCGGCCCCGGACCCGTGGGGCAGGTCCCCGGCGTGCCCGTCTTTGATCCGCTTCCCCGCCGCCGGAGACACGCGAGCCGACGTGAACCAGGCCCGCCGCAGATCCTCTTCGAGCACCCGCCCGCCGGGCCCCGAGCCGGATACCGCCGACGGGTGAAAGTCGTGCTCCTCCGCGAACCGCCGCGCGCGGGGACTCAGTGTGGCGTGGGCACTCGTGCCGGCCGTGTCCACACTCGTGGGGACACCCGGCCCCCGTGTTGGCAGGTCTGCCGGCCCTTCAGGGGCGGCCTGCGCTACCCTCGGCCGAAACGCCTCCACCTCTTCCCCCGGCTCGCCGATCACGCACAGATTGGCGTACACCGGAACCAGCGCGCCCTCTTCGAAGAACGTCTCCAGCAGCGCGCCTCCCACCGGCGCCGTCACCTCGAAAGTCGCCTTATCCGTTTCGATTTCGGCAATCACTTCGCCTGCGGAAACCGGGTCGCCCTTTCGCTTGCGCCATTTCGCGACGAGGACCTCTTCGACCGTGTTGCCGAGCTTCGGCGCTTCGACCGGGGTAGCCATCTACCGGTAGTTCTCCAACAGCCGCCAGCCCACTTCGACGAACTGGCCCAGCGTCCGCTGCGTGGCGCCGAAGGCCATGAATTCTTCGGGCGTCATCCCGTCCGGCTCGTAGGAGCGCACGAAGTCGGGCATCGTCCGCAAGCGCTCGATCACCTCGTCCGGCACGGGTCTTTCGATCCGCTCTTCGCGGGGCAGGTCGCGGGTGACGAAGATTTCCTGGTAGGCCGGCGCGATGGACATCAGCAGGTCCGCGCCGGCGAGTTCGGTGAGGTGATAGTCGCCCCGCAGCGCCGCCACCAGCAGCACGGCCTCGTAACCGCACTCCTTATAGATGCTGTATGCCCGCTTGGTCGCCGCCAGGCCCGCCTGCCGGATATCGGATTCGCTCACCGCCGCCCGCGTATCGTGACCGATTTCCCGCAGGAAATCGTCCAGCCGTCCGATCATGATCACGGCGAAACACTTCCCGGGCTCGACTCCATTGGCCCTGGCCCGCCGGATGCCCGCCCGGTGCCGCTCGGCGATGGCGACAGCCTGAGGCACGGTGAAGCTTACCGTCGCCGTGATGGTGATGCCCTCCGACACGCAGTCTTCCAGCACATCCAGCCCCGCGGCAGTCACCGGCAGCTTGACCGCGATGTTGGGCGACCATGCGTGGAAGCGCCGCGCCATGGGCAGCATGCACTCGCGGTCGCTGGCGCGCCCCGGGTTCACCTGGGCGCAGACGAAGCCCGACTGGCCCCCGCTACGTTCGTATTCCGGCATCAGCCTCGCGGCGGTTTTGGTCACGGCCACGCGCATCAGCGCCTCGGCCTTCTGCTCCGGCGGCAGATTGCGGGCGAGCACCGCCTCGATCTCCGGCGCCCAGATCTGGCGGTCCTTGTTCACCGCGAGGTTGGCCAGGTACGGGTTGGTGGTCACCCCGATCGCGCCGCGCTCCAGTCCGAATTCGAGTTCCCCCGCCTCCGCGGAATCGTGCCACCATTTGGTGCGCGTATTCTCGATGAGCCAGTTCAGGTAGGTGTTCCCCACGGTTCAATCCTTTCGGGTCTGAAAGTACATAGTACCCCTTGGCGGGCAGACGAGATTCTTGGCAGGCGCCCTTGGAACACTGCTATTCTACAACGTTGCAACTCCCGGGAGGCTGATATGAGCGTCTCGCCCTCGCAGGCGCCGGAAGAGTCCGAAGCCGCGGTTTACCGTAAGGTCACCTGGCGGCTGATGCCCTACCTCTTCCTGTGCTACATCCTGGCGTACGTGGACCGGGTGAACGTGGGATTCGCCAAGCTCCAGATGCAGCAGGACCTCGGGATGAGCGACACGGCCTTCGGCGTCGGCGCCGGCATCTTCTTCATCGGGTACTTCTTCTTCGAGGTGCCCGCCAACATCATGTTGCGGAAGATCGGCGCGCGCCGCTGGCTCGGCCCCATCATGATGGTTTGGGGCGTGGTCTCCGCCTGCACCATGCTGGTCAAGGGGGAGGCGAGTTTCTACGCCGTGCGGTTCGTGCTCGGGATCGTGGAATCGGGCTTCTTCCCCGGCGTCATTCTCTATCTGACCTTCTGGTACACCGGCAAGCACCGCTCGAAAATGGTGGCGGCGTTCATGAGCGCCATCCCCGTCTCGGGCCTGGTGGCGGGCCCGATCTCCGGCTGGATCATGGGACGGATGACCGGCGCCGCGGGCCTGCAGTCCTGGCAGTGGCTGTTCCTCATGGAAGGCGTCCCTTCCCTCCTGATGGGGCTGGTGACTCTATGCTTCCTGCCGGACAGCCCGCTCAAGGCGAAGTGGCTGAGCGATGGCGAAAGGGATCTGGTGCTGCGCCGCCTCGACGAGGAAGAGCAGGCCAAGCGGCAGGCCGGCGCGGGCAGCCACCGCCTGGCCGACGCCTTCCGCAGCCCCGCCGTCTGGTTGTTCTGCCTGGTCTACTTCGGCCTCACCGGCGGGAACTACGGCATCGGCTTCTGGCTGCCACAGGTCATGAAGGACACCCTGACCAAGGATCCCGTGATGATCGGCTGGCTTTACGCTATCCCCTCGGCCGTGGCCGTGGCCGCCATGTTATGGATGGGTAAGCACTCGGACGAGACCGGCGAGCGGCGCTGGCATTTTGCGGTGGCGTGCATCGTGGGTTGCTGCGCCTTCGCGGTCAGCGCGATTCCCGGCATTCCCGGGATCGCCGGTTTCGCCGCCCTGATCGTGGCGAACGCCTGCATCCTGGCCGGGTTCGCCGTGTTCTGGTCCTTACCGACCGCGCTCCTCTCCGGGACCGCCGCCGCCGCGGGAATCGCCTGGATTAATTCCGTGGGCAACCTCGCCGGCTTCCTGGGCCCGTCCCTGGTGGGCGAGATCCGCGACCGCACCCACAGCATGACCCTGGCGCTGCTGGCGCTTTCCGCCTTCATGCTGATGTCCTGCCTGGTGGCGCTGTACGTGACGCGGCGAAAGACGGCTTGATGGGCTCGTCAGGCTACGCGTTTGCGGCCGGGCTTGATATGACGCCGGATGGAGACAAGTTCAGCCGCCGGCCATCGACCCCAAAGCTGACGGCTGGCGGCTGAAGGCTGACCGCTGCTTAAAACTCCAGGCGATATCCCAACTGCAGAGTGGCCTGGTTGTACCCGTACTCCGACCACGCCCCCAACGTGCCGCTCATTACCGAGAACAGTTGCGGCGAGGCGGTGCTCCACGAACCGCTCGGAGTGGTGAAGTTCGGCTGCTTGAACGGCAGGTTATGCGCGTCGAGGCGGAAAGTGGCCTTGATACGCTCCTTGAACGTCCAGGTCTTCCTCACGGCGAAGCCCGAGAAAGACATATTCGGGCCGGTGAATACGTTCCGGCCCAGGAACCCCGTGGTGTAGGCTGCCGGATAGGCGAACGAGGAGTACTTCATGTACGGCGTCTGGGGCGGAACGGTCAGGGGGAACCGGTTCGGACCGACGCTCCAGTTCGGCGTATAGGCGTCTTCCACCGTGGTCAGAGGCACGATGCGCGTGCCGGTGAGGTACTTGTTCGGGCTGTTGCCGAACCCGGGACTATAGGGATAGCCCGAGTCGATCGTCTGGTTGAAACTCAGGTTCCAGCCGCCGAAGACGTAGTCCACAACCCCGCCCCGGTTGAGCCAGCGCAGACCCTTGCCGAAGGGTAGTTCGTAGGTGACCTGCGCGTTGAAGTGCTGGATGCGGTTGTAGCCCGCGCGGCCCTTCTCGAGACTGCGATTGTAGTAGGTGATCCCGCCGCCGCCCTCGCCATCGGTGGCGTTCAGCGCCTTGGAGTAGGTGTGGAAGGCCACCAGCGTGAAGCCGCTCGAGAGCCGCCTTTCCAGGCGGACCGAACCGCTGTGGTAGGTGGAGTGGTTGAAGTTCGAAACCATGCTGATGCTCCCGAACTGCGTCCACGGCTTGTAGTTCTGCTGCGCGGCGTAGACCTTGTCCTGCAGCGTTCGATCCCCGCCGAGCGTGATCGAGAGTGGGATCTCGTTGACATTCCAACTGCCGATCAGCTTGTTTCCGGCGCTGCCCTCGTACCGCATCTCGATGATCCAGTTCCGCGAGAACTCGTACTGGACGCCGGCGGACCAGCTCATGATATACGGGTTCACCAGGTTGGGATCCAGCCAACTGGCGCTGCGGGAGCTGTAGTTGGTTCCGGTCCACGGCACCGTGCCGTCCGCCGCCATCGCGTAGGTGATGGGCCCGGGCCCCTGCGAAAGGAAGAACGCCGCGCGCGGGTCTCCGGTCGGCATGGCC
>JAIQFU010000192.1 GCA_020073115.1 Terriglobia bacterium
GAGAACTTCAGGATGTACGAGTACTCCATCTGCCCCTGGTCGAACAGCACGGGATACGCGATCTTGTGGCCGGCGATGTACTGGCGCACCTTGTTCGAATCGTCATGCTGGCCATTGGCCACGGCGAGAATCGCCACTTTATCCCCGTATTTCTGCTGGACGGCGGCCAACACGGGCACGAACGCGGCGCAGTGGTCGCAGTCCGTCTGCATGAATTCCAGCAGAATCACTTTGCCGCGGTAGTCGGCCAGGTCATGCAGCTTCAAATCGGAGTCGGGCAAGGCAAACCCCGGCGCGCGCCGGCCGGCGTTCTCGCCGGCGACGAGTCCAACGGCAGAGAGGAGGAGGGAGAGAAAGATACGCTTTCGCATGTTCGTCAGAGTCTATGGACCAATTCTCGCAAAGATTCTTCGTAGGGCGGGCGGGCCACTCCACGCTCGGTGACGATGGCCGTCACGTACCGCGCCGGCGTAACATCGAAGGCCGGATTCTCGGCCGGGATGCCGGTGGGCGCGACCTGCCTCCCGAGAATGTGGGTCACCTCGGAGGCCGCCCGCTGTTCGATGGGGATCCGGTCCCCGGAAGCCAACGTGAGGTCGAGGGTCGAAATGGGGGCGGCCACATAGAAGGGGACGCCGTTCTCCCGCGCGAGCACCGCCACCGAGTACGTGCCGATCTTATTGGCGACGTCGCCGTTGGCGGCGATGCGGTCGGCCCCCACCACCACGCAACCGATCCGCCCGGATTTGAGGAAGTGGCCAGCCATGTTATCGGTGATCAGGGTGGAGGCGATGCCATCCTGGTCCAGTTCCCAGACGGTCAGGCGGGCGCCCTGCAAAAACGGGCGCGTCTCGTCGGCGAAGACGTCCAGCCGCTTGCCACACTCCACGGCCGCGCGGATTACGCCCAGGGCCGTGCCGTAACCGGCGGTGGCCAGCGCGCCGGCGTTGCAGTGCGTGAGGACGGTCTTGCCGTCCGGAACCAACCCCGCGCCGTTACGGCCGATGGCCCGGCAGATCTCGATATCCTCCCCGCGGATGCGCTGCGCCTCTTCCACCAGCGCCCGCCGGATCTCATCGCCCGGCCTGCCGCGCAGCGAGAGGTACAGGCGCTTCATACGCTCGATCGCCCAAAACAGGTTGACGGCCGTGGGGCGCGTCGCGGCCAGCGTGTCGCAGATGGTCTCGAACTGGCGGTCGAAATCCGCCTCGCCGGCGTGGAGGGCGCCCAGCGCGACCCCCATCGCCGCCGCAACGCCGATGGCCGGCGCTCCGCGTATGATCATGTCGCGAATGGCGGCCGCGACCTCCTGGTAGGTCCTGCAGGTGACGTATTTCTCCTCGAGCGGCAGGCGCGTCTGGTCGATCATCACCACGCCGTCGGGGGTCCATTGGATGGTTTCAAACATGCGGGAAGAACTAGTGTAGCGTGAGTGTACGTAGAGACGCCCTCCGGGCGGCCGCGACAGGCTCCAGCCTCTCGCGACCGCCGGGGAGGGCGCTACGCCCCAATCAGAATTTGTACTTCAGGGCGAACTGGGTCTGGCGCATAGTCGTCGCGGTTCCGGTAATTCTGCCGAAAGTCGCGCTTGGGGTCGGACTCGAACCGTTGTTCCAGCTTGAGCCGGGATTTCCCAATACGACATGGTTGGGGGCGTTGAACATCTCCATGCGGAACTCGACGTTCTGTCTTTCGGTGATCCGGAAGAGCTTGATCACCGAGAAGTCCTGGGTCCCGCGCCAGGGTCCCCTCAGGTTGTTCCGGGAGCAGTCTCCAAAGTTTCCGGCTACCGTGTTGGCGAATGCCGCCGGGTTCAACCAGCCGTTCTGGTTGTTGTTGGGCAGAACGGGATCTACGCCGGCGACGCAGTTCAGCCGGGTGGCATTGGTAATGAAATTGGTGCCTCCGGAATCCCATGACGCCGTCGTCACCACGCCGCCGCTTTGCAGCGTGGTAATGGTGCTGACCTGCCAGCCGCCTACCACCTGGTTCAAAACGCCTCCGTGGTTCAGGAACTTTTGGCCTCTCCCGAACGGCAGCGCGTAGAGGATGGAAGCGACGAAACGCTGCGGAACGTTAAAACCCGAGGGAGCGTTTTCGCACGAAAGGGGACATTTCGCATCCTGGGGCGAGAAGTCGGTCGAGGGGCCCCGGATGTTGGTGGCGGTATCCATGGACTTGGACCACGTGTAGGAGAGCAACATGTTCAGGTTCTCGCCGAGCCGCTGGGTCAATTTGCCGCTGAGCGCGTCATAGCTCCCGATCCCATCGCCGTTCAGCCACTGGATTCCCGAAGCTCCCCATTCCGGGAAGGGCAGGCGTTGCACCGCCGGCAGGGCTGCGTTGAGAATCCCCTGATTCATGTTGGTCAGATAACCCAGATGCCGGCTCTGCGATCCGCCGTAACCCACCTCGAGGGTCGTGGACCGCCCGAGCGAGCGCTGGACGTTCAGGATGTACTGCATGCTCGAGGTGTCCGGCAGGTGCGTGTTCGCCCCCCAGGTGAGGCCGACGGGTACGGTCACCGGGAGGGAAGACATATCGATGAAATTCGTGTAGCTGAAGGACGGAATCCCATACGTGTTCGGCGCCACGTTTCCGGTCCGGCCCCCCATGCCGCGCGCCATATCGAAGATGGAGTTCTTGCTCTCCATCGAATAGAAGATGCCGAAACCGGTACGGATCGACCACTTGTCCGACGGGCTCCAGGCAATTCCGATGCGCGGAGCGAAATCGTGGTAGTTGGTGTTGATCAGCCGCGAGCCCAGCCGCCCGTCCCGAACGGTTTGCAGAGGCGGCTTGGCCCCGACCGGCGCCGCCAGGCCGGGCGTGGCCCAATAGGGCCCGTAGCGGAAATTAATCCCGTCATAGAAACTCCCGCCGTTGCCCGTGCGGACGTAAACCGGGTGCAGACTCTGATCCGGCACATTCGCCATGTTCGGCGGAGACGGCATATTGATCTGCACGTTGGGCAGGAGGCCGAGGGCGTCGTACAACGGTTGCGCGACTTCCCACCGCAGACCCAGGCTGAGGGTCAGGCTGCGGTGGATCCGCCAGGTGTCGTCGAAATAGGCCGCCCATTCGCTGCTGCGGAAATCCGCTTGAGCCAGGGCGACCGCGATCAGGGCGTTATAGGTGCTGCCCATCATGAAGTCCGCCCCCGTATACCCGCCGGATTGCGTGGCGGTATTGGGTCCCGTCGCCTTGATGGTATTCGTGTACCGGCTGTCGTAATAGAACTGGCCCCTGGGAAATTCGTTCCCGACCTGCGGAAACTGGTTGTAGCGGTACTCCCCGCCGAAGCGCAGCGAGTGCTTCCCAACGACCCAGGAGAAGTTGTCTACCCATTGGTAATACTTATCGTTGATCTGGAAAGGGCTGCTGGTCGGGTTGCCGAAGCCGTTCAGGTTCTGCGACAGCTCGATTCGGGGTATGCCCCAGGAATTCCGGTCAGTGACCGGGACGGGAATCCCCATCTCCTTGTCCACATCCCGAACCCCCGCCAACTGCTGGGTGATGTTGTTGAACATCGAGTTGTAGCCGAACCGCGCCTCGTTCACCTTGGTCGGGGAAAGGGCCCACACGTTGGAGAGCACCCACTGGCTGGCGCGCGTGTAGAGAACGTTCCCGTCGATCAGGTTAGCCCCGGGGGTCTGGGCGAAGCTCGTTTCCTCGTTCCAGCTATACCGGCCAAACCACTGGGATTGGGAGTTCTGGCTGAAATCGATCCGCTCGGTGATGGTGTCCTTATCGACCGGGTTCGCGAAGCTGTATTGATAGTTGCGGTAGGGCAGCCCGGGCGCCGCGGGCTGATTCGGCGATGGCATGAATTCGAGTAGAAGCTGCGAACCGCTGCTGATCTGGTTCTTGGGAATCTGGTTGTTGTTGAAGAGCGACTGGCTGATGTTGGGGAACGTTCCGGTGCGCGACTTGGGATCCGCCAACTGATAGCCGGCGGACAGGATCGCAGAAAAGTCGCCGTTCCGCATCTCGTCGGTCAGAACGGTGGAGAAATTAGTCGTGGTCCTGCGGGATTTGTACCCCTCGAAATTCGACATGAAGAACAGCCGGTTCTTTCCGTTGTAGATCTTCGGAATCTGAATCGGTCCGCTCAGCGTGTATCCGTACTGGTTCTGGCGGTAGGGCTGCTTCCCGGGAGACGGGTTCGTGGCGCTGCGGCTCGCCGAGCTGAAATCGTAGTCCCTGGCGTCGAGTTTGTCATTGCGAAGAAACTCGACCAGGGACCCGTGGTAATCGTTCGTGCCCGGCTTGGTCGAGACATTCACCTGCCCGGCGGCCCGCCCGAACTCCGCGGGGTAGATCCCGGTCTGCACCTTGAACTCCTGTATGGCGTCCACCGAAGGCTGCAGGATGTAAGTATTAAAATCGATGTCCGTGTTGGTAATGCCGTCGAGGGTGTAGTTCTGCCAGGTCGAACGCGATCCCGACAAGGCCATCGTAAGACCCGCGCGGGAGCCGCCTAACCGGGGCGCCGCCTGCGCGGCGGCAGTAAATCCATAGGTGACGTTGGGGCTCAACGAGACCAGGCTGAAAAAGCTCCGGCCGTTCAACGGCAGGTCCGCGATACGCCTTTCCTCGATCACGGTACCCACCGTCGCGTTTTCCGTGGCGAGCAACACCGCATTGGCGGCAACCTCCACCGACTGCGTCGATTGCCCTACCGTTAGCGCAAAATCGACGCGCGCCGTTTGTTGCACCTGGATTTCGATGTTGCGCGTCACCGCGGTCTGGAAACCGGACGCCTCGGCCTTCACCTGGTACGGCCCGGGGATCAGGTTCGGGAAGCTGTAGATTCCAGCCTCATTGGATCTTGTGGTTCGCGCCACGTTGGTCGCCGTATTGGTGACCGTGATGTTCGCGTTAGGAACTAAAGCGCCGCTCTGGTCTTTTACTTCACCGGTGATAGCGCCACCGGTCTGGGCTAACGCTGTCCCGAATGACAGGCACACAAGCCCAAAGACCAGCACTAGTTTTGGCATGGAGCACCCCTATCGATAGAGTTAAGATGCCTGAACCCCAGCGCGACACTGGATTGCGCTTCCCACCGAAGGGCCTATCCATATAAATCCACTTTGGACTACTAAATTCCGTTTAGTATACACCCTGGTGCGGTTTCCGTACCCGTTTGTTTGGATGCTTGTTTGGATGCTGTTTGGATGCTTTGTTTGGATCTTAGCGGAGCAGATCTTTTCTCTGCGCCAGCAAGGCCAGGAAGAACAGCGCGTTGTCGAGCCGGTGGCGTGCCGCATCCAGCCGAACGCCGCTCCCGCCGCGGCCACGATCAGCGCATGGCGCCAGGAGTCGCCGTATTCATGATAGTGCAGCAGCCCGAAAGGAATGGCCGCCACGATGATCCCGGGGACCGCGCCCAGGCTGCGCACCAGCAGCGGCTGGAGAAAGCCGCGAAACGCCAGTTCTTCGCACAGCGGAAACAGCGTGATGCCGATGATCAGCATCACCCAGAACGAGGTCGGGTCCTGCATCATCTCGGTCAGGGTGTTCTTGGTCTCCGGCGTACGGATCAGCTTCGCCACGAACACCACGGCGTAGCCCGCCGAGACGCCGGCGATCACCACCCAGAGCCACGGAATCCGGATCCGCTTCCAGCCCAGCGAAGGCCAGAACGGGCGTTCGTATTCCACCTGCAACAGCAGCTTCAGCGCGGCGAACAGGATGACATAGCCCACCGCCTGCTCCGCCACGGGTTCCACCGCCGCCGCCGCGACATGGATGTGGAGCATGGTCAACGCCCCCTTGACGAGGGCCCATCCCAGCAGCAGGGCGGGAAAGCTGAAGCCGAAGAAGACGACCAGGTCGAAATAGCTCCAGAATGGATAGCGCTCCGGCGGCGGGGCAGGCGGTTCCAGCTGCCCGTCCGGCTGGTTGTCCAGCGGCTGGTCGTCCATCATTCGTCTCTTTCGATCAGTGCGGCCGCCAGCAAGGGGACCATCAGCTCGTGATGGCCCGTGATCGAGTAACCCGCTCCGCCGGAACGGGCGTGCGGCCGTTCCACCACGTTGACCCGCGGCCGGTAGTGCTGCAGAAAATCGAAATTCGCGGTGGTGAAGCCGGCCAATGGACATCCGAGATTGCGCACGGCGGAGACGGCCTTCAGGAAGACCTCCGGCAGAATCACGGCGGACCCCACGTTCAGATAGAGCCCGCCGTCATCGAGGTCCGCGACGAGGGAGCAGAAGAGGCGGAAGTCGCGGTGGGACGCACTGCCGATAGCGGCGGGATTGGCGGCGGGATGAGTATGCGGCGTATCCGTCCCGATGGCCACGTGCACGGTAACGGGAATCCCTGCATCATAAGCCCCAAGCAGCAGGCTGCCGTCTTTCCCTGGCCCCTGGAATAGCCACTTCCCCAGCGCCTCGCCGATCCCGATCCCCTCCGCATCCCCTTCCGCAATCGCCCGGTTCATGTCGCGCCCGGTCTCTTCCGCCGCGCCGAAGCGCCCGTCGGGCAGCACCGCTTCCACGTCCTCGCTGGTATGCCCGGCCAGGGCGATCTCAAAGTCGTGGATGGCCGCCGAGCCGTTCAAAGCGAAAGCGGTGGCGTAGCCGCGCCGCATCAGGTCCAGCAGCACGGGCGCCAGGCCGCACTTGATGACGTGGCCGCCCATGCCCCAGATGATGGCCCGCCTCTTTGCGCGCGCGGAGGCGACCGCGTCCACCACGGCGCGGAACGAGTTGCCCGCCAGGATGCGCGGCAGCGAATCGAGCCAAGCGGCCAGGCCCGAGCCCTTCCGATAGGGCGATGCGAAATCGGCGGCCTTCACCTTGCCGCCCCGTTCCTCCAGACCCACCGTCTTGAGTCCCGAGAAATCCAGCGGGCGCCGGGCGTATTTGCTCATGCGGCCTTTCCGTTGCCGAGGACCTTTCGCAGCGCCTCGGCGGTGTAGCTCTTCTTCGACCGGACCACCTGTTCGGGCGGTCCGCACGCCACCACGCGGCCGCCGTACTCGCCGCCATCGGGACCCAGGTCGATAATCCAGTCGGCGGTTTTGATCACATCCAGGTTATGCTCGATCACCACCACGGTGTTCCCCAGGTCCACCAGCCGTTGGAGCACCTCCAGCAGTTTTCTGACGTCGTCGAAGTGCAGCCCCGTGGTGGGCTCGTCCAGGAGGTAGAACGTGCGCCCCGTCTGCCGTTTGCTCAGCTCGCGGGCCAGCTTGATGCGCTGCGCCTCGCCCCCGGAAAGCGTGGTGGAAGACTGTCCCAGGTGCACGTAGCCGAGGCCGACGTCGTAGAGCGTCTGCAGCTTGGCGCGGATCTGCGGTAGGTTTTCCATGAGCGCCAGCGCCTCCTCCACGGTGGCGTCCAGCAGGTCGGCGATGGAGTGGCTCTTGTACTTCACCTGGAGGGTCTCGCGGTTGTAGCGCCGGCCGCGGCACACGTCGCAGGTGACGTAAACATCCGGGAGGAAGTTCATCTCGATGCGTTTGAGGCCGTCGCCCTGGCAGGCTTCGCACCGGCCGCCTTTCACGTTGAAGCTGAACCGCCCCGGCTTGTAGCCCCGCTCGCGGGACTCCGGCAGCATGGCATAGAGGTCGCGGATGGGCGTGAACAACCCGGTGTAGGTGGCCGGATTGGAGCGGGGCGTGCGGCCGATGGGGTCCTGGTCGATGCGAACCACCTTATCGATGTTCTCCAGACCCTCGACGGCTTCGTGCGCGCCCGGCTCCTCGTGCGAGCCGTAGATCTCGCGAGCCAGCGAGCGGTAGAGGATCTCGTTGACCAGGGTGGTGTGCTGGGACGCGCCGCGGATCACGAGTTTCTTCTCGCCCGGGGGGCGGCGCACCGGCGGGGACGGAATTTCCAGCGCGCCGCAGAGGTAGCGGCCGGTGAGCGAATCGGGGTTGGCGGCGATTTGCGCGGGTTCGCCGGAGGCCACCAGTCTGCCGCCCAGGCGGCCAGCGCCCGGGCCCAGGTCGATCACGTAGTCCGCGCGCTCGATGGTCTCCGCGTCGTGCTCCACCACCAGCACCGTGTTGCCCATGTCGCGGAGCCGCGCCAGCGTTTCCAGCAGCCGCCCGTTATCGCGCGGATGCAGTCCGATGGAGGGCTCATCCAGAACGTAAAGCACGCCGCGCAGCTTGGAGCCGATCTGGGTCGCCAGCCGGATGCGCTGGGCTTCGCCGCCTGAAAGGGTGGCGGCGGAACGGTCCAGGCTCAGGTAGTCGAGCCCCACCGCCGAGAGGAATTCCAGGCGGCGGCGGATCTCGTCCACAACCCGCGCCGCAATCTGCATCTCGCGCTCGTTGAGCTCCCAGTTCCTGACCGTCACCAGCGCCCTGGCGATGGGTAGTCCGGTGAACTCCGCGATGGAAAAATTCTTGACCCGCACCGCCAGGCTCGAAGGCCGCAGACGCCGGCCTCCGCAGGCCGGGCAGACCACGGGAGACATGTATTCGGTGAGCCAGTCGCGGTAGACGTCGGTCGATTCGTCCCAAAGCCGCTGCAGGAGGGCCAGGACGCCTTCGTACCCTTCGCCGCCTTCAATCAGCAGGTCGCGCGTCTTCTGTGGCAATTCCTCGAAGGGCGTCTTCAGGTTGATGCGCCGCCGGCGGGCCACCTCCTCCAGGCTGTGCTGCACCTCCCACGACCCCGCCGCGGGACCCAGACCCCCGTCCAGCAGCGGCTTGGAGAAGTCGGCGACCACCTTTGCGGGATCGAACGCCCACTTGCTGCCCAGCCCGTGGCACTCCTCGCACGCGCCGTATGGGCTGTTGAAGGAAAACGAGCGCGGCTCCAGTTGGGGGATGCTGGCGCCGCACTCGGTGCAGGCCAGCTTCTGCGAATAAAGGCGCTCACCGCCGTTTACCACCGAGATCAGCACCAGCCCGTTGGCCAGTTTCGTGGCGGTGTCGATCGAACCTTCGAGCCGCTTCTCGATCCCCGGCTTCACCAGCAAACGGTCCACGACCACCTCGATGGTGTGATTCCTGCGTTTGTCGAGCGTGATCTCCTCGTCCAGCGAGCGCAACACGCCATCGACGCGGGCCCGCAGAAAACCCTGGCGCGCCAGCTTTTCGAGATCTTTCTTGTACTCGCCCTTGCGGCCCCGCACCACCGGAGCCAGCACCATGATGCGGTCTTCGGGTTTGAGCGCCAGCACGTGCTGCAGAATCTGCTCGGTGGTCTGCCGCGAGATTTCGTTGCCGCAAACCGGGCAGTGGGGGATGCCGATGGAGGAGCGAGATTTCGTTGCCGCAAACCGGGCAGTGGGGGATGCCGATGGAGGAGTACAGCAGGCGGAGGTAGTCGTAGATTTCGGTGATGGTGCCGATGGTGGAGCGCGGGCTGCGGCTGGTGGTTTTCTGCTCGATGGAAATGGCCGGGCTCAAACCGTCAATCGAATCCACGTCGGGTCTTTCCATCTGGTCCAGAAACTGCCTGGCATAGGTGGAAAGCGTCTCTACGTAGCGCCGTTGGCCCTCGGCGTAAATCGTGTCGAAAGCCCGGGACGACTTGCCGGAGCCGCTCAGGCCGGTGATCACAGTAAACGCGTTGCGGGGAATCTCCACATCGATATTCTTCAAATTGTGCTGGCGGGCGCCATGCACAGTGATCCGGTCGAGCATAGTGAGTTACGCGCGGGTAGGGCTAACCTTTTATTGTGACGCGACTTGTGCCCATTCCGCAAATGGAGTTATAACAGAGCCAGCAATGCGGAACTGCAGCCGATGTGGTGGCCGGTTACGACGGATCCACCGCACGTTTTGGGAGCGCTTCTCGTACCTGGCTATTTACGAGTGCCGCGATTGCCACGATATCACCTCCCATCCGCGCCATTACCGCTACCACCTCGGCGAGCACTGCCGCTGCCCTCGATGCGGGACGTTGCGCGTGACCCGGCTTAAGGAACGCGACCATATCGACCCGCTCAACACGGGTCTTCTGCACCTGTTGGAGCGGCTGGCCGGCGGCAGGCTGTACCACTGCCGCTTCTGCCGCGTGCAGTTTTACGATCGCCGCAGCCTGGCCTCTCCGCCTCCCCGGACGGAGGAAGTGGGCGAGGAGCGGAAGTCCGCGGCAAAAGTGAAGTAGCCCTGCGCCTTTCAGCCCAATCCAGCGACGCCGGCAAACGGTTGGACCAGATGCTGCACGAGCGTCTGCCGGAGTACAGCCGCTCCCGCCTGCAGCAGTGGATCCGGGAGGGGCGGGTGCGGGTAGAGGGCGAGCCGGCGCGGCCATCGCGCATCCTCCGGGGCGGCGAAGGCATTGAGGTACAGCCCGGCGAACCGGTCCCCCTGCGCGCCACGCCCGAGGACATCCCCCTCACCGTGCTCTACGAAGACGAAGACGTGGTGGCCGTGGACAAACCGGCGGGGATGGTGGTTCACGCCGGAGCCGGCGTGCGCTCGGGCACGCTGGTGAACGCGCTGCTCTACCGGTTCGCCGGGCTCTCGGAACTTGGCGGCCCGCTGCGGCCGGGGATCGTGCACCGGCTCGATCGCTACACCAGCGGCGTTCTGCTGGTGGCCAAGAACGACGCCGCGCACCGCCGGCTGGCGGAGCAGTTTTCGGGGAGGACGGTGGAGAAGATCTACCTTGCCCTGGCGCACGGACGGGTGGTGCGGGATACGGGGCGGATCGAGCGCCCCATCGCGCGCGATCCGGCGCGGCGCGTCCGCATGACCGCGCGGCTGGCGGCGGGCCGCGCGGCATGGTCCGAGTACCGCGTCCTCCGCCGCTTCGAGCGATTCACCTACCTGGAAGTGCGGATCGGGACGGGCCGCACGCACCAGATCCGGGTTCACCTGGCCAGCTTGGGCCACCCGATCGCCGGGGATGCGCTCTACGGCGCCCCGGCGCGGGTCGAGGGCATGCCGCCCCTGGGCCGGTACTTCCTGCATTCGCACCGCATCCGTTTCGCGCAGCCCTCCACGGGCGCGGAGGTCGTGGTGGAGGCTCCCCTGCCGCCGGAACTGCAGACGTGGATGGACAGGCTGGCGTAGTGGGGCGGGGCTTCGGCCCGGCGGAAGCCGGGCAGCGGGGTAGAAGCCTCGCCAAGCGGGGCAGAAGCCCCGTCCCACAGCCTGCGTCTCTCGGCTGAAAGCTGACAGCGGGGAGCTTGTTACAATCAGGACTATGAAAGTACTGGTCGCCCTAGCGGCCACGGGCGTGTTCGGCGCCGTAATCGGAGCCGCCCAGCAACCCCCCGCCAAAACGCCGGCCCAAGCTGTTCCCAGCGATGAGCCGAGCCGCATCACGGTCTACGTAGACCGCGTCAACATGCTCTTCACGGTCACCGACAAGAAGGGCCGGTTCGTCACGGACCTGAACAAAGACGATTTCGAAATCGTCGAAAGCAAACGGCGTCAGGCCGTCATGGAGTTCTCCGCGGAAAGCGACCTGCCCCTGCGCCTCGGCATCCTGATCGATACCAGCAACAGCATCCGGGAACGGTTCCACTTCGAGCAGGAGGCGGCCATCCAGTTCATCGACACCGTGGTTCATCGCGGCGTCGACAAGGCCTTGGTGGTGAGCTTCGACACCTCCGCCGAGCTGCGTTCCGACCTGGTGGACGACCCCGCCAGAGTGGATGACTCCATTCGCGATCTGAGGCCGGGCGGCGGCACCGCCCTCTACGACGCCATTTATTATGCCTGCCGCGACAAGCTCGCCCAGGATCAGCCGAAACACAAGTTCCGCCGCGCCATCGTCGTGCTGAGCGATGGCGAGGACAACCAGAGCCACTATACCCGCGACCAGGCGCTGGAAATGGCCCAGCGCGCGGAAGTGGTCATCTACGCCATCTCCACGAATATCACCCGGACGGAGACCGCCGGGGACAAGGTCCTCAAATATCTCACCTACGAAACCGGCGGCGTGTCGTACTTCCCGTTCAAGGTGGAAGACCTGGCGCAGGCCTTCGAGAACATCGCCAACGAGCTGCGCCACCAGTACAATATCGCGTACCGCCCCGAGCCGTTCGTAACGGACGGTCTCTTCCACAGGGTGGACGTTCGCGTCAAAGGACGCAAAGATCTGGTGGTCCGCGTCCGCGATGGCTACTACGCGCCCAAGATGTAGAGCGGAAGCCGGGGCGGCGTGCCTGGTTCGCCGCGGCGGGGAGGCGGATCTCGCGGCGATCGCGGCGATTCAGTCCGCCAGTCCCCAGGCGGCGCAGTGGCCTCCGGCCGACTATCTGAGCTACGACTTGCGCGTGGCCGTGTGCGGAGACCGCGTGGCGGGATTCCTCGCGGACCGGCAGGTCGCCGGCGGCGAACGTGAGATTCTGAACCTCGCCGTGGCTCCGGAATTCCGCCGGCGAGGCGTCGCGCGAGCCCTGGTCCGGTCATTCCTGGACGGCTTCCATGGCGTTGTTTTTCTTGAAGTTCGCTCCTCTAACGCAGGCGCGCGGGAGCTATACAAGTCGTTGGGTTTTCAGGAGCTTGCCTTACGCCACGGCTACTACGATTTCCCCCCCGAACCGGGTGTTGTGATGAAATTTCGTTCATGCTAAGGTGTCGGGTAGACGGTGATGCCGTCTCCAAATGAACCGAGCTTACCCACCGAGCCTTGGTTTTTCCCAACAGTCCGACTCGGCGTGGCGACCTCAGTGGGAGGAAATGCCCATCATGGAACGTAACGCACAGGAAGAGTTGAAAGCGCACCTGATTGCAACGAACCAGGAGTACCGCCGGCTGGCGAGCGAACACTCCGAGTTCGCCAAGAAGCTGGATGCCATGGAAGCGCTGCCCCATCTGACTCATGAAGAGCAGTTGGAGGAAGTGCGATTGAAGAAGATGAAGCTTCGGCTGAAAGATCAGATGGAAGCGATCGTGAGCCAATACCGGCAACAGGTCGCTTAGATCGGGTGCGCGCAGTCGCGATACTGTCTTTGGACCCGGCCGGCTTCCGCTGGCCGGGTTTTTGATTTTCTGGGGAGCCAATGGAACCCGACCCGATTCGCCTTCCGATTGGCGACGTCTTTGACCTGCATAGCGTTCCTCCCCGCGACGTGAGGGAAGTTGTTGAGGAATACCTCAGGGAGGCCCACCGCCTTGGCTTCAAGGCGCTTCGAATCATCCACGGCCGCGGGATCGGCGTGCAGCGCGAGATGGTCCGGGCTATCCTGGCGCGAACGGATTTCGTGGCCGAGTTCGGGGATGCGCCCGGCGAAGCGGGGGGCTGGGGAGCGACGGTGGTGACCCTGAAGTAGACAGAAGAGGCCACGCGAGCCTTGACTCCAAAGGAGCGATCACATAACCTGCGCGGCGGAGGAAGGATGCGACTTCCGGTTGCCCTGTTATTGCTGCTGCTCTCCTTCCGCGGGGCCGGGGAAGAGCCCGCTGCCCTGCAAGGGACCGTGGTCAACTCGGTCACCGGCGAGCCGCTGGACCGAGTGCAAGTGCACCTGACTGTGCGGGCGTCCGACGAAGGTCTCCCGCCTCCGGGATACGGCGCCATCACCGATGACCATGGCCGCTTCTCGATCTCACCCATCCCGCCGGGCACGTACCTGGTCCATCCGGAGCGCGCGGGGTTCTACCTGGCGCTGCCGCGGGACAAGAGCGCCACGGCGCCCACGCTGGAGTTGAAGGCGGGGCAGCAGATGCGCGATTACCGGCTGGAGATGGCGCCGCGAGCGGTGATTTCCGGTCGCGTGATAGACGAGAATGGGGAGCCGGTCGGGAATGCCGATGTCTTCGCCGACGGCCCCGGGCGAGCGGTCCTCTATTTCCTCGGCATTTGGAAATCGTCCACGGACGATCGGGGCGAGTACCGCATGAGCCTGCCCGCCGGGCAGTATCGCATCCGGACGGAGGTTCCGGACTATTCCGGAGACGAGATTCGCACCGATGGCACGGCGCCGATGACCTATCCTCCGACGTGGCATCCGAACGCGATCGACGCCGCGCGCGCGGCGACAGTGGAGTTGCGCCCCGGTTCGGACATTCCGGGCATCGACATTCAGATGCGCCCCCTGCGGCTGTCCATCGGAGGCAAGGTCTCCGGGGCGCCCGCCGGCGCGACCCCGACGGTGAGCATTCAGTGCCTGCGGCGCGGCGGGAGCGTCTGGAATGACATCACCCCCGAACCCGACGGGAGCTTTTCCCTGGGACGGTTGGAGCCCGGCGCGTGCCATCTCTTCGCCCACGCCTCCTCCGGGGGCCGGGAGATGCGCAGCGCCGTAGTCGAACTCAATTTGAAGGATACGCCCGTGTCGGAACTGGATCTGGCCCTCAAACCAGGGACGGACATCTCGGGCGCTCTGGAGATGGCGGACAAAGAGGAAGCCGCGAATCGCGCGGTCCGGCTGGAGCCGCTGAGCCGGATCATGGGCCGATCCTACACGGGGCGAACGGGCCGCGACGGCGTGTTCGAGATCAAGGGTGTCGCGCCCGGCCGCTACCGCGTCGCCGTCGCGCCCTTGCCGCAAGGAGGCTATGTAAAGACCGTGCTGCTGGACGGCGCCGCAGCGGCGCTCGGGGTTCTGGATCTGAGAGCCGGCGCGGGAACCGCACAGCTCAAAATCGCGGCAGGCAAAGGCGCCGCGCGGGTGTCGGGCCGGGTGACGGACGACGCGGGACGGCCCGCCGCTCTCACCATGGCGTTTCTCGCGCCGGAAGGCGACGAGAAGCTGGAATTGGAGCAGAACGCCCAGGCCGCCTCGGACGGAACGTACAGCTTCGCTGACCTCGCGCCGGGAAAATACCGCCTCTTCGCGCGGGGCGTCACAACCTCCGTGTCCAAAGAAGAAGCGCTGGCGCAAGCCGAGACCATCGAACTGAAGGAAGGCGACCGGATCACGAAGGACTTGAAGCCGATCGCGAAAGGAGCCGGCGATGGCAGGAAGCAATAGGCGCGCAGTTCTGCTCCTGCTGGGTATGGCCGCTGTGGCCGCCGCGCAGGCCCCCGCGCGTGAGGAGGCCAAGCCTTCACGCGTAGAGGGCGTGGTGATGAACGCCCTGACTGGAGAACCGCTGCCCCAGGCGCACGTGACCTTCGATGTCCCCGGGAATCGAAAGGCCAAAGTGTTCGGCGCCATCACGACGGCGGAAGGGAAGTTCGCGATCGGCCCGATCGACCCGGGAAACTATCGGGCAAAAGCGAACCGGCAGGGATACGTGGCAAGCGGCGCGCCGGTGGACGTGAAGGTCGCGCCGGGCGACGCCGTCAGGGACATCGAGCTCAAGTTAGCGCCGCACGCCGTGATCGCCGGGCGCGTGGTGGACGGCAACGGCGACCCGGTGGAGAGCGTTCAGGTGGAGGCGGTCCGCGGCGGCGCGCGCTCCGAGCACCGGACCAATGCGCGTGGCGAGTTCCGGCTCGGCGGCTTGCCGGCCGGCCAATACCTCGTCAGGGCGCTGCCGGGGAACGGCGGCCGCGACCAGGAACTCCGGACCGACGGATCGCAGGACGAGAACTACGGCGTCACGTACTACCCCGGCGCGCGTTCGGAACAGGAAGGGGCCGTGGTGGAGGCGCGCGCGGGCGCCGAAACCGGTGGAATCGAGATCCGGCTGGCACGCGCGCCGGTGGTGCGGCTCAGCGGAAAGGTGACGAACGCGCCCGAGGGCGCCCGGGATTATTACATGGAGCGTACGGATGTGAGGTTCGCTTCCACGGGCCAATTCAACGGGCCGAAGTTCGCCTTGTGGCGGCTGCCCAGCGGGCGATCGGCTCTTTACGTGAGCTGCGAAGATCTCAATGGACGCGAGTGGGAGAGCGCTCTGATGGAATTCGACATGGGCGACGCCAACATCGATAATTTCGATTTGCCGGTGATGCTGCCGTTCGATGTCTCCGGCCGGGTCGATTGGGACGGCCAGGCCCCATCCTCCGGCGACCCCCTGGCGGCCGGGTTGCGGCTCCAGGCCTTCACCAATTGGGGGCATTCGGCGGAGGGCCGGATGGCGGAGAACGGGACGTTTCGCATATCCAAAACAAGCCCCGGCCGCTACCGCGTTGAGCTGGCCGGGGCGCCCGCGGACGCGTATGTGAAATCCGTCCGTCAGGGAGCGGTCGAGATGGCCAACCGGACTGTGGACCTGCGATACGGGCCCGGCGAGCCGATCTCGGTCAAAGTTAGCACCCAGGGCGCGCAGATCGCGGGCGTGGTTCGGAACGAAAAAGGGCCCGTGGCGGGAATGTCGGTGGGGCTGGTGGGTGACGATCCCCTGGAGTTCGACCTGTTTCGCAGCGTCGAGACCGGCGCCGATGGCGGCTACTCTCTCCGCGGGCTTGCGCCGGGGAAGTACAGGGTTTTCATCTTCGACACGGAAGACTACGACGCGCTACGGAAGAACCGGACCCTGCCCTTTTACGCGACACCGGGGGAAGCCATCGAGGTGCGGGAAGCCGAGAAAATCACGCGAGATCTCAGACTGCCGCGGTAAGCGCGGGGTGCTCCCGCAATCGCCGCGCGTCCAACAGGCGATACTCCCTGCCGCTCAGGCCCTGCAGTTGCCGTTCGAGCCACGCCGGCATCGCCGGATCAAGATCCCCCGCGATGCTGTGCCGGCCCTCTTCGATGGCCACGCGCGTGGTGACGCCGCTGCCGGCAAAGAAATCCAGCACGACCGAACCCGGATAGGACAGCGCCCGCACGAGCCGCCGGACCACTTCCCGGGGTTTCTGAGTGGGATGACCCACGCGCTCCTGTGAGTTCCCGTTCAGCCGCGGGATACGCCACACGTTGGTCGGGTTCTTTCCCTTTTCGATGCTCTCGGGGCGCAGGCGCTTGTCGCGGCGGTAAGCCTGTTTCGTCTTGTCGTCGTAGGGTTCGCGCACGGCGTCGAGATCGAAGTAGTACCTGGCCGTCTTGCCGAACCAGGCGATCTCTTCGTGGCGGTTGGCGAAGAAGCGGTGGGCGCTGGCGTAGTTCCAGACGACCAGGTTCGCCAGGCGCATGCGGCTCGATTCGCGCATGTGGGCCAGGATGGCCAGCAGGTCGCCGGAGCCGGCCTCGGCCTGGTACTGCAGCCCGCCGAAAATGGCGATATTGCCGGTATCCGCCAGCACCCGCTCGGCTTCTCTCAGCCAGATGGCAGCCCATCCGCGGTAGTCCCGCACGTCATCCCAGCCGGCAACCTGAATGTTGTAGGGCGGGTCGCAAATGATCAGTTGAACCGATTCATCCGGCAACATGCGCAAGAGGTCCACGCAATCCCGCACGAGCACGGCGTGAACCGTTTCGGGCGGCGGCGCCGTACTGATGCCGTTTCGGGAGGAATGATCCACACCGGCCTTTTTGAGCCGGTTCATGGCGATGTGGCCGGAGTTGCGGTGCGAGCGATTGGACATCAGTTCCGAACGTTACCGCACTGCCCCTACCGGCGCCCATCGCGGCGAAACGCGCTTGATCCGTTCGATGGCTTCCAGCAGGTTGGGCATCGAATTGGCGTAGCTGAAGCGCACGTAGCCTTTGCCGTACTCGCCGAAGCAACGGCCGTCCAGACAGGAGACGCCCGCCTCGTACAGCAGGAAATCGGCGATCTCCTTGGAATCCATTCCGGTTTCCGTCACGTTGGCGAAGGCGTAGAACGCGCCGCCCGGCAGAGCGCAACGGAACCCGGGAATCTCATTGAGGCCGCGGCAGATGGCATCGCGGCGCCGGCGGAACTCAGCCACCATCCGCTCCACCTCGTCCTGCGGCCCGGTGAGGGCCGCGATCCCCGCCCGCTGGCTGAAACTCGCGGTGCAGGAGTTGGAATTCACCATCAGCTTGGTGACCGCCTCCACCAGGAACCGGGGCATGACGCCGTAACCCATGCGCCAGCCGGTCATGGCGTAGGTTTTCGAGAAGCCGTCCAGAATGATGGTCTTCTCCAGCATGCCCGGGAAGCTCGCGATGGAGGCCGGCGGCTCGTCCCCGTAGTAGATCCGGGAATAGATCTCGTCGCTCAAAACCATCACGTCGCGGTCGCGCAGCATGCCTGCGATCTCCGCGAGATCGCGGCGGGGAATGACTCCGCCGGTCGGATTCTGCGGCGAGTTCAGAATGATGAGCTTGGTGCGGTCGGTCAACCGGTCGCGGAACAGGTTCAGGTCGAACGAAAACCCGCGGCTCTCTTCGAGCGGCATGGGCACGGGAGTCCCGCCGGCGAAGCGAATCATCGATTCGTAAATGGGGAACCCTGGATTGGGGTAGATCACCTCGTCGCCCGGTTCAATGAGCGCCAGGATGGGGAAGAAGATAATCGGCTTGCCGCCGGGAACGACGGAAACCAGTTCCGGCCCTACGCGAATGCCGCGCGTGCGCGAAACGTAGTCCGCGATGACCTCGCGCAAGTCCGGAAGCCCCTGCGTCGGGCCGTAGTGCGTCCAGCCCTCATCGAGCGCCTTCTTGGCCGCCTCCACGATGTGCGCGGGTGTGGAGAAGTCGGGCTCGCCGATCTCCAGGTGAACGACGCTCTTGCCCTGCGCCTCCAGGGCGCGGGCCTTTACCAGGACGTCGAAAGCCGTTTCGACGCCGATCCGGCTCATGGATTCTGCGAGTTTCATGGTTCCTGTACTTTCCGGAAGAATGGGACGCCGCCCTTCTCCTCCACTTCAATCACGCGGTCCCCGATCGATACCCGCTCGCCCAGGATCCGCCCCGTGAGCCGGCCTCCGGCATCCAGGCTGACGATCGCGGTCTGGTAGGGGGCGTCCTTGGTGAACGCCTCGGGGGCGGAGTAGATGACGGTTTCAGTATAGATGGAGCCGCTTCTCATATGCTTCCCAGAATGGTGACCACGCAAGTGGCGCCGGAGCCGCCGAGGTTCTCGGCCAGTCCCAGCGCATGGCGCGGGATCTGCCTCTCGCCCGCCTCGCCGCGAATCTGCAGAACCAGGTCGCAGATCTGCGCCACGCCGGTAGCCCCCACGGGGTGGCCTTTCGACTTGAGGCCGCCGCTGGTGTTCACGGGGCGGTCGCCCGAGCGCGCGGTGCAGCCGGCAAATGCGTACGGGCCGCCCTCCCCGCGCTTCGCGAATCCGAGGTCCTCGGTGGCGATGATCTCGGCGATGGTGAAGCAATCGTGCAGTTCGGCGAACTGGATATCCGCGGGGGTCACGCCCGCCATGCGGTAGGCCTTCTCCGCCGCGCGGCGCACCGCCGGAAACGTGGTGATGTCTTCCTTCTGGTCGAGGGCCACCTGGTCCGACGCCTGGGAAATCCCCAGCACGCGCACCGGTTTTCCGGTGAACTCGGCGGCCCGCTCCAGGGGGGCCAGGATGACCGCCGCGGCGCCGTCGCTGATCAGCGAGCAATCGTAGACCGTCAACGGATCCGCCACCGGTTTGCCGGCCAGCGCCTGCTCCATGGTGATCACCTTCCGCATGTGGGCATCGGGGTTGAGCGCGCCGTTGGCGTGGTTTTTCACGGCGACCGCCGCCATGTGTTCGCGCGTCGTGCCGAAATCGTGCATGTGGCGGCGGGCGATCATGGCGAAAAGAGACGCAAACGTGTTGCCGGCGCGCATCTCGCCGCCGCAATCGCCCGCCGCGGCCAGGATCTCGCTCACCCTGGGAGTGGGCTGGGAGGTCATCTTCTCCACCCCCACCACCATCACCACATCGTAGACCCCGGCCGCAACTTCCGCCCAGGCGTGGAAAAGCGCCGACCCGCTCGAAGCGCAGGCCGCCTCCACGCGAGTGGACGGGACTCCCTGGATCCCCAGCGCCGCCGAGACATACGGCGCCAGGTGGTTTTGTCCTACGAACGACGGACCCGCGAAATTGCCCAGGAAGAAAGACTCGATCTGCCCCGGGGCGAGGTTGGCGTTCCGCAGGCATTTCTCGCCCGCCTCGACCGCCAGTGACCGGAGGTCGCGATCGGCGAACGCGCCAAACGGAGTTTTCCCCGCTCCGATGACGGCGACTGGTCTCATAGACATAGCTTACTCACAATTGGCGGCGGAATCCAGCACCCAGAGGTGGTGCCACGAGAGAGATCTGTTGCCGCAGACGGGGGATGATGCCCGGCTACCGTCCGGGAATGGCTCCGGAATCGCCGATTGTAGGATGATCTGGCCGGGGGATCCCCGGCGCCGCATTCCCTGGCCCCCGACCCCTGTTCCCCGGCTCCCGGTATGCCGCGCGATAGAATAGGCGTACGGCAGAGCCTCCTCTGCTAATATATTCCACGTTTCCCGGGTTCCAGCGTCATCTCATTAGGACCTGTGGAAACTGCTTGCAGGCAAATGAGCGAAGTCATCGAGCCCGGTCTAGAGCTCCTGGAACGGCAGAATCGTTTTGTTTCAGAGCACTTACGGCGTATTTTCGTACAGGTCTACCGAATTGTGGGGAATGTCGCAGATGCGCAGGATCTAACCCAGGAGGCCTTCATCAAGGCTCTCCAGCATCAGGAGCAGCTCAAAGACGAGCAGAAGGCCGCGCACTGGTTGTCGCGGATCGCCACCAACACGGCGATCGATTTTCTACGACGCAGCAGCCGGGCCAGTTTTTGCGAGATCGACGAAGCTCCGGAGAGTCAGACGGAGAGTCCGGAACAGGCGCTCCTGCGGTCGGAGCATCGGGAGTATTTGAACGATGGTCTGCGCCTTCTGACGCCGCGCGAGCGCGCGGCGCTGCTGTTGCGCGACGTGGAAGGACTGCCGGCGGAGGAAGTGGCCCGGCGGTTGGATTGTTCCAAGGCCACCGTGCGGTCGCACATCGCGAACGCCCGCGCCAAGTTCCGCCGGTACGTGGAAAATAGAAAGCGGTAAGTATGAAGCACCCGAATGACGCGACATTGGCGCTGCACGCAGGGGGCGACCTGGGGCTGATCGCCCGCTGGAGAACGGAGCGCCACCTCGCGAAGTGCCCGCGTTGCCAGGACGAGTTGGCGGCCTTCGACAGCTTGCGCGAGATCCTTCCGGAACTGGCCGAGACTCCGGAGGTTCCGTGGAACCGGCTGGCGGCGGAGATGAAAGCCAATATCCGGCTGGGGCTGGCGGCCGGCGAGTGCGTCCGCGAGGGCCCGCGGCCGTGGCTGAACCGGCCCGCGCTGGCCGGCATGCGCGCCGTGGTGGCGTTCGCCAGCGTCATCGCGTTGTTGGTTACCGGGCTCGTATTGCAGCGCCCCGCGCCCATCACGGTGAGCGCGGCCAGTGTGGAAGTGCGCTCTCTGGATGGCGGCATTCAGGTGCGGGAGGGCGGCGAGACGCTCCGCCTGCTGCACGGCGTTCCGGCGGGGAACGAGAAGAGCGTTACTTATATGCCAAGCGCCCAGGGTTCGATCGGATCCCGCTATGTGGATCCCCAAACGGGCTATGTGACGGTGGCGAATGTTTATGCGGACTAAAGCGCGAGGACCGTTGGTATTTCTGGGTCTCCTGAGCGCGGCGAGCCTGCTGGCCCAGGATTTTCCTCTGCCAAACGGGTCGATCAGCATCAAGTTTCCCAACGATTCGCCGGTATTGGCGGCTTCGACCATCACGAACCAGTCGCGGGCCCAGGCGCGCGGCGCGGCCATCGTGATCGACCTCGACGTATCGCTGGAACTGCGCAACGTAGGCAGAAACGAGATCCGCGGCCTCACCCTGCTCGCGGCCGCGCAGGAAGTGACGCTGGGCGGCAATGTGCCGAGCCAGCTATGCCGAGGCGCTCGCATTGATTGAGCGCGCGCTTGCCGCCAATCCGAATGACGTAAGTGCCTATCTCGCCAAGGGCCGCGCATTGATATTCTCGGGTCAGCCGGATGCAGGCAAGGAAACGAGCAGTTCGCTTTTCTCCGCTTTCCCGATGCGCCCGTGCAGCCCCGCAACGGGTGGGCGCAGGTGACGGGCAACGAAATTCGCGCGCCGCGGGTTGAGGTGCGGAACGCATCCGGTTCCCCAGTGAAGTACGTGGAGTTGGGCTGGCTGGTGAGCGACCGCAGCGGACAGCAGTACATGGCCGCATCCCTGCCGGCCTCCGACCCGGAACTCTATCTCCCGCCCGGTAAGACGGCGAAGGTCTTGCAGGATACCGCGCTGCGCTTCTCGCGCGGCGGCCGGCCGGTGGATGTCCAGCGCATGACGGGCTTCGTCAGCATGGTGGAATTCGCCGACGGCAAGGTCTGGGTGCCGAACCAGGAGGACCTGGAGGGGAACTCTCTCCGCCGCCTGCTGGCCCCTTCCGCCGAAGAGCAACGCCTGATGGACTTGTACAAGAGAAAGGGTCTGGCGGCGCTCGTGGAAGAGCTGCAGAAGTATTGAGTACCGCCGGTGGTCGTTTTTCGCCACCGGTTCTTTCGAAAATCACCGGTGGCCAAAACCGGCCGCCGGCGGTACTCGGTTACCATCCTCTTAATGGAAACCCCGCAGTCCGATCATTCCTTCTTCGGCCACCCGCGCGGGCTGGCCACCCTCTTTTTCACCGAGATGTGGGAGCGCTTCAGCTATTACGGCATGCGCGCCCTGCTCATTCTCTTCATGACGGCCGGCCCGGCGAACGGGGGATTGGGCTTTTCCGTGCCCAAAGCCGGCGCCGTGTACGGCCTCTACACGGCCATGGTCTATCTGCTCAGCCTGCCGGGAGGGTGGGTGGCGGACCGCATCACCGGCCAGCGCCGGGCGGTGTTGATCGGCGGAATCCTGATCGCCGCCGGGCAGTTCTGCCTGATGGGGCCGGGAACGGGATTCTTCTACCTGGGACTGGTCATCCTCGTCCTCGGCACGGGGTTGCTGAAGCCCAATGTCAGCACCATCGTCGGGCAGTTGTATCAGCAGGGCGACCGGCGGCGCGACTCGGGGTTCTCGATCTTCTACATGGGGATCAACATCGGCGCCCTGCTCTCTCCGCTGGCCTGCGGTTGGGTGGGGGAAAGGATCTCCTGGCGGCTGGGGTTTGGGCTGGCGGGCGTGGGGATGGTGGCCGGGCTGATCCAATACGTGCTGGGCTGGAAATATTTCGGCGAGGCCGGGCTTCACCCCGCGGGGGCCGGGAGCCCGGAACAGGCGCAGCGCCAGAAACGCCGGGCGGCCGTAGCGGCCCTGGGCGCCCTTGCCGTTTTCGCGGCGGCCGCCGGCCTGGCGTATTCCGGGGCGGTGGAGATCACGGCCCAGATCATCTCGAACGCCCTGGGCGTGGTTCTGGTGATCATCACGGTGGCGGTCTTTTCCTGGCTGCTGCTGGGGAACGAATGGTCGGCCGTGGAGCGAAAACGCTCGGCGGCGATCCTGGTGCTGTTCCTGGCGGCGGCGGTGTTCTGGTCCGCGTTCGAACAGGCGGGGTCCTCCCTCAACCTGTTCGCGGAGCGGAACACCAACCGCAACATCCTTGGATTCCTCTTTCCCGCGAGCTGGTTTCAGTTCGTGCAGCCGTTTTTCATCATCACCCTGGCCCCGGTCTTCGCCTGGCTGTGGGTGGCGCTGCGCGGGCGCGAACCCTCCAGCCCGGCCAAGTTCGCAGCGGGACTGTTGTTCGCCGGTCTGGGGTTCGCCATTCTCATACCGCCCGCTTCGGCAGCGATGAAAGGCGCGCTGGTTTCCTCGGGCTGGCTGGTGGGCACCTATTTCTGCCACACCATCGGCGAGCTCTGCCTGAGCCCCGTAGGTCTCAGCGCCATGACCAAGCTCGCGCCCGCGCGCCTGGCCGGAATGATGATGGGCCTCTGGTTCGTCTCCATCGGCATCGGCGATTATCTCGGCGGCCGCGTGGCGTCGCTGTACGAATCCGTCTCGCTGCCCACGCTGTTCGGCGTCGTGGCGGGCGTAGCTTTCGCCGCGACGGTTGTGCTGATCGTGCTGGTGAAGCCCACGGTGCGGCTGATGTCGGGAGTGAAGTAGGGCCAGCGATGGGTCCGGCCCTGCTTCACCCGCATCCGCCGCGGCAGAGTCACTGATCGGGGTCGTTCAGAGAGACTGCCGGAGGAACCGGCAGGCCGCCAGTGAGCACCTCATAGGCCTTAGTCAGGTAACAGTTGCGGCGCTCCGCGCTGGTCTCCATGAAGGCCAGCATCTTGAGCGCCTGGACATAATAGGCATCGGCGGTCGTGCTCGGACTGACCAGCCGGAGCATACCGAGGACATCGATCGCCATCACAGCGCCGTTGCGCGTGTGCTCGGTCAGGAGGTCCTTGGCGTACCTGAGGACCGGCCCTTCACCGCCACCGAACGCGATCATCCGGGTGGCCCGTTCCAGCGTGCTCAGCGTCGCCAGTCGAGCCGGGTCGTCGTTAAACCAGCCCAGGTATTCGTGGTAGGTTGCGCGCACCGCGTCGGGAACTCTGGCGACGAGTTGCTGGTTGAATGGGCTGACGGCCAGATTGGCTGGTAACTGCAACGTGTTCACAATATCGTCGAGCGCCGTACCCGAATTGGCTTGATCGATCGTCGTGTCGCGCACGTACTTCAAGGCGTCGTATTGGGCCGTTAGCGCGGCGGAAACCGCCTCCGCGCCGGCGATGTACATCGAGTCGAGCGGGATGAGGATTTCCGCGCCCAAAGATCGGATCGTGTCGAGCCTGCTGATCTGATCGTCGATGCTGGCGCTTGGCCGAACGATGGAAGCTTCATGGGCAAAGTACCTGCCCATGCTCGGGACAATCGCGATTTTCTGATCGGGCAGCCAAACTATCAGTTCGGCATCCACGCTGTTCCCAGGCTTCAGCATGACCGGGACGCTTCCTCCAAGGTAGATGGTCGTGTCCTCCGATATCGTAACGGTAGGGAGTGTGTAAGATGCGGGGTTATCCGACGTGTGGAAGTTCCACCATCTCCCCCACCCCAAGCCGAGGAAACTGTCCGCCCCCCATGTGAGGTGATATCCGTAGGCATAAGGCTCGCGGCGCGCCATTGCCGGCCCGACTTGAGACAGGCGGTCCTCCGCCGCGAAGAATCCCGCATTCGCAAACACCGGCGCGGGTGGATTCGTCCGAAAAGCGCTTATCCAATAGGAGTCGCCCCATTTCGTTTCGGGGTACACATTAGGCAGGAAGAGACCCATCAAACGCTTGTCCGAGATGCCCGAGTAAAAAGCCTGGAGCAACATCCTGGCGGCGGTCGCCTCATCTCTTCCGCCTCCCATACCCACCACATAGAACTGGGTGGCTCCCACTAGCGCGACCACGTTCGTTGGCTTGGCCGTGGAGTACAGCAGCACCTTTAAGCTCGAGCTGGAGTAAGGCTCAAAGACGGTGGTCAGGAACTGATCGGTTGTGTGTTGCGCCAAAGCGTTCTGGGCGGTTGTGTCGCGCCACCAGCAGTACCAGTGAGCCTCGCAAGACTCTTTGGTCGTCGAGAGGTAGCAGTTGCGAGCGTTGCCGTTGGCGGCCGGGTCCCCGGCCGCTGCGCCATCGTTGAAGGCGCAGTGAGACGGCAAAAGGTATTGAGCGGCGGCCGGCGCCGCCAGCATGGCGGCGGCGATCAACGTCGCTACCGCCAGAACGTGTTTCGTTTTCATTTCCTCCTCCGGAACGGCCCCGGGTTAGCTACTGCATCTCCAGGATGGCCGACAGGTAGTAGTTGCGGTAGTGAGCGCTCTTCTCCGACAAAGCAAGCATCTTCAGCGCCTGGATATAGATCGCCCTGGCTTCTTCACTCGGGCTGACCTTGACAAGAGCGCCGGCCACCTCGAGAGCATTCTGCGCGCCATCGAGGGTATGTTCGGTGATGCATTTCTGGGCGTATTGCAGAGCCTTGTTGTCGTTGCCCGCGAGCGCGATCAACCGCCTGGCCCGGTTGGTGGTGTCCATGGCGTACAGACTCGCCGGGTCGCCGTTGAACCAGCCCATATAGTGCTGGTAGACATTGCGCACGATCGCGGATATCCTGCTGGTGAATTCCCTGGCGTATGGACTGTTTGCCAACGACTCCGGGAAAACCATCGTCGCCGCGATATCGTCCAGCGGTATGTGCTGATTGATCTTGATGACGGTCTGGTCGCGGATGTATTGAAGGGAATCCCGTTGGGTCAGGATAGCCGACAGAACTTCTGAGGCGCCGATCACCGGCTTCCCGTGCACCGGAACAAGAATGCTTGCTCCAACCGTCCGCATGTAGTCCAGGTTGTCGATCCATGCGGTGACGTTGGTATTGGGGCGAACGATGGACCCCGCGTCTGAGAGGTAGGTCCCGGAGTTTCCGACGATTAGGATATGCGGTCCGGGCAGGTTGACCATGAGGCTGCCGTTCATCACCGCGTCCGTCGGGATCAGGCTGATCGTGTTACCGTCAAGGGAGATATCGGTCTTCGTATAGATGCGCACGAGAGGATACGTAAAACTCTGCGGCGGCACTGCGCGATCTTCCTTCCCCGAGCCCAGGCCGAGGAACGCATCCGACCCCCAGGGCAGGAACGTCCCGTACGTGCGTTGGTTCCGTTGCGTGAATTCAGTCTCGACGAAGAACTGCTCCTGGAGGGCGTCGTCGAACAGGCCACTCGCATAAACCACGGCTGAGGGCGAGTTGTGCGTCCACACGCTCGAACCCCAAATGGATTGCGGGTAGGCATCGACCGTGATCAAGGGCCGGAGAATCTTGCCGGCAATGTAGGGGCCGAGCTTGCTCTTTATGGAAGTGGCTTCATTGGCGCTGCCCCCGGGGTTTACGATCATGTACGACATTGCTGTCGTCACGAGGACGACGTTCGACGAATACGGCGTCAAGTAGACGTAGACGTTGAGCGTCGGACTGGTGTAAAGCGCCACGACAGAGTCGGTGAACTGATCCGCGGTGTGCTGCGAGATGACGTTCTGGTTGGTGGTGTCACGCCACCAGCAGAAGTTGTACCCCTCGCAGGTCTCCTTGCTGGTCTGGCTGGTGCAGATGTGCGCTGCGCTCGTGTTGATGGGCGTCGCGGGGTTGAATTCGCAGCGGGAATCGATGTAATAGGGATTGTAGTTGAGAGGCGTCACGCCCTGAGCGAAACAGGGCAACGCCGCGGCGGTCGCGACCACCGCCAAAAGAAACAAAACCCGGCGGATCATAGTTCACTCCTTCGAATCGGTTGCAGCGCCGGAACGACGACCCCAGCGCGTCTTCCACGGGTCCGCGGCCCCATCGCAGGATGGTTTACGTTGCTTCCGGGTTGACTATAGGGCTGAGGGGTCGTATTTTCAATGGCTTGCCCGCTTTTGCCCGGAAATGCCCGGGAGTGTCCGCGAATGTCCGCAAATGTCCGCTCCTCCTTGCTCCCCGCCGCGCCGAGGGCTAGAATTTGTGAGGGGCAGCACGGTCATGAGTGGCGGCGGAAGATTTCCGCGACCGCTTTCGCCCGCGGGTCGGGCTTCCTCCGGCCGCCTGCGTTGCTGGAAGGAAATCGCTTCTTACCTCGCGCGCGACGAGCGTACCGTTCGCCGTTGGGAGAAGAGTGAGGGCCTTCCGGTCCACCGGTTGCAGCACAGCCACTCCGGCTCTGTTTTCGCCGAGATCGAGGAACTCGACGCCTGGACGGCCAGCCGCACCGACCGCGCGGCGGAGAAACCCGAAACGGCGGCGGCCAGCCATGGCCGGCGCCGAATGGCCGTCTTCGGGGCGTTCACCGTCTGCTCGTTCGCCGTCGTCGCGGCGGCTGCATGGATCGCGGTCTCGCTGCGATCTCGGCCTCCTCCCGTGGCGACGCCGGTTCCCCTGACCACTCATCCCGGCAGGGAACTGGAAGGCGCGTTGTCTCCGGATGGAAGAGAGGTCGCGTATGCCTGGGACGGCGAGAGCGGAGATCACTTCGACATCTATGTGCAGGGTGCGCAGGCTGGAGCGCCACGCCTGCGGCTTACCAGCGGTCCCGCAGACGAGTACAGCCCCGCCTGGTCTCCCGACGGCCTCTCCCTCGCTTTTCTGCGTCAGACAGCCGCGACAAAAGCGGCCATAGTGGTCGTGCCGCGGCGCGGAGGCGTGGAAAAGACGGTCGCGGAAATCGCCACCGGGCTGTGGCCGGAGTGGGGACGTCCCGGCCGCTTCCTCGCTTGGGCGCCCGGCGGCCAGTGGCTCATCGCCGTAGGGCGGTACGGGCCGCACAACAATGACCGTCTGCTGCGGATCGACGCGATGGCCGGCGAGCCGCAGGCCATCACGTCGCCTCCCGCAACCGCGATGGGAGACACCGGCCCGGCAATTTCACCCGACCGGAAGATGCTCGCGTTCAGCCGCCGCCTTTCCTGGGGCCGGTCCGAGCTATGCGTGCTTCCGCTCTCACAGGACCTGATGCCGGACGGCGAAGTCCGCAGGCTCGATACCGGATCGGCCTGGAACGCGAGTCCGGCCTGGATGCCTGACGGCCGCCGGCTGATTTTTTCCACCGGCGGCATGCAGGGGCCGCACCTGGCGAGAATCGCCGTGGCGGGCCCGGCGGGGGCAGAGCGACTCCCCAACCTGACTTATGGCTGGCACCCTTCGACCGCGAGGATGGCTGACGGCCGCGTTCGCTTGGTCTACACGCAACACTACGAATCCGTGAACCTCTGGCGGCTGCCGCTGGACTCGGGGGGCCCCCCGGTGGAACTGGCTCGTTCCGCCCACTGGAGCTACGAGCCCGATTATTCACCCGACGGGACTCGAATCGCCTTCCTCTCCGATCGAACCGGGGAGGTGGAGGTCTGGGCTTCCGGGGCGGATGGCAGGAACCCGCAACAGTGGACTTTTCTCAAGCAGCCGAGCCTGGGGGCGCCGCGCTGGTCGCCCGACAGCCGGCGCATTGCTTTCACCGCGCCAGGGGACGACGGCTCGTCGATCTATCTCATCGACAGCCCCGGCCAGGCGCCACGCCGCGTGGCTGGATCGCATCGCTGTGGATATCTGGCGTGGTCTCCGGATGGCCGGGCCCTCTATTTCAGTTCGGACCGGGCGGGCGTCCAGATCTGGAAAGTCGCTGCGGAGGGAGGCGAAGCCGTGCAGGTGACTTCCCGCGGCGGCCGCGTTCCGGCGGTCTCACCGGACGGCCGCTTCCTGTATTACCTGTGGGACCTCAGCTCCGCCGGCGAGAACCACCTGTTCCGCCTTCCGCTCGCAGGCGGCCAAGAAGAGAGCGTGCTGCAGTACGTCGACGCCTTTAGCGTGAGCGCTTCGGGTATCGGGTTCAAGTATTATCGCGCGGGAAACGACCCCGACGGCCCGTATCTGCGGTTCTTCCGGTTTGCGGACGGCAGGACGGAGCGGCTTCCGATCCCGGTGAATCCGTTGCGGTACGGCGTGGCGGTCTCGCCCGACGGCCGGTTTCTGGCATACGCCCAGGCGGATTTTGCGGTGACCGATCTGATGTTGGTGGACGGCTTGCGGTAGAGAAGGCCTGTTCAGAACCTGGTCACTTCCGTGAAGTTGAATTCCCGCACTTTCATCGCGGGCACAACCATATCTCCCGCCTCTTCCCCGGAGGCGCGGACCGGCCGGCCGAGCGCTTCCACGTTGTTCAGCATCTCGATCAGGCCCTGGTTGAAGCGGAAATTGCGCAGGCCGGCGGCGATGCGGCCGTCTTCCACCAGGAACGTGCCGTCACGAGTCATGCCGGTGAAGATCTTCTCGTAAGGATCGACCTCGCGGATGTACCAGAAGCGCGTCACCAGGACGCCGCGCTCGGTGGACGCCACCATCTCCTCGACGGACGATTCGCCGCCCAGGACCACGATGTTGGCCGGAGCCTCGCCGAACTCGTTGGGCAGCGGAAACCCGTGACCCGTGGGTTCCACGCCCGCCAGCGCCGCGGCCTGCCGGCAGTAGGCGATCTCGCGCACGACGCCGCTTTCCACCAGCGCCAACCTCTGCCGCGGGACGCCTTCGCCATCGAATGGCGGGCCGGCCTGCAGCGGATGATAGGCGTCATCGTAAATATCGATGTTCCCTCCGAACACCTTTTGCCCGATCCGGTCGTTCAGGAAACTGCGGCCGTCGCGGATGGCCGTCGCGCTGAAATCGCCGAACATCTGCCCGGTGAGGTCCAAGGCGGCGGCCGGTTCCAGGATCACGGTATACCGGCCGGCCGGAAGCTCGCGGGGATGGCGCGAAGCCGTGGCCTTGGCCGAAGCGGACGCCGCCAGTTGCGCCGGGTCCAGTTCGCCGTGATAGCAGGCGCCGGCTTTGGCCCAGCCGGAGCTGTCGCCGTCCAGCGCGGTGATCGAAAAGTGCGCCATCGTGTCGCGATAGAAGGCCGAAATGCCGCGCGAATTTCCCAGGGCGAAAAACGTCTCGCCGGTGGAGTAGATGCCGGCGGCGGTCTGGCTCGCTCCCTTGACGGCGCCGATGGCCTCCGCCACGGCGAGAGCCCGTTCCTCCGGCGTGGCTTCGGCGGTGGCTTCGAACCAGCGCTCTACGGGCCGGTATTCGGCCCGCCTGGCCAGCGGCGGCAGATCCGGGTCGGGCGCTGTGAGGCGCGTGATGGCGATAGCCTCCGCCACCACGTCGCGGATGCCATCGCGCTCCAGGCGGTTGGTGGTGGCGCGCGCGGTGCGGCCATCGAGAACGGGCCGCACCGAGACGTGGACCGCGCGCTCGGCGACATTCTGGTG
>JAIQFU010000193.1 GCA_020073115.1 Terriglobia bacterium
GGCCGCGGGCGTCGCCCGGATGGAGATGCCGTCGCTGCGGATGAAATTGAAGTCCTCCGGCCGGATCACGTAGGGCCCCGGCGAGCCGTTCGCCACCGACACCTGGACGATTGCGTACGTCCTGAGCCGGGTTCCCATGGGGGCGAACATGACGGTCACGCCCGAGCGCGTAAGCGTCTGATATTTCAGGCCGTTCGATTCGAATTCGATGACCTGTGGCCGAGCCGGCAGGCTGCCCAAAAAGAGAGCTAAGCCACATACCCCCAAAAGCCGCTGCATGACACTATATTACGATCTAGCAAGGGGATGTTGTGGGGCGGGCCGGTCGGCCTGTCCGGAAGAGAAGACGAGGGAAGATGCTGGCTGGGGAATGGTTTGTCGATTCGCACGCTGGAATCCTGTCCGGCGGACGTGCTGTGGAAGAACGGGAGACCGGCGCCATCAGGAGGGCTCACCGGAACTGGAACGCGGCGCAACTCGTGGAGCACGCCATCCGGCGGCGCGAGGGTTGTCTCACAGTGAGCGGGGCGCTCGCCGTCCGCACGGGGCAGTTCACCGGCCGCTCGCCGCGGGACAAGTACATCGTACGCGACAAGACCACCGAGTCCAAGGTGGAGTGGGGACCGGTCAACCAGCCCCTTTCTCCGGCCCAATTCAATCGCATCTACGCGCGGATGCGGGCGTTTTGGGGCGGCCGCGGCGCCTACGTGCAGGATGCCTTCGTGGGAGCCGACGCGGAATACGCGATTCCCGTTCGCGTCGTCACGGAGTACGCCTGGCACGCTCTCTTCGCCCGCCAGTTGTTCATCCCCGCCAGCCCCGGCTCTCCGGCCGCCGGGGAGGGACGGGGCTTTACCATCCTGTTCGCGCCCGAGTTCCACACGGACCCCTCCGAGGACGGGACCAACTCGGAAACTTGCATCTGCATCAATTTCGAGCAGCGGCTGGTGCTCATCTGCGGAACGAGCTATGCCGGCGAGATGAAGAAGGCCGCGTTCACCATCATGAATTTCCTTCTGCCGGAGCATGGCGTAGCCCCTATGCACTGCGCCGCCAACGTGGGGAAGAACGGCGACGCCGCGCTTTTCTTCGGGCTCTCGGGAACCGGTAAGACCACCCTTTCCGCCGATCCCGCGCGCCGGCTCATTGGCGATGACGAGCACGGCTGGAGCGAACGCGGCGTCTTCAATTTCGAGGGGGGCTGCTACGCCAAGTGCATCCACCTCTCTCCGGAGCGCGAGCCGCAGATCTGGAACGCCATCCGTTTCGGCGCCGTGCTGGAGAATGTGGCGATGGATGCGGGCACGCGGGAGATCGACTTCGATTCCGGCGAGATCACCGAAAATACGCGCGCCGCCTACCCCTTGAGCTTCATCGATAACGCGGTGATCCCCAGCGTGGGCGGGCACCCGCGCAATGTCGTGCTGCTGACCGCCGACGCTTTCGGCGTTCTACCCCCCATCTCCCGGCTGACCGCCGAACAGGCGATGTACCACTTCCTGAGCGGCTATACCGCGAAAGTCGCGGGTACCGAGCGGGGGTTGGGAAAAGAGCCGCAAGCCACTTTTAGCGCGTGCTTCGGGTCTCCCTTCCTGCCCCGTCCCGCCGCCGAGTACGCCGCGCTCCTTGGGGAAAAACTGCGCCGCCACGGTTCCGCCTGCTGGCTGGTGAACACGGGGTGGGTCGGCGGCCCCTACGGCGTGGGCCACCGCATGGAATTGCGCTACACCCGCGCCATGCTCCACGCCGCTCTGCACGGGAAATTGGCCGACGCCCCCACGGCCCCGGATTCCACATTCCGGGTGGCCGTTCCGCAGTCCTGTCCCGGCGTGCCGGCGCAGCTTCTGGACGCGCGCGGGATGTGGTCGGACCCGGGCGCTTACGACCGGGCTGCCCGCGACCTGGCCGGCCGCTTCAATCAAAACTTCGAGAAGTTCTCCGGCGTCTCCCCAGCCATCGCCGCGGCGGCCCCGGTGCTGGTTTCCCGCGCGGGGTAGCCTTCGTGGGGAGGTCCCCGACCTGCCCCACCAGTCCACCTGTTACTCTGTACCCGTGAATCGTCGAGCCTTCCTCTCCACCCTCGGCGGCGCGGCCGCATCCCGGGCTTTCGGGCGCGCGCCGGAGAAGCCCAATATCGTCCTGATCTATTCCGACGATGTCGGTTACGGCGACCTGGGCTGCTACGGCGCACGCCGCGTGGCGACCCCCAACCTCGACCGCCTCGCTGCCGGGGGCGTCCTTTTCACCAACGCCCACGCATCCTCGGCCACCTGTACGCCCTCGCGCTACACCCTGCTCACGGGTGAATATGCCTGGCGCCGGAAGGACACCGCCATCCTCCCGGGCGACGCGCCGGCCCTCATCCGGCCGGGGCGGGCGACCCTGGCCTCCATGCTCCACGGACACGGATACCGGACCGGCGCGGTGGGCAAGTGGCACCTCGGACTGGGCGAGGGCAATCTCGATTGGAACGGCGAAATCAAACCCGGACCGCTCGAGATCGGCTTCGATTCCGCTTTCCTGATTCCCGCCACCGGCGACCGCGTCCCCTGCGTGTTCGTCGAAAATCACCGGGTGGCGGGGCTCGACCCGAACGATCCGATCCGGGTCAGCTACCAAAATCCCGTGGGCGGTGAACCGCTCGGCCGAGACCACCCCGAACTGCTGCGCCTGCTTCCCAGCCACGGGCACGACCAGGCGATTGTCAACGGGGTGAGCCGCATCGGCTACATGGCCGGAGGAAAATCGGCGCGGTGGGTAGACGAAGACATCGCCGATACCCTCGCCGCCAAAGCCACGGCCTTCATCGAAGGCAGCCGCGCCAACCCGTTTTTCCTCTATTTTGCGACGCACGATATTCACGTGCCCAGGCTCCCGAACCCGCGGTTCGAGGGCAAGAGCGGCATGGGCCCGCGGGGCGACGCCATCGCTGAGCTGGATTGGTCCGTCGGCCGCGTTCTCGATACTCTCGATCGCCTGGGGCTCGCCTCCAATACCCTCGTTCTCTTCTCCAGCGACAACGGGCCGGTGGTGGACGATGGGTATCGCGATATGGCCGTGGAGAAACTCGGGGACCACAAGCCCGCCGGCCCGTTGCGCGGCGGCAAGTACAGCAACTTCGACGGCGGCACGCGCGTTCCGATGATGGTGCGCTGGCCGCGGCGCGTCCGCAAAGACGCGGTATCGCCGGCGCTCGCCAGCCACGTGGACCTGTTCGCATCGCTGGCCGCGCTGACTGGAGCCCCGCTCGGGCGCGGCGACGCCCCGGATAGCCTCAACCAGTTGCGGACCTTCCTGGGGGAATCGAAATCCGGGCGGGCGTACGTGGTGGAGCATGCAGGGGCGCTGGCCCTGATTCAGGGCGACTGGAAGTACATCGAGCCCGGCAAGGGGCAGAAGATCAACCGCAACACCAACACGGAGCTTGGAAACGATCCGCAGCCCCAGCTTTACCGGCTCAGCCGGGATGTCGGCGAAAAGAACAATCTGGCGGCGCAGTTCCCCGGGCGCGTGCGCGCCATGGCCGCCCTGCTGGACAAAATCAAGCGAGGCCCAACAGGCGCATCCCAGCCCTCTCCTCATTCATCCTATGTCTGAGGTGACAACTATGGATTACGCCCATCCGGAAGTCCTGGTCGGCACAGACTGGGTCGCGCAGCGCGCGTCGGAACCCACCGTCAGGGTGGTCGAAGTGGATGTGGATACCAAGGCCTACGATGAAGGCCACGTACCGGGCGCGATTGCCTGGGCCTGGAACACGCAACTCTGCGACACCGTGCGGCGCGACATCCTGTCGAAAGAGCAGTTCGAGACGTTGATGTCGAACTCCGGCGTCAAGCCGGACGCCACGCTGGTCATTTACGGCGACAACAACAACTGGTTCGCCGCGTGGGCCTTCTGGCAGGCCAAGATTTACGGGCATCGCGACGTGCGCCTGATGAACGGTGGACGCAAGAAATGGCTGTCCGAGGGACGCGACCTTTCGACGGAGAATCCCAGCTACCCTCCCACGAGTTACCGGGCCGCACAGGCCGATCTTTCGCTGCGGGCTTTCCTGCCGCAGGTGCAGGAAGCCTACGCGCATCGGGGGGCGGCGCTGGTGGACGTCCGCAGCCCGCAGGAGTTCACCGGCGAGATCCTGGCCCCTCCCGGACTGCCCGAAACCTGCCAGCGCGGCGGCCACATCCCCGGCGCCCGCAGCATCCCCTGGAGCAAGGCGTGCAACGACGATGGCACGTTCAAATCGGCCGACGAGCTTCGGGATCTGTACGGCGCTGAAGGCGTGGACGGCTCGCGGCCGGTGATCGCCTATTGCCGTATCGGCGAGCGCTCCAGCCACAGTTGGTTCGTGCTGAAGTACCTCCTGGGCTTCGACAAGGTCACGAACTACGACGGCTCCTGGACGGAGTGGGGAAACCTGGTCGGCGCTCCCGTCGAGAGAGGCGCCGCTGCCCGTGGCGCGCGAGGTTGATATGGCTGATCGGAAGGCGGAGGAATATCGCGAGCGGCGCGTGGAAGCGGCGGGTTGGCCGGTAAACCTGACGAGTTACCGGCTCGGTTCGGAGTGGCACGCGAAAGCCGACAACGTCTCCCCAGGCGCTGCATTGGCCCGTTCTACGGGCGCCACCCGCGAGGAAGCCGAAGACCGCGTCCTGCGCCGCGCCGAAGAGTTGCTGGGCCGCACACGAAGGCAGCCGGTATAGCCGTTCCCTCTGGCGTGGGCATTCCGCCCGCCGTGTCGGCAATCATGCCGGCATAGCGGGCGGAATGCCCAGGCCACGCTAAACTGGTTCTATGTGCGCCAGACTGTGCGTCTTGGCGCTCGCGCCTTTGGCGCTCTTTGCGCAAAGGCCGTGCGACAACACGCCCGCTTACACCCCCTGCGAGATCGCGTTCGAACTTCCCGCCCAAACCGCCAATCCATACGCCACGGCGGAGCTCAAAATCGAGTTTCGCTCGCCGCGTTTCCGCACGCTCGCCATCCCCGGATTTTGGGATGGCGGAAAGCGCATGATCGTCCGTTTCTCGCCCACGGAGGGCGGCGACTGGCAGTACCACGTCACCAGCAATATCCCCGATTGGAACGATAAAGAAGGCGCATTCACCGCGGCCGCCTCCGACGCGCCGGGTTTCATCCGGACGGCTGAGGTCCACCATTGGGCGTACACGGAGCGCAACCTGCCGCACCTGTGGATGGGCGCCAACGAGCCGCGCCTCGCGTCGCTCGACGACGCTGCTTTCCACGCCATGGCCGACGCCCGGGCCGCGCAAAAGTTTAATCACGTGCGCACGGTGATCATGGGCGAGGGAGCGTACTCCTCCGCGGACGCCCCCAACGCCGCCTGGTTCAATCGCCCCGATGAACGGATCCGCTACCTGAATGAGAAGGGGATCGTCGCCGACCTCGTCCTTGCCCCCCGTCCCTCTTTTCTCACCGGTCTTTTCCCTACGTGGGAGCAGCGCCGCCGGTTCGTCCGCTACCTGGCCGCGCGGTACGCCCCAATGAACGTTACCTGGCAGGGCGTTCAGGAATTCGAGAGCGACCGCGACAGCCGCGCGTTGCTAAAGGAAATCGGCGGCGTGTTGAAAGAGGCGGACCCGTACGAGCACCCGCGCACCTCGGGCGCGCGCGTGACTTCCGCGCCTCTGCTGGATGACGGCTGGATGAACTTCGTCGCCTATGGTCCGGGGGCTGGCGACAGCGTCGGCGCGGTCGAGCACCAACTCTACCCCGTGCCCTTCATCAACGCCGATATGGGGCGGGACGATGACCCCGCCGCTTTCCGCCGCCGCCTCTGGAACGCCACCATGGACGGCCAGTACCCCACTTATTCCGGCGGCGCGCAGGACCCGAACTCGCCCGGCGCAAAAGCCATGACCGCATGGTTCGACTTCTTCTCCGGCACGCGTCACTGGGAGATGGAGCCGTATTTCGACGTGGATGGCGCGCGCGCCCTGGCGCTCGAAGATACCGATTACGTGGCTTACGTGGAGAAGCCCGGCCCGGTGGAACTGATCGTCGAAAAGCATGCCTACGAAGTGCTCTGGATGAACCCGGCGGACGGCGAGACCACCAAGCAGAAGAAGAACTTCAATGGCGACCACTTCACCGGCGAGCCGCCCGATAAATCGCACGACTGGGTCTTGCGCCTGGTCCGCCCGGGGCGCATCGAGAGCATGGCCCGGTCCTACAAGTTCGAGTCGCGCGACAGCGAAGAAGGCTCCCGCGCGCTTCCCATCACCATCCAGGAGATCGAGACCAACCCCGACAAAGTTCCGTTCCAGGTCGAGCAGCCGGCGGGCGACCTTTCCATTTCCAAGCCCACGCCCTACTCGGCCAAAATCTCGCGGCAGACGCGCGCCACGGCATCCATGACGTGGCTTTGGACAGGCGAGGTGACCTCCGACCAGCAGGGATACCGCGTGCTCGGCACGGGGGACAAGGGCACGATGCAGCCGTCGGAATCCATGGCCAAAGCCCTGCCGGCCACCCTGCTGGTTCGACTCTACGGAATGAACGCCAGGGGTAAGGTTTACGAACTGAACAAGGTATGCCAGCTCACCCCCTGACTCTTGCGGTCGATGCCACGCACGAGTTCGGCAGCCTGGCTCTGGCGGCGGGCGAGGACGTGCTCGAAGAGGTTCCGCTGCATTCCCCTTCGGGTTTCGGCCACATCCTGTTCGGCCGCATCGCGCGTCTCTTGGAGCGGCATCGGCTGGAGCCGGGGGCGTTGGATTGCTTCGCCGCCGCGTCGGGCCCGGGTTCTTTCACCGGGGTGCGCGTCGGTCTGGCCTGCGTGAAGGGCCTGGCCGAAGCTTTGCGCAAGCCTGCCGTCGCCGTCTCCAATCTCCAGGCGGTGGCCAGCTTTGGGACGGCCCCGTTGCGCGCCACGGTATTGGACGCGCGGCGCGGCGAGGTCTACGGCGCGGTCTATGACGATGCGGGCCGGCTGGTCTCCGGCGAACTTGTGGCGAGCTTTCCGGCGTGGCTGCAAGGCCTCCCCGGCGGTGTGCAGTTCGTTTCTACGGACTTCGCCCCGTTTCGCCCCGCGCTGGCCGGCACGCGATTCGAGAGTGCGGAGGTGGTGACCGCGCCGCGCGCGCTGGCCGGCGCGGTGGCGCGCCTGGCGGCGGCGGCATACTTGCGCGGCGAAGCCGCCGATCCGGCGGCGCTGGATGCCAACTACGTCCGCCGCTCCGACGCCGAGCTGTTCTGGAAGGAGTAGCGCGGGCGGCCCCCCATCCGCGCTGCCCCGCGCCGGCGTCGGGACGTTAGATCGCGCTAGGAGCCGGGCGATTTCTTGGCGCGCCGCCACACTCTGCGATCATGGGACATGCCGCGTGCTCGGATACTGTGTGCCGGCCTCGCGGCGCTCGCGGGCGTTCTCGCCCTGGGGTGCCGGCAGGCGCCGGCGCCGGCCGCGGTCGATCCGGCGCTCGCCTCCTGCCTCACCGGCGACACGTTGGCCGCCGCGGGCGTCAACCTCGACCGCTTGCGCGCGTCGGCCCTCTACTCCAAACTCCCCGCGGCGGTTGCGGCACTGCTCGAACCGCTGCGCGACGCCTCCTACCTCCTGTTGGCTTACGACGGAAGGGATATTCTCGCCGCCGCGCGCGGGCGCTTTCCTGAAGCGCCGGTGGGAAGCGCGCTGCTGGGTAAAGACATCGCGGTTTTCGGCTCGCCCGCCGCTCTGGAGAAGGCCAAGGCGCAACATAGGGTAGGGCGGACCGGGGCGGAATGGCTCCTCGACCGCGGGGCAGCGGTTTCCACGAGCCCTGTCTGGGCGGTCGCGCGCGGCGGCGTCTCATTTCCGCTCTCCGGGAACGCCGCCAATCTCAACCGGCTGTCCCGGCTGGCCGAATATGAAACGATTGCGCTGCAGCTGGGTCCGGCCATCGAACTCGAAGCCGCGGCGGTCGGCCGCTCCCCGGAAGCCGCGCGCAATTTCGAGGAGACGCTGCGCGGCTTCTTCTCCCTCGCGGCGGCCGGCGCGGGTCGCGCACCCGACCTCGCGGCCTTGCTGCATTCGGCCCAGGTGACGCGCGACGGCGCAGCCGTTCATGCGTCTCTCTCCGCAACTCCGGAGCAAATCGTCAGAGTCTTTGCGCTGGCCGAGTGATCCGGGGCTGCGCGCCTGCCGCCGGCCTCGCGCTACCATCAAATAGTGGCCACTGCGCTGGTCCTCTCCGCGGGCGGGATGTACGCCGCCTGGGAAGTCGGGGTGTGGAAAGCCCTGCGCGGGCGTTTTCAGCCCGATTTTATCGTCGGCGCGTCGGCCGGCGCCTGGAATGGGTGGGCCATCGCGGGCGGGTGTTCCATCGAGGAACTCACCGAGGCGTGGATGGATCCGGCCACGGCCGGCATCATGCGGCGCGGGTTGCACCGCAGCGGGATTCTACGGCCCGATGTCCTGCATCAAAAAGCCAGGGAACTGTTCGCGCGATACCATCCCCGCATCCCGTTTGGACTTACGGTGGTGGAGGTTCCGCGGCTGCGGCCGCGCCTGGTGCGGGATTCCGAGATCACCTGGGAGTTTCTGGCCGCCACCTGTTCCATCCCTCTCTGCTTTCCACCCGTGCGTATCGGCGGCCGGAAATATGTGGATGGCGGCCTGATGGGCGCGCTGCCCCTGTGGGCGGCGGGAGAGATGGGCGCCACCCGCGCCATCGCCGCCAACGTCCTCACCACCCTGCCCTTTCGCGCGCTGCGCCGCGTCCTCCCGCCGCCCCGGCCCAAGGGCCCGCTGGAAGTGGTGCGGATCGAACCTTCGATCCGGCTCGGACCGCTCCGCGACGCCGTGCGGTGGTCCCGTGACAACGTCGAACGCTGGATTGAATTGGGCGAGCGCGACGCGAATCGGGTTGCGAAGTCGATTACAATGTAGGGCTATGCCGCTCTATCGGATCTACCGGATGAAGGATTCGCCACGGCAGCAGTTCCGCTGGGCGCC
>JAIQFU010000194.1 GCA_020073115.1 Terriglobia bacterium
GGTGCTGACCAGGGCGGCGGCCCGGTCACGCACGGCCAGACGGACGAGTTCCGCCGGCTCCGCCTCCACGAAATCCAGGGAAGAGCGGAAATCCCGCAGCGCCTGCGAAGATACCCAGTTCTGGCAATACCCGCAGTGCAGGTCGCAGCCCAGCATCCCGAAGCTGAAGGCCCGCGCGCCGGGCAGGGCATGGAAGAACGGCTTTTTCTCGATGGGATCGCAAAAGGCCGCATTCACGTATCCGTAGGGCGCATAAAGCTTCCCGCCGCGGTTGAACCGCACCTTGCAGACCCCCGCGAAACCCGCGGGGATGGGGCAGCGGTGCCCGCACGCGTAGCACTCCACACGGTTCCGGTCCAGCGGCCTGTAAAGCTCCGCCTCGCGGGTCTGTTGCGCAAGCCGGTCGGCCAGGGTAGCCATAAATTCATGAAGCTGCCAGAGATCGGCGCTCCGCTCTCAGCCTCAGAAGCGCCGGCTGTCGAGGCGGCGCCAGAGGCTTGAAAGCTGACGGCTGGTCGCTGACAGCTCGCGTAGGAACTATTATTGTAGCTCCCGGCTGCCCGGGCCATGGTTTTTCCCGTCTCCGAAGCGCTTGCGCGGCGCTGCCGCGAGTCCCATAATCTACCCATGGCTAATCCCGCAAGCTACGACGATGCCAAACTGATCCTGCAACTTTACGAATTGCGGCGCGACGAGAAACTGCGGAAAGCCCGCGAATGGTTCGCCTCGCATTGCCTCGCCTCCTCGCTGGAGGAGTTGATGCGCCTCGCACCTCCCGCCAGCCAGGAGAACACCTACCTGCGGATGGTGGTGGGGTACTGGGAAATGGCGGCGTCGTTCGTCACTTCCGGCGTTCTGAATGAGGACCTGTTCTTCCAAAACAACGGCGAACTGCTGCTCGTTTGGGAACGGATACGCCCCGTGCTGCCCGACTTCCGCGCGTTTTCCAAAAACCCCGGTTCCTGGCGCAACTTGGAGACGGTGGGCAACGCGTTCATCCGGTGGATGGATGCCAACGAGGGTCCGGAGGCGTACGCCAGGTTCCAGGAGACGTCCCGCGGGGTAGTAACTGCCAAGCCCGCCGCCGCTCAGATGGGCACGACCGCGACCGGGTAGCTCCCCAAACGGGCCGGTGCCTCCCGGGCTGTCCGCCCGTCCCCTTTCTAACGCTGGCGCCGGCTTTGCACTCCGGCTGTGCCGGCCGGTTCGGGGAGGGGCAGGCTCAGCGTGTTTCACAATACCTATTTACTGACCTGGCTTTTAGGTTGTCTGAATGCGCTTCTTTTGATCGCGGGTATGTGCGTTTTCATTTGGGCCGCCTTGGACAGGCGGCGGGAAAGATTTTCCCAACCCGGCAAAGACTCCACGCGGGGCGCCGGTTTCACCGTGCGCCTGAAAACCCCTCGCAACGGCTGAAGCCCCCCAGCGGAAACACTGCTCCCGCTCCTGGCCGGCTGGCGTGGGCAGGGCTTCGGCCCGCCCCACGCCGGTCAGCCGGCGGCCCCTGGGCCGAAGGGAGTGGCCGGGCCTTTGCTTTCACCCGTGTACAGGCCCGGGTCCTCTTCAAATTTGATCTGGCAGTCGCGGGAGCAGAAGTAGTACATCTGGCCGGCGTAACCGGTCTTGCCCGCAGCCCGGGATTCCTCCACTTTGGTACCACAGACCGGATCGATGGAGAAGACCGGCGACCCATCCGAGTAGTCCTGCAATCCGTAGGATTCTTCCACAATTCGCCTCACTCTCTGGTGAACAACAGGACCATCCCCGATGCGTCCGAAAAAAGCACCGGAGATATCCTGTAAAATTTCGGCAATTTGCGGTCCGCGAAGCCCATCCACAAAAAATCCGGGTTAGGGTCCGTACTATTCATAGAACCGTATTGGTATCCCGTACTAGTACTACACGCCGATTCGGTCTATCCCCAAGTGCTTGAAAGAGCGCATGTTATACAAAACTACCAGAACTATTTCCGGACATATATTTGTTGACTAGTAGATCTGGTTGTCGTAATCTTGGGAGGAATAGATTACGGATGTAAAGGCGCCAGTCAGAAGTTGCGCTGATTTTATCCGCCGCTAATTCAGTTGAAAGCCGTGGAGGCGAACGAAGATGTTGAAGCGGAATTTCTTGAATATTTTGAGTTGGGGCGCAGTGGTTGCGCTGGTTCTGTGCCTGGCGCCGGTGACGGCGAATGCCAGTTTGCTGTGCACTGCCCCGGGCTCGGTCAATATGGGCACTTATTGTGAGGTGGTCTTTGGCGGCTTTAGCTACCCGGGGGGCGGTTCACAGCCGTTTGACTTTCCGAGTAATGCGGCGATAGCCATCACCAGTTTCAACACGGATTGGGGAACGTTGACGGGAATGTCTATCTCCGCCACTTTTACCGCCCAAGTCAGCGTGCTCGAGCGCAGCACCACAGGCGGTCAGGTTGTCACGGGAACCGCCTGGGCGCTCGTCGATCTCAGCCAGCCCGATCACTCAGCGCTCGGCACCGTGCCTACGAGTACGGTGATCAGCATCAATCACACGTTCGAGAGCGCTACTCCGCCGGCCGATTTTACCGCGACGAGTTCCACCCTCTCCGGTGCGGCGGTTTTGAGCCCGGGGAACCTCTCGTTGTATGAGGCTACCGGCGACGGCCACACGGTTAGTCTGCCGGTGTCAAGCTCTGCTCTGATCAGTGCGAATTACAACTTCGGAAAAGTGACTTTGACTCCGTCGGGCAGTGGCAGCGTGGAGCTGTCCGTCACCTACGACTACGTACCGGCGGATGCGCCTCCGAGCGTTCCCGAGCCCGTTACCCTGGCGCTGTTCGGCTCGGGGCTGCTCCTTATGGGATGGATGGGACGAAAACGCATCAAACGCTAAGACTCCATTTTCGCCTCCAATCATTGGCCGGAGCCCGTCGGGCGCTCCGGCCTTTTGTCTTTTGTACCCTCCAAAACAACGCCGGCGCCGGGAACCGGGCGGCGGCGGCGCCCCGCAATCGCCTATACTGTTCAGTTTCATGCCGGGGCTCAGAATCCTGCTTCTGTTTGCGTTGCTGCCGCTTTGCGCTTTCGCGCCGGGCTTCTTTTTCGTCCGAAAATTCCGGTGGAGCCCGCTGGAAAAACTGTGTGGGTCTGTGGGCCTTTCGCTGGTCCTACTCTACCTGGCTTCCTTTGCGATCTACGGGGCGGGTTTGGGACCCTGGGCGTTTTGGGGCGCGTCCGCGGCGTGCGTGTTCCTGGCGGCCGCCGCGCGGCGCGACGCGGCCCGCCTGCTGGCAATAGCCCAAGTCCGCACAACCCTTCTTGCGTACGGGTTTCTGCTGGTATGGACGCTGGCGTTCCTCGGCGTGATCCGGCTCTATTCGGGCGCCGGGTGGGCGGGCGATTGGGTTGAGCATTTTCAAAGATCGCTTTTCTTCCTCGATCACCTGCCTCGGGACGTGTCCTTTCTAAACGTGTACCCGCTGCCCGCCCGGCCGCCCCTGATGAACCTGCTGGGCGCTTTTTCCCTGGCGAACGCGGGAGACCGGTTCGAGGTGTTTCAAATCGCCTTCGCCTTCCTCAACCTGCTGGCTTTCCTGCCTTGCTGCCTGTTGATGCCGGCCCTGACCGGGCGCAGGCGGCGCATCCTGCCGCTGGCCGGGCTGTTCGCGCTGAACCCCATGTTCATGGAGAACGCCACGTACGCCTGGACCAAGCTGTTTACGGTATTCTACGTGGCCCTGGCGATGGCGCTGTACCTGGCGGGCCTGCGGAAACGCGACCGGCGGCGGATCGTGGCCGCGTTCGTCGCGTTGGCGGCGGGGATGCTGGCGCACTACTCGGCTGGACCATACCTGGTGTTCCTCGCCGCTCATTACATGGTCTATGTCTTCCGCGGCCGGCCGCGGCGGTGGAGTGAACTGGCGGCCATCTCCCTGCTTTGCGGCGCGCTGCTGGCTACCTGGTTCGGCTGGTCCGTCGCGGTCTACGGTACGCGGGCGACGTTCGCCTCCAACACCTCCATCCAGCCTACCGACGGGAGCGGCCACGGCATCGCCAAGATCGCCGGTAATCTCGCCGATACGCTGGCGCCGCATCCCTTGCGCAACGATGCCAGCCTCGACTTCCTGACGCAACCCAACGCCTTGGGATGGTGGCGCGACTACTTCTTCCTGATCTACCAGACCAACCTGATCGTGGCCATGGGGATCGCAGGGGGGCTGGCCGCGGCCGGCTTGCTCGCCTGGACCTGGCGCCGGAAACGCGGTTGGCGCGCCGGACCGGAAGCGAGGTTCTGGCTCATGCTGATCCCCTTCTGCCTGGCGCTGGGAATCGCGGTCGCGGGCGAGAGGGACACGTTTGGGCAGGCGCACCTCACATTGCAGCCCCTGGTGCTTTTGGGCGTGACCCTGGTGGCGGGATCGCTGGCGGTCCTCCCCCGGGCAGCGGCATACCTGGTGGTGGCCGGTTGCGCGCTCGACTTCGGGCTGGGCATTGTCCTGCAGGCCCGGGTGGAAAAGCTCGACAACACGGCCGCGGCGACGGTGTTCACGGGCCCCGCCCTGGTGAACGGCCGCGTCACGGTGGGCTACCCGCAGAAAGACTCTCTTTCGGCGCCCGCCTGGCAGAACTGGTTCAGAAAGCACCAGTATGCGCTTTCGGACGAATGGCTCGGAAGCCTCGGCGCGATCCAGGATCCGTCCACGCGAGAGGCGGTGGCGGGCCTCGAAGGGCAACTGCGGCATGCCCGCGCCGAGGATGAAGCCGCCTGGAATGGCTGGTACAAGCGGCACGGCGGGTCCGTGGTCTTTGTGGGTGACCACTTCGCGAAATTGCAGGCGGCGGGCATCAGCGCGCCCGAAGGGCTGATCGCGGCCATGTTTCTGGCGGTGATGGCCGCGCTGGGGCGCGAGGCGCGCCGGAGAGAACCGCGGGCTGGACGCGCACCGCCGCCGGCGCCGCGAAAGCGCGCGGCGCCCGCGGCGCGGAAACGACACACCAGAGCCTAAAACCGTACGGGCACGCCGGGGATCCGCCGCACGTTACCGGATATTCACTTTGACGGCGTTAGATGCCAAGCCGTCCACGGTCACCACCACGTCCACTTCGCCCGCGCCTGCCAGGCTGTTGGGCAGGAGAATGTTGACCTGGTCCATGCCCGGGTATTGGCTTTGCGCGGCGAAGGCGCTGACCGGGACCGTTTGACCGCCGATGGAGGAGTTCGATTGGGAGGCCTGTTACTCTTGACTCAGGCGATCTTCATATTATTTGGATCTGGAGATCTGTAATTGAGTTAACCGAACCGGCGTAGTCCGTACTAGCGCGGTTAACGGCGGTGTAAGCTTTTTCACATCGAGGCTTCAGAGGGGGCGCCGTGAGGCCCAGTCATCGGCCTCGCGTAAATCCCGGCGGTACTCGGGCTGGGAATCGCGCAGATCGGCGCGTTCGCGAATAAGGCGGCTGATGTATGCCGGCGCTTCGGCTTTTCCTCCGGCCCAGGCGGAACGGAGGTGGGCCAAGGCCTCGTCGATACCCGGCCCCCACCTGTTCATCAGGGTGCGCCGCGCTCCGGGGTCAGGAAGGGGACCGGGATCTTCAGGCCGCATCCCGAAACGCTTTCGCGCCGCGTCGTACTCGGGGCGCCACCGGCTCCAGAGGATGACGCCGAGAGCGAAGTGAGCGTCGCGGAGGGCGGCCGGAGAGGTGGGGCCGGCCGCGAGGCCCCGGTGCAGAAGCTTCCCGTACCACCCCTCGGCATCGTCGAACCGCTTCTGCTGGAGGGTCAACGATCCCAGGGAGGCAAGGGCCGATTCGTTCTCGGCGTCGAGAGCCAAAACCGTCTGAAATTCGCGCTCGGCCTTGTCCGCCCAGGCGCCATTTTCCGGCGAGTTTCTGCGCGGCGTCCAGGCGGCCATGCACGCGTTCCCCACAAACAGGTGCGCGTTCGGATCGGAGGGATTGCGGAGCACGGCATTTTCAAAAGCCGCCGCCGCCTCCGGGTAGCGTCCGGTTTTGTAGGCTTCGATGCCGCGGTCCATCCAGGTTCGGAAATCGTCGGGGGCTTGGGCGTGGAGGGCGACAGCCGCGAGAAGAGCGAAAGTGAGGCGCATAAAGCTATCGGCTGTCACCGATCAGCTCTTCGCGCCGGCGCGGTTCCGGCAAGCCGGAAGACCTGCGTTACAGAGCAACCGCCGATGGCCGCTCCCTCCGCCCGCGCCGGCGGCGCCGCAAAATCCGCGCGAGGTAAAAACCGAGAGCCGACGGCTGACAGCTATTCATAGCGTAGCGCGACCACGGGGTCCAGCCGCGCGGCTTTGTTCGCCGGCCACAGGCCGAAGAACAGGCCCACGGCCAGCGAAACGACAACGCCCAGGAGCGCCGACCACAAGGGTACCCTGGCGGGCAGCGACGTGAATACGACACGGCTGATCAGCGAGACAACCCAGCCGAACACAATCCCGGCGGCGCCGCCCAAGCCGGTGAGGGCGGCGGCCTCCAGCAGGAACTGGAGCAGGATATCGCCGCGCCGGGCGCCAACGGCCTTGCGGAGCCCGATCTCGTACGTCCGCTCGGTCACCGACACCAGCATGATGTTCATCACACCGATACCCCCCACTAGCAGACCCACTGAGCTGAGCACGGCCATCACCAGGAATGTCATGGAGGTGATCTGGCGGAAATCGGAGACCATCTGGTCCGCGGTCGAGAGGGCGAAATTGTCCGGCTGGTTGTAGGGGACGCGGCGGTCGATCCGCAGCACGGTCCGCACCTGGTCCAGGGCCTGCGGGAGCATGCCCTCGTACGACTGGACGACAATGGCGTTTTCGCGCGCGCTGGGGTAGAGTTTCCGCATCGTGCCGTACGGCAGGAGCACGCGCTGGTCCTGGTCGCCGAAAAAGGACGCGGCGGGCCGCAGCATCGTGCCGATCACGGTCAACTCGTGCCCGTCCACGGTAATGGCCTTCCCGATCGGATCGGTGTGGGCAAAGAGGCCCTTTTCGATGTCCTGCCCGATGACGGCGACCGGCATGCGGCGGCGGCTCTCCTCGTCGCTGAAGAAACGGCCCCGGTGGATATCGACCTGCCCGCTGCCCCGGGCGTACGCCTCTTCCACCCCGAAGAGGTCGACGCCGTACATGTCGTTCCCTTTGGCGTGCACGTTGATCAGACTGTTGTTGCCCGGGAACAGCATGGCCGAAACGGATTGGACGGCCGGGCAGCGTTCCCGAATGTGCACGGCGCTTTCGTAGGTGAGAGTCTTGCGCGTGCGCTCCTCCGGGGTGAGGTTATGCACCCGGAAACCCACGGGGAACTTGAAAACGATGATCGAGTTGGGTCCGAAGCTGCGGAGGATGGCCGTGATGGAGGCGTCGAAGCCGGTCAGGATGGCGCTCACGCCGATGATCGTGCCCGTTCCGATAATCACCCCGAGCACGGTGAGGAAGGCCCGCATCTTATGCGTCCGGATGGTCTGGAACGCGAGGAGCACGCTGTTGGCAAAAGCGAGTTTACGGTTCATGGATTATCTCTCGACCCGCAGCGCCACGATGGGATCGAGCCTGGAAGCGCGCCGCGCGGGGTAGACGCCGAAGAACAGGCCGACCGCCGCGGATAGGCCGACCCCGATCAGCACCGAGTCCCACGGCAGCGCCATGGGAACCGAGGTGAGGGCGCGGACGGCCATGGCCACGGCCCACGCGGCCAGCACCCCGGCCAATCCGCCCACGCCGGCCAGCACGGAGGATTCCACCAGAAACTGCTTGAGGATATCCGCCCGCCGCGCGCCTAGCGACTTGCGAATGCCGATTTCGTGCGTGCGCTCGGTGACCACGGCAAGCATGATATTCATGATTACGATTCCGCCCACCACCATGAACACGGAAACGATCCCCACCGCCATGGCGGCGATGGTGGAGGTGAGCCTCTGCCACAGGTTGATGAACGCCTCGGAGGCGAATACGGTGAAATTGTCGTCCTGCGCCGGGCCAAGGTGGCGGAACGAGCGCAGCAGCACGCGCGCCTCGTCCTCGGCCTCCTGGAGATGCTGCTGATCCATCGCTTTGGCGATCATGCGAAAGCCGTTTTGCGCGCCGTAAGTCTTGAAATAGCTGGCGATGGGGACCATGACGAAATTGTCCTGCGACTGGCCGACGACGCTCCCGAGTTCCTTCGCCACGCCCACCACTTCGTACGGGTTGCCCTCAACCTGGATGGTCTTGCCCACGGCGTCCCGGCTCTCGAAGAAACGCTTCCTGATATCGTTGCCGATGAAGGCCACGGGCGCGTGGCGGCGCGCTTCCTCGTAAGTGATGGCGCGTCCCGCGGCCACCTGCACGTTGTTGATCGCCGGAATGTTCGGCGTTACGCCCTCGAGATCGACGCCCTCCAGGGAGCCGCCGCGGTACATGACTCGCGCCTGCCGCGAGGCCATCATCCCGATATCTTTCAGCCGGGTGGCGTTCGCCCGGATGAACTCGTACTCTTCCACCTTGAGCTGCGGATTGCGCTTCTGCATGTCAAAGAACTTCTTGGGGTCCCAGGGACCGAACCAGGCCATGCGCACGATGCGGAAACCGTCCGCGCCCATGTTGGAGACCTTGTCGGCGATGTACAGGTTCATGCCGTGGATGAGGGCGGTGACGGCGATCAGGGTGGTGGTGGCGAGGATGATGCCGAGCAGCGTCAGGAAACTGCGCAATTTGTTCTTGCGCAGGGAATCCAGCGCGATCCGTGCGGCCTCCAAAAGCGAAGCGCTGAAGCGGAGATGACGGGGCATGGACAAGGATGATACGACGGGAGCGCGGGGGCCGTTCCGGGCAGCGCGGGGGGCGCCGTCCGATTCCATACGAAGCCGTGGCGTGGCCGCTCTTGCCTGCCGTATTCACACTCGTGCGGAACCCCGGCCTCCGAGGTCGCAGGGACCGGCTGTCGGCAGGATTCCGACACGGCAGGCAGGAATGCGGCTGGGTGTTCACCGACCGCTATATGACCAACTCCCGCTGGGTCCGGCAGGTGGCGCGAAGCCAGGCGGCCGCCCGGAACCCCGAATTCGACCGCATCTACGGCGGATCGTCGGTGAAGATTCTGAGTTTCTACGCGCGCGACGGCGATCTGCTCGAAGGCGACCGCACGGTGCTGTGCTACGGAGTGCTGAACGCCAGGGCGGTGCGCATCGCCCCCTGGGTCGGAGAGGTTACGCCATCCCTGAGCCGGTGCATTCCCGTGGCGCCCGAACAGGATACGCGGTTCACCATAACGGCCGAGGGCAAGGACGGCCGGACCGTCTCGGAGACATTCGTTTTGCCCGTGAAGCCGGACTACGACTCATTTCCGAAAGTGACGGCGTTTCGGGTAGTGGGGCACAGCCTGGGGCACGGCGGCGTGCACGTATACTCCCTGTACTTCGCCACGCGCAACGCGGAGGAAGTGAGCATCGATCCGCCGGTGCTCCCCACGCTCCACGGGGCGCCCTACAGCTATTTCTATGTCGCGCCCAGGCAAACCACCACGTACACGCTGAAGGTGCTGGGGAAGAAAGGGCGGACGGCGGAAAAACAGCTCACGGTCAACGTGCCGTAACAGTACCGCCGGCGGTACCCTACGGTTTATGAGCACGAATCGCCGTGAATTTCTGGCGCTGGCGGGCGGCTTTCTCGCGTCGCGCGCCACCGCGGCCGCCGAGGGCTGGGACGAAGCGCAAGCCATCCTCGCCCGCATCAAGCCGCCGCGGTTCCCCAACCGCGATTTCGACGTGACGCGGTACGGGGCCGTCGGCGACGGCAAGAGCGATGGCACAGCCGCCATCGCCCGCGCCATCGACGAGTGCAGCGGAGCGGGCGGGGGGCGCGTCGTTTTCCCCGCCGGAGTCTTTCTGACTGGCGCCATCCACCTGAAGAGCAACGTCAACCTCCATGTTCCAGCCGGGGCGGGCATCCAATTCATCCCCGACCCCAAACTCTACCTGCCGCTGGTCCGCACGCGCTGGGAGGGAACGGAGTTGATGAACTACTCGCCCCTGTTCCACGCCGACGGCCAGGAAAACCTGGCGATCACCGGCGAGGGCACGCTCAACGGCGGCGCGGATTCCGGGCACTGGTGGAACTGGACCGCCGGCGCGCGGAAAGCGCGCACCGCGCTGGTGGAGATGGGCGCGAAGGACGTGCCCGTGACGGACCGCATCTATGGTGAAGGGTCCTACCTGCGGCCCTCGATGTTCCAACCCGTCCGCTCAAAGAACATCCTGGTGGAGGGCGTCACGTTCCTCAACTCGCCCATGTGGGTGATCACGCCGCTGTACTGCGCGAACGTTACGATCCGCGGCGCCAAGGTGGTGGGCCACGGACCTAATACCGATGGCTGCGATCCCGATTCCTGTACGGATGTGCTGATCGAGAACTGCTCGTTCGACACCGGGGACGACTGCATCGCCATCAAATCGGGCCGCAACCGCGACGGGCGGCGCGTGGGCATCGCTTCGCAGAACCTGGTGATCCGCGGGTGCCGGATGAAGGACGGCCATGGGGGGCATCACCGTCGGCAGCGAGATGTCCGGCGGAGTGCGGAACGTGTTCGCCGAGGACTGCCAGTTGGACAGCCCCAACCTGAACCAGGCGCTGCGTTTCAAGACCAACGCCATGCGCGGCGGAACGATCGGGAACATCTATTTCCGCAACATCACCGTGGGGCAGGTCTCGAATGCGGTTTTGCAGATCGACTGCCAGTACGAGGAAGGCGCCAATGGGCCCGAGAAACCCGTTGTGCGCGGCATCGACCTGCGCAACGTCTCCTGCAAGAAGAGCCGGTACGCGCTCGACCTGCGCGGGCTGGCGGCTTCGCCCATCGGCGGCGTGCGCCTGGCGGATTGCACATTCGAGAACACCGCCCAGGGGAACGTTCTCGAAAACGTGACCGGGCTGGAATGCGTGAACGTAAAGATCAACGGGAAAGAATTCAAAGGGTGAGAGGCGATGACCGCGCCCTCCGCTCTGAGCCCGGCGCGGAAACTAGCGCAGCGCGTGGTGGAACAGGTAGGAACTCTGGACCGGGACGCCCTGTTTGAACGCCACCTTCAGCACGATCTGGAAATGCCTCGGGACTGCGCCGGAATTTCCGCGCAGCCGGGCGACGAGTTCCTGCGCCCGCTGGGGTTGCGTCAGCCATTCGGCGGCGGCCAGGGTGTCGGCCGAGGCGTTGCCCGCCACCATCAGGAGATCCCCCAGGCCCGAAAGGCCCGAAGTCCGGCTGATGAGGGCGTGGGTCTCGCCGTCGGAGCTCTTCCCGGCGGTGAGATTGTCACGCAGGTACTCCGGTTCCCCCGGGCGCGGCTTGAGGTTGCGGATCCCGTCGGCGTCTACCACGATGTCCTGCCGGAGCGCCGCCGCCTGGAGTTGCAGGTTGAACTTGGGCGGCCCGATGAAGATCACATCCTCGTCCGAAATCTGCTGCCAGGAGAGGAGATTGCTACGGGTCAGCACCAGGTTCGGCTTCCGCGTGGAGAGCAGCTTCGCCAGAAGGATGCCGGCGCCGGCCTCGCCCATCCCGGTGAAGGAGTAGGAAGGGTAGAGATCCGGCTGCCCCAGGGCCTTGCGAAACGCGGCAATCCGCCCGGAACCCTCCACCTCCGACCAGTCGTTGGTTTTGGGATCGCGCACGAAGCCGAAATTGGGAAAGCGCACGAACAGCGGCGCCCCCAGGCAAAGCACCAACGAGCGGCGGCCTTCCAGGAAGGGGGCCCACAAGGCCTCCAATTCGGGCGTCCACTGGGCGGCGGCTTGGGTCCGGCCGCGGACCCAGAGGCCGGTGGCCACGATGGCCCAGACAGCCAGCGCCACCATCCCCAACGCCACCGCGGCATTCCAGCCGGGGCGCCCCGGCCGGGCCGCCGTGGCGGGCTGGGCCTCCTCGAAGCTTAATTTAAAGCAGCCCTTGGGAAGGCCGACCAGCACCCCGTCGCCCGCCGCCTCACTCTGGTAGTACGCCGCCAGCTTCTGCCGCAACCGGCCCACCTGCAAGCGCACAATCGAGTCGTGGCGCGGGTCGTAGGTGGACGGCTTGGCGAACGCCTCCAGCCCGACCGTATATTCCTTCAGGCGGTCGGCTTCCCCGGTGAGCGCTTTGTCGGCCAGGTATTGCAGCAGCCGCCGATGGACTTCGGAAGTTTCGAAAGTCTTGCTCCGAACCAGACGGTCGACCTGCGTTCGAATCTCGGCCTCGCAGAGCGGCATTCTGCCGTGATAATAACACCGTTAATAACCAGGTTACAGGCGCACGTTCGGGGTGTGGGTATCCTAAACACTCTTTTCCCAAACGCCAATTGGGATTAGAGTGTTTGCGGCTACTGCGAAAGGGTCGCACGTATTCGCGCCCGTAATGCGCGCGAGACGCAAAGTACATTTGGAGGTTTGAACTTATGTCGCGTTGCAAGATCTCGCTCGCTGTGCTTTTGTGCCTGCTGGCCGCCGCTGCCGGCTGGTCGCAGGACACCAGGGGAGCCATCGTCGGAAGAATCACGGACCCCAGCGGCGCCGTGGTTCCGGGCGCCCAGGTTGTGGTGACCAATAACGCAACAGGCGCCAAGGCCATACTGACCACCAACGCCGAAGGGATGTACCTGGCCCCATTGCTGCCGCCGGGGGCTTATCAACTGGAGGCTGTGGCGCAAGGGTTCAAGAAAGCGATTCGTGAAAAAGTCGAAATCCGCGTCGGGGACCGCCTTGACGTCAGCATTGCCCTGGAGATCGGGGCTGCCGACCAGTCCGTCACGGTAACGACGGAGATGCCGCTGCTCAACTCGGAAAGTTCCTCGGTGGGCACGGTGGTGGATGCCAAGCGCGTCGCCAACCTGCCCATCTCCTACGGCAACCCCTTCCTTTTGATCGGATTGACCGCGGGCGTCACGTTCAACGGAAGCGTCCGGCTGGACCGCCCGTTCGAGCCGACCCACATCGTGAACTTCTCCATGGGCGGGACCCGCGGCAACATGAACGACATCCTGATCGACGGCGCGCCGACCACTGCCACCGCCAACGCCAACGAGGTAACCGCCTCCTACGTGCCGCCAACCGATTTGGTGCAGGAATTCAAGGTCCAGACCAACACGTTCGACGCGCAATTCGGACAGACGCAGGGCGGCGTGACCAACATCAGCATGAAATCCGGAAGCAACCAGTTCCACGGCACGGCGGGGTACTCCTTCCAGCGCCAGAGCTTCTGGGCCAACGACTTCTTCCTGAACCGGGCCGGCACCGCGCGCCCCGACTTTCGTTTCGACCGGTGGTCGGGTTCCCTCGGCGGGCCCATCCGCATACCGCACGTGTACAACGGAAGCAACAAGACCTTCTTCATGTGGGGCTACGAAGGGATCCACGACTCGCGTCCGCGGCATGACGACACCAGCAACACCGTGCCGACCCCGGCCATGCACAACGGCGATTTCGGACCCCTTCTGGCCGGCGGCGGGTCGGCATACGCCATTTACGACCCGAATACCCGCACGGGGCCGAATTCGAGCGGCCGGTACACCGAGAAGCCTTTTCCGGACAACATCGTCCCCAAGAACCGGTTCGACCCGGTAGGGGCGGCTATCCTGTCCTGGTACCCCACTTCGGAGAAGACGCCGGGCGACCCCGTCGGACTGAACAATTATGTGGATGCGGCGTTGCCGGAAAAGGCCAAGTACTACAACACCAGCGCGCGCGTGGACCAGAACATCGGGGACCGGCAGCGGTTCTTCGTCCGCTACAGCACCTACGTCCGCAACAGCACGTACAACAACTACTTCGACAACGCTTTCATGGGCATTCAGTTCTGGTTCTACTCCAAGACGGCGGAGTTCGACCACGTGTTTACGATTTCCCCCACGACGCTGCTGAATACCCGCTACAGCTACAACCGCTTCATTCGCGGGACGGACAGCCCGGCATCGGCCATCGGCTTCGACGTCACGAAACTGGGCTTCTCGCAGCAATATGCCAGCCAGGTGCCGGCGAGCATCATGCGGTTTCCGCGCGTCAATCTGACCGGGTATATCAGTAACGGCATCGGCGGCGAGGAGCGGCCGGTCAACAATCACACCGCTTCGGCCACGCTGACCAAGTTCGCCGGGAAGCACTCGCTCCGCGCCGGCCTGGAATACCGCGTCTACCAGGAAGCCGACGGTTTCATGGCGAATCAGCAAACCGGACAGTACACTTTTGGGACGACCTGGACGAGAGGCCCGAACGACAACTCTTCGGGGGCCCCGAGCAGTTTGGGCCAATCCGTCGCGGGTTTGCTGTTGGGACTGCCGGATTCGGGAAATATCCAGCGGGCGGCCGACTACATCGAGCAATCCGGGTCGTGGGGTTTCTTCGTTCAGGACGACTGGAAAATCGCTCCCCAACTCACCTTGAACATGGGGCTGCGGTACGAGTTCGAGACCCCGCTGCACGAACGCTTCAACCGCAGCACGCTGAGCTTCGACCCCAATTACGTACAGGACATCTCGGCGGCGGCCCAAGCCAACTTTGCCAGCTACTATCCCTCCTATTCCGGCGGGTTCCCCGAACTCTCGCCCAGCCAGTTCAATCTGACGGGCGGCATGACCTTCGCCGGACAAAACGGCAATAACGGCGGCCTGTACAACACCCCCAGAAACGTGTTCCTGCCGCGCGTCGGGCTGGCGTATCAACTCACTAATCAAACCGTCCTGCGCACGGGTTTCGGCATGTTCGCCGGTTTCCTGGGCGAGCGGCGCGGGGACGTGCTCCAGAACGGCTTCAGCCAGACTACCAACATGGTGCTGACCAACGACAACGGCCTGCACTGGCTGACGACGCTCGCCAACCCGTTCCCCAACGGCGTAGCCGAGCCCAGAGGCAACGCCGATGGGCCCAAGACGTACCTCGGGCAGGGGTTCAGCTTCTTCAACCAGAACCCCTCGGTCCCCACCACCATGCGCTGGGAATTGGGCCTGCAGCAGTCCTTCCGTAACTACCTTTTCGAGGCGAATTATACCGGGAGCAAGACGACCCACCAGGAGATCACGCGCAACATCAATGCCCTCCCGCGCCAGTACTGGAGCACCTTGCGGACGCGCGACGATACGTGGAACAACTACCTTTCGGCCAGCATCAAGAACCCCCTGTACAATCTCGTGCCGGGGAACAGCCAAGGCATATACACCGGTTCCAACAGCTCGCGCCAGACGCTGCTTTCCCCGTACCGCGCGTTCGGCTCCAACGCCATTAACGGAACGGAAAACACGGGTTACTCCTGGTATCACGGCCTGTCGGTTACGGGATCGAAGCGCTTCTCCAGGGGTTATACCATCCAGGCGAGCTACACCTTCGCGAAATGGATGCAGGCCGTCAACCTGCTGAACGCGGTAGACCCGCTGCCCATCGAGGAAATCTCCGACGCCGACGCCCCGCACCGTTTCAACGTCAGCGGGATCTGGGAACTTCCCGTCGGCAAGGGCAGAGCGCTCGCCGCGAACGCCGGCCCGCTTCTGTCGCGCGTGGTGGGCGGCTGGCAGGTTTCGGGCATCTGGTATCTGCAGAGCGGCTTTCCGCTGCCGTGGGGCAATATGATCTATTACGGCAACCCGACGGACATCCTGATGCCGAGCGGCCAGCGCACACCGGAACACTGGTTCAACGTGGCGAACTTCGAGACGGCATCCACCAGGCAGTTACTCAGCAACCAGATCCGCTCCTGGCCCTTCCGCTTCAGCCAGCTCCGCGGACCCCCCCAGAACAATATCGATCTGGCGATCATCAAGAATACGCGGATCACGGAAGGGAAGAGCGCCGAGTTCCGCGCCGAGGCCCTGAACGCCGCGAATCACCCCTACTTCCCGAACCCGAATATGACGGTTACCACGGCCCAAAGCTCGAAGAATACCGGTTTCGGGCAGATCAGCGCTTCGACGCAGAACAACTACGCGCGGAGGCTCCAGCTTAGCCTGCGATTCGTGTTCTGAGTACCGCCGGCGCTCGCTTCCCGGCGCCGGTGACCTGGATGGCGGCAACCAGGTCACCGGCGCCCAAAGACCGAGGCAAGCGCTACTACCGCGGCATGGGGACGAACTTGTCTTTGCACGCGTTCGGGGCGCCCTTCCCCGGTTCGCCTTTCACGCGCACGCCCTCGCCCGAGGGGGCGAAATTCACGGGCCCCGGGCCAAGGGTAAAATCCGCGAACTGGGCGACAATTTTCGCCGGCGCATCCAGGTAGACGTTGTCGAAGGTCATTCCGAGCCTGTGCGCGGCATCGAAACCCTGAAGCGTGAACGTTCCTCCGGGCAGCACGCGGACCTTGCGCAGGGTGATATCGGTGAACACCGGCGGCTTTGCGCCGCCTTTGCCGAAGCCCTCGTAATTGGTGTCCATGAGGATAGGGTTCTTCGTGTCGCGGACGCAGACATCCTCGTAAACGACGTCTTCCACCAGACCGCCCTTGGAGGAGTTGGACTTGATGCGCATGGCGTTGTCGGCCCCGTCCACCGAGAGGTCCGTCACCCGAATGGCTGCCGCGCCGCCTTCGGTCTCGCTGCCGATCGACATGCCGTGGCCGGCGTAGAAGTGGTTATGGGAGACGGTGATGT
>JAIQFU010000195.1 GCA_020073115.1 Terriglobia bacterium
CCGGTGGCCTGGACCGGGGTGTGGTGGTTCCACTGCAACTTGGCGCTCGACCCGTACGCTTCCGCGCTCAAATCGGAAACCGCGGTGAAAGCCGCGCCGGATTGTTGAAACTGGATGGAGACGTGGGGAGGGGGTGTGAACACGGCCGCGGCGGCATCGGCGCCCGGCGGTCCCGAATTTACGGCCGGTGGAGCGGGCGAGAGCGTTGCAGTAATCGTGAGAGTGGCGCCGGAGGGGACCACGTAAACGCCGTTTTGAAAGCTCATCGGCGCCGAGCAACTGAGCGAACCCCCGGAGATGGCAAACCCGGTGAAATCCCCGGCCGCCAGCGCCGATGAGAGTTGATTCGCCAAAAACCAGACGCTGCCTGCCCCCAGCGTAAGCTTCTGCGGCGCCGGCGGGGGCTTCAGGAACTCGCGGATGGGGAACACGCCGAACGGCGAAGCCGGGCCGAAGGCGAACGGGAGCGAGACCGTGTGGAAGATCAGGTCGACCCAGTGAAGCACACCCTGGGAATCCTGAAACGGCCCGTAGGTTTGGAGGACTCGCGCGCTTCGGGCCCACTCCGGCCGCCCGGCCGGGTTCGACACGGTGGCCGCAAACGGACTGCGCACGACGGCCAGCGTCCGGGGAGGCGGCGCTGAGATGGCGGAGTCCACGATTCGCCGTAACTCGATGGAGAGTTGCGGATCGGTGGGAGGGCCCGCTTGCACGGGGTGGGTGACGGCGTGAATCTCTTTGAGCCGTTTGCCGGCGATGAGCGTGTGCGCCAAAGCCTGGCGGGCGGCGGCCAGTGCTTCGGGTGAAACGCCAAAACCGGGCTTCCATCCCGAAGTGAGCTGCGCGAGTGAATCGCTAACGGCGCCGGCGTCGGGTGTACCGGGGCGATTCACCGTATCTTCAAGGTTCACAATGCCCTCCTGCCAGACTTGGAGTGTGAGTAGTTCAAACAGTATACGTACGGAAACGGCGTTTCAAAATCGGAATTCCTGGCGCTATGTGGCGATCCGCACGGTGCTTCCCGCAGCCTCGCGGACCTTGCGACGTACGGGGGTTGACCGCGGATGTAAGCGTTATCATGAAACGTGCGACAGACCATCTGTGGAAAGGCCGGCCACCAAAGAACCATGCGGCCTTTGCTTTGCGCTCTCTTACTCTTCGCCGCCAACTTGCCCGGCCAGGTGCTATCGAATGCGCAGTTTCGGATCTCCTGTTCGCCCACTGGCGTTAGCAGTTTGAAGCGGGTGCAGGATGCCTTCGATACGGACTACGTGCTGCCGGGAAGGTCGCTCGGGGATATCGTGGTGCGCTACCGCGCGGCGGGCGCGACGGAGTGGCAGCAGGTTTCGAATGCCGGCCCGATTGCCTCCGGCGCTGCCGGCTCGAGCGTGGCATATCACATCGGCAGGGCGGTCCCGACCGTTGCCACCGCCAGCGGCGCCAGTTCCTCCATCGTTCCGCCGGCGGGCAGGGGCGGTAACCTGGGCGGCCGGGGAGGCGCGGCAACCAGCGCCCTCAACGATCAATTGGAGCCGGAGAACTCGCACGACCCCGTGGTTCCGCTGTTCGCCTGGACGGTACCGGGCGGCGGCCGGGAGTGGGTGCAGTATGATTTCGCGGCGCCGCAGCGGGTCTCCTCGGTGGAGCCATCTCCTGGAGCGTGCAATATCGGGAAGGCGAGGAGTGGAAAGAGGTACGGGCATCGGGCGTGTACGGCGTGGCGGCGGACCGGTTCAATCACGTCAGCTTCGAGCCCGTGACCACGCCGGCGCTGCGCCTGGTGGTTGAACCGGCCCCGGGCTCGACGGCCGGCATCTACGAGTGGCGCGTCGATACCAACACGGGCAAAGAGGTGGCGAATGCGCCTGAGATTGCGCCAACGGAAACGTTCCAACTCGACGGCGACGCCCTGGTATGGACCATCACGCTGCGTAATACTTCGACCCAGGAACTCGAGATCGGCGATCTTGCCCTCCCGCTGCCGTTCAATACGCAGTACAACGCGGACAAGGTAGACACCTACACGAAGCGGCTCATCCGCCACGCTTTCATCGGAGGCGGCGGTTCGTATATTTTCTGGCAGCGCACCAACGGCATCGGGCAGTTCCTGGTGATGGTCCCGCAACGTTCGAGCGGCCTGGAGTATTTCGACCAGGGAATGGCCGGCCCCGGCGGCGGCAGGGGCGTCTTCAGGGCCTACGTTCATGCCGCCGCGGCCGGGCCGGAGGTAGTGGGGCGGGGAGGGAAGTGGAGGCTGCCGTTCACGAACCTGATGCTCGCTCCACGCGGCAGGCCGGGAGAGTCCAAAACATATACGTTTCGATTCCGCTGGGCCAAAGACTATGATGCGGTGCGGGACGTGCTCTACCAGGAGGGCGGCTTCGACGTGAGCGTCGTCCCCGGCATGACCCTTCCCACCGACTTGACGGCGCGGTTCGCCGTGCGCACGCACAACAGGATCGCCCAGGTGGCCGCCGAGTTCCCCGAGAAGACGGTGATTCGGGATTTGGGCGAGAAGGCGAAGGACACCCACATCTATGAGGCCAGGTTCTCCAAACTCGGCGAGAACATGCTCAAGGTCAAATACGGCGATCACGAGTATCTTTCGCTGGAGTTCTTCGTGACGGAGCCGCTCGAGACACTGTATAAGAAGCGCGCGCACTTCCTGGTCACGAACGACCAGTGGAAGGATCCCACGCGGTGGTACGACACGTTGTACTCGCAGTGGGACATGAAAAACCAAATCCTGCGCAGCCCCGACGATCGCGATGGAGGCAGCCTGAACCCTTACATGGTGGCCTGCGATGATACCGAACTGGGTAAGCCGGCATACATCGCCGGCAAAAACATTGTCTATCCGGATCAGGGGGAAATCGATTCGGTGGAAGCGCACATCCGGAAATACGTCTGGGGCGGTCTTCAGCAGACCGACAAGGAGCCGTATCCCTACGGAGTCTACGGAATTCCAAACTGGAAGGAACTGCGCGACAGCCCGAGGGACGACCGTACAGGTAAGAAGCACATCTGGCGGATTTACGATTATCCGCACGTGATTCTGATGTACTACAACATGTACCAGGTTGCGAAGAGTTATCCGCAGATGGTCCACTACCTGGATCAGGACGGTTATCTGCAGCGGGCCTACGGCACGGCCATGGCGCTCTACACTTATCCCGAGCAACTGGACAACTGGCGGCCCTATTCCACGGGAACGTACAACGAGTTGGTGATCCCGGCAGTGATCCGCGCTCTGGAAGAAAGCGGCAAACAGGACCAAGCCGACAAATTGCGCGCGAAATGGGAACTCAAGGCCAAGACCTTTATCAATCAAAAGCCCAATTTATGGGGATCGGAGTACGCTTTTGACTCGACGGGCTTTGAATCGACCGAGGCCCTGGCGAAATACTCCATGGAACGGCTTCGCGATCCTACCGCTACCGACTTCCGCGCGGCAGTGAAGCAAGAGGACGCCGAAGCCTTTCTGGAGGAACAGATCCGCCTGAACCTGTCTTGCCGGGGTCAGGAGCCGGCTTACTACTATCTCGGCAGCGACTTCCGCGGCAATGCCGGAGCAGGTTATACCCTCAGTTACATGGCTCAGATGGGTGGGTGGGCCGTGGAGGACTACGGTTTTCACTTCGCCAAGAACCCGATTCCCTATTTGAGGCTGGGCTATGCTTCCTATCTCAGCTCCTGGGCCCTGCTGAATTCCGGCACGCCGGAATCGAACTTCGGCTACTGGTATCCCGGCAAGGGCAACGACGGCGGGGCCAGCGGGGGGTTTGAGCCGGCGGCGCTGGGCCGCGCATGGCTGGGCAACAAACAGGTGCACGGCGCCTGGTGGTACGACGGCGAAATCGACCTGGGTTTCAGCGGCGCCTTGCGTTCGGCGGCGACGGTGGTCTCGGATGATCCTACGTTCGGCCTGATGGCCTACGGCGGAGACTTGAAGCGCTCCGGCCGTTTGGTCGAGGTCGTGCCCAAAGACGGTCTCCGGACGCGCTTCTGGATCGTACGCGGCGCCGAGCGCGTACAGATCACGCTGGAACGCGACGGTTATGCGAGGGATCGGGCGATCAGCTTCGACGACTCTCTGAAGCAGATCGCCTTCGAACTCGAAAATCGCGGCGGCGGCCGGCATGAGACCGTGCTGCACCTGGAGGGGTTGCCGGCGGGGAGTTATACAGTGTCCGTGAACGGCAAGGTACAGGCGACGCTGCCGGTTGAGGCAGGCCAGAGTCGCACTATAAGAGCGGCGATCGAGACTGGCGGCCCAACTCCCGTTACAATAGAGCGTAAGTAATCGGAGTTTGCGAGGAGAAATGACGTACCGCTCCGGCGCCGCGCTGCTGCTTGCGACCGCCGTGCTCCTGGCCTTCGAGGCGCGCGTTCGGTCCCAACCGCCGGCGGGCCCCATTGCCTTCCCTGACATCGCGCGACAGGCGGGAATTACCTTTCATCACGAGAACGGCGCCTCCCCAGAGAAATACCTGATCGAAACCATGGGCGCGGGCGGGGCCTGGATCGATTATGACAACGATGGCCGGCTGGATCTCTACCTGGTAAACGGCGCGGCCACGGCGGCATATAAGCCCGCCCGGCCGCCGCGCAGCGCTCTTTACCATAACAACCGCGACGGCACATTCTCCGATGTGACCGCCAAGGCCGGGGTAGCGGCCGAGGGTCTGTACGGGATGGGCGTGGCGGTCGGCGATTTCGATAACGACGGCTTCCCGGACCTTTACGTTATCGGCTACGGGCGCTCCATCCTCTATCGCAACAACGGCGACGGCACGTTTGGGGACATCACGCAAAAGGCCGGAGTGGCAAACGCCGATAAATGGGGTTCCAGCGGCGCGTGGTTCGACTACGACCGCGATGGCTGGCTGGACCTCATCGTGGTCAATTACGTGGATTGGTCGCCCCGGAACAACCCGGCCTGCTTCGAGCAGAAGTACCGCGCCTACTGCCACCCCAACAAGTTCCACGGCCAGCCTGCCGCGCTTTTTCACAACAACCACGACGGCACGTTCACAGACGTGAGCGCGCGTTCCAGAATCGGCGCGAAGCCCGGCAACGGGCTGGGCGTCGTATGCTTCGACTACGATGGCGACGGCTGGCAGGACGTGTTCGTGGCCAACGATTCCATGGCGAACTACCTTTACCACAACCGCGGCGACGGAACCTTTCAGGAAGTTGGCCTCGAATCCGGCGTGGCTTTCGGCGAAGACGGCCGCTCCGAAGCGGGCATGGGTGTGGATGCGGCCGACTATGACAACGACGGGCGGCTGGACCTGTTCGTCACGCACCTCGACCTGGAGTTCAACCGGCTCTACCGGAACGCCGGAGACGGCACGTTCGAGGATGCGACATTTCTAGGCAAACTCGGCTACCAGACCTACCACATGAGCGGATTCGGCGCGCGGTTCATGGACTATGACAACGACGGGTGGCGCGACCTCTTCGTCGCCAACGGCCACGTGCTGGACAACGTGGCTCTTTTCCACACGGATACCGCATATGCCGAGAAGAAGATGATGTTCCGCAACGAGCGCGGGAAGTTCGTGTCCGCCGGGGACCAGTTCGGGCCCGATTTCGGGCTGCCCCGTGTGAGCCGCGGAGCGGCGGTGGCGGACTTCGACAACGACGGCGACCTGGACATCCTGGCCACCAACAACGGCGGAGAGCCGCAGTTGTTTCGGAACGACGGCGGGAACAAGCGGCACTGGATCGAGTTGCGCCTCATCGGCGCGCGCTCCAACCGGGATGGCGTCGGCGCGCGTGTGAAAGTGGTGGCGGGCAGTCTCACGCAGGTGGACGAACGCAAAGGCGGAATGAGCTATCAATCCGCGCAGGACCCGCGGCTGCATTTTGGGCTGGGGGATGCCGCGCGGGTGGACAGCATCGAGGTCCGCTGGCCGAGCGGGGCGGTGGACCGGCTGTCGAATATTCCTGCCGACCGCGAGCTAACGATCAAAGAGGGCGGGTCCGCCCGGTAGTTCGCGACGCCGCCCTGAGACGCCATGTGGGGGCAGGTCCCGATCTGCCTGCCCCACATGCGCTATCGGCCTTAGAACGTCAGCCGGGCCGTAAGCTGCAGCGTCCTCGGGATGAACGACCCGGTCGTTCTGCCGAATGCGCCGGAAGCCATGTTGGTGACCCAACCCGTGGCGTTCACCCGGTTGAATGCGTTGTACATCTCGAACCGTAGTTGCAGGTTAGCGGTTTCCTTGAAGGCCCAGGGCAGTGCGTTGTTCTTGGCGAACGCCAGGTCCTGCTGGGCGAACCCCGGACCCCGGTAAGTATTCCGCCCCAGGTTGCCTTCGCGCAGCCAGTTCCCGGCGCCGCCGGGAGGCAGGGGAAACGCCGAAGCAGTTAAAGTGGTCCCGTTGACGTAGTTGCCACGGCTCCAGCCGCCGAAGTGGGTCAAAGGCGCATCGGGCACGTCATAGAAGGTCAAATCGTTGTTGAAATCGTAATTACTGTTGGTGACCGTCTGCGGCTCGCCCTTTTGGAGCGTGAGGATGCCGCTGAACTCCCAGCCGCCCACCACGCGATTCAAAATCCTGTTGGACAGTTTGGGGCTGGGGATGTTGTAAACGAAACTCGCCGCCAGCCGCTGCGGGATATCGTTCTCCGAAAGTCCGTACTGCCGCCGCAGGTTCCACGCGTCGATGATCGCCCCCTGCGTGCCGCCCTCGCCCACCGACGTGCTGCCCTCCTCGTCCAACGCCTTCCCGATGGTGTACGCAGCCTGCATCGCCAGCCCTTTACTGAACCGGTGGCGCACCTGGAGCGTCCCGCCCTGGTACATGGAAAAGGCCGAGTTGTCGATGTACTCGAAGCTCGAGAAAAACGGGTTGGGGCGGTTCACCCCGCACCCGTCGCAGCGGTTCTTGTCCGTGTAGTGGGTGTAGAGATGGACCCCGCGGGAAGCAAGGTAGTTGACCTCCAGCACCCAACTGGGCGTGATGGCGTACTGCACTCCCGTGAACCAGTTCAGGGCATAAGGGTAGGTGACGTTCGGGTCCGTCCCGGCGATGGCGGCCAGCCCTTTGATGGGACCGCCTCTGGGGTTCAGCCCCGCCGCGATGCCCGGCAGCGGGAAATTGAACGGCGACTGGTTATTGGGTGCGATGGCGAAGATGGGAAGCAGCGACGTCCCGCGCTGGGCGGTAATGGCCGAGAACAGGGGCGGGTTGAGCTGCTCGCGATCGAACGTCGTTTTCGTGGTGAACGTCTCGTAGAACACCCCGAATCCGGCGCGGATGGACAGCTTTCCGGTTTTCGACGGATCCCATGCCAGGCCGAATCTTGGCGCGAAGTAGGTTTTTCCCGTGCCGTTGAGCAGCGCGGGCACAAGCCCGATGGACATGTTCTGCAACCGGGTGTACATATCGGGCCCGTCGCCGAACAGCACGTTCGTCATCTGGTTGGTCTTATCGGTGGGGTTCGTGTTGTACTCCCAGCGGACGCCGTAATTCAGCGTCAGGTTCGATTTCACTTTCCAGTCGTCCTGCGCGAACGCCGACCAGTATGCGAAACGGAAGTCACGGTCGTTGTTGATCTTGGTGCTGCCGGTGCGCGGGTCAAAATTGATGCCGGACTCGGTGAAGGGGTTGTCCTGGATGAAATCGAACAGCCCCGTCGAGCCGGAGAAGTTGAAGTTCGGCCGCTCCAGCGGTCCAGTAAACTGCAGCGTCTCCTGGTCGTCCGCCCACTGGATACCCGCTTTAAAGAAGTGTCTGCCGCGGTTCATGGAGACAATGTCGGACCAGTTCCAGTCTTTGATGATGAATACCGCCGGAGCCCAACCGGCGCCGAAGCCGGTGATGCCGTTCACGGAGATATTGGGGATCTGGTAATTGTTGCCATAGCCGCCGTCCTGCGTGCGGTACACGGAGAACGCTGCGTCGTTGAACATACTGGGAGAGAAGGTGTGAGTCTCGTTCAGCGCATAGTAGTTCTGATACCCGTTGTCATGCGCGCTGAAACCGCCGTTCCCGTTGAAGTCGCGGACCCCCGGCGTGAAGTTGTCGATGTGGGTGCGGAAGACGTTGCCGTAGAGGCGGTCTTTGCCGTCGCGGAACAACTGGTCCGCCCGGATGTTGAACTGCGTCCCGTTATGGATCGACGCCGTGGAGAAAACGCCGGTTCCGGTGGCGTTCATGGAGCACGGCACGCCGAGGGAGGTCGTGCCCGCGCATCCCGGGCTCAACTGGGCCACCGTCTGGTGCGAGGTGAACACCGGCACGGCGGGCTTGAACTGCGACACGACTTTGGTGGAGACGTTGTTCGGATAGTTCTGCTGCATCCAGGAGACCAGCTCCGGCGTTTCCACCGTCACCAGGTTCGACACGGCGTTGGAGCTGTCCAACTTGTCGAAGGTGCCGAAGACGAAGGTCTTGTCTTTCCGGATCGGGCCGCCGAGCGAGAAGCCGCCTTCGTTCCGGCGGTAGGCCGGAAAGATCCTGCCGGTAACCGGGTTGATAGTGTTCTGCAGGTAGGTTCGAGCGGCCAGCTCGTTGTCCCGGTGATACCAGTACAGGCTGCCGTGAACCTGGTTGGTCCCGGTTTTGGTGACCACTTGGGTGAGAATGCCGCTGTTCTTGCCCCACTGCGCCGAATAGTCGTTGGTGGTGACCTGCACCTCCTGGACCGAATCGGGATTCGGCGTCAGCTTGGCGCCCCCGCCATCCGCCATGTCGTTCACCGACGAGCCGTCCACGTAATACCCGTTGGTGTTCATGCGGGCGCCGTTGGCGCTCGCGCGCGTGCCATTGATGGTCTGGAATGCGTCGCTGTTGAGCTGGTTGGTGTACCCCGTTATGCCCGGGGCCAGCCCGATTACGTTGTAGATATTGCGTTGCGCGATGGGGATATTGTTGACGTACTCGTTGGTCACCACGGTGGAGATCTTCGGATCGGTGGTCTCGACGGGCGCCACGTCGGCCTGGACCGCGACGTCCTGCGAAACCGCGCCGAGCTCCAGTTTCAGCGGAACCTCCTTGATGCGGCCGCTTTCCAGCACGATGTTCTCCTGCAACGCCGGGCGGAAGCCCACCTTGCTGGCCTTCAATGTGTAGCGCCCCGGCGGCACCTGGATAAACCGGAAGCGTCCGGCGCCATTGGTGATGGTTGCGAGCGAGACCCCCGTATCGACGTTGGTCAACTGTAAAGCGACCTCCGGAACCACCGCGTCGGTGGCGTCGATCACCGTGCCCTCCACTCCGCTGGTGAACTGCGCGCGAAGCGGAGAACCTATGGTTAACAGGAATACCCCGCCGAGCACGGCGGCGCGTAAAACGAACGAAGCAACACCCCTCTTCATAAACAGCACCCCCCCGGCGCACTGAAGCGCTTACATTCTGTCTGGAAACATTATCATCGGTCTGAATTCGCGTCAAGACGCTTGCTGTAAATTGACGAGGCCGGGTGTAACGTCAAGGACAGTTGCGCCGGCTCCGTGACTGAAGGGGCGACCTATCGCGGGAAAGCATAGACACCTTTGCGGATTTTCCCGCAGCCCGTCCGGGCTGTGGATGTATACTGTTTTTCGACACTCAGGGCCATGGGGAGCCACCGCAATATCAGCATCTTGTTTCTGCTCTGCGGCGCCTTGCCTCTCAGCGGGCAAGCCGCGGACTACCAGGCGGCCGTTGCCTATGTTCAGCAGGGGCAACCCGCCAAGGCCATCCCTGTGCTCCAGGAGATTCTCAAGGCGACCTCCTCGGACCTGAAAGCGCGCAACCTTCTGGGCATCGCCCTCTCCGCATCCGGCCGCAAGGCGGAGGCCGAACAGCAGTTCCTAAAGGCGCTCGAGCTTGATCCCCATTTCGCGCCGGTCCTCAAGAATCTGGCCGTCAACGAGCTTGCGCTCGGCAAATACGGGGACGCGGGGCTCCATTTCAGCCAGGCCCTGAAGAGTGCGCCGAGCGACCCCGTCCTGCACTTCGGAATGGGAGAAGTGGACTACAAGGAAAAGCGGTACGCGGCGGCGGTGGGGCATTACGAGAAAAGCGGCGATCTCTATTTGAAGGATCCACAGGCGACCCTCCGCTACGCCCGAAGTTGCGTGGAACTGAAGAAGCCCGCTGCCGCGGCCGCGGCGTTGCAGCGGCTCGCCCCTGCCGCGGATGTGCGCGCCCACTTCGAGGCGGGCGTTCTGCTGGCGAAGATGGAAAAATATAGCGATGCCATCCTCGAATTCCGCCTGGCGCAGCCCGGTTATCCCGACGCCTACGAGGCCGGCTATAACCTGACGCTCGCCTGCGAGAAGGGCGGCGATCATTCCGGCGCGATCGCCGCCGCGGAGCAACTGATCGCGCAGGGGTATCGCAAAGCGGAACTCTATAACCTGCTGTCTCAGGCCTACGAGCATGCGGACCGGACCAAGGACGCATACCAGGCGCTGCGGACCGCGACGCAGTTGGAGCCGCACGACGAATCGAATTATGTAGACCTGATGGAGCTTCATCCGGAAATGCGGGACTCCCCTACATCGCCCTGGCGCTGGTCCAGATGCAGCTCAACAAACTGCCGGAGGCCGTGGCGCTGCTGCGCCGCCGGCGCCGGCTCGACCCGAAGGACTACATGTCCGCCTGGTTCCTGGGCGAGGCGCTGAGCCGCGAAGGCGCCGCACCCGGGACCGCGGAAGAGAAGGAGGCCGTCGAGTCCCTCGAAGACGCCGCGCGTTTGAACGCCAACGCCAGCCAGCCGCGGACGCTCCTCGGCAAGTTCCTGATGAAACGCGGTGATCTGGACCGTGCGGCCGAAGCCTTCGAAAGCGCCCTGAGGCTCGATCCGGCGGATGCCTCCGCCACCTACCAACTGGCGCTGGCATATCGCAAGAAGGGCAACGCCAAACGCGCGGAGGAATTGTTCGCCAAAGTCAGCGCAGCCAAGGCCGAGGCCCGCGAAACGTTCACCCAACAGAACCTGGTGAGGATCGTTCGCGAAGGGACGCAGTAATGCGCTGGGTTGGCGCGCTGCTGCTCTCAACCGCAATCCCGGCGTTTTCGCAAGAGGGGCCATGCGCTGACTGTCACCCGGCGGAAACGCGCGCGTTCCGCCAGACCGGGATGGGCCGCTCCATCGCCGTCCCCTCGCCGGACGATGCGCTCGGCGAGTTCCGCCGCGATGCCAGGCTGCCGGGCCCGGCCGGCGCAACCTACATCAGCGCGAACCGCGGGGGCAGGATTTATCACGAGGAAGTCCGGGATGGGGCCGTCGTCGAAAGCTTGCCGGTGCTGTACGGCATCGGCTCGGGCCAGCATGGACGCAGCTACGCCGTGGGCCGCGGCGGCGGCTTGTTCGAATCGCCCCTGTCGTACTACACAGCCCGGGGAGCGTGGGACCTCTCTCCGGGCTATGCCGCAGGCCCCTTCCGCTGCTTCACCCGGCCGGTCAGCGCCGCCTGCCTGTTCTGCCAC
>JAIQFU010000669.1:0-1875 GCA_020073115.1 Terriglobia bacterium
CCCGGCGGCGGCGAGAAAGGGCTTCTGGCGGATTTCAGCGGCCAGGCGGCGGATCAGATCGGGGCTGGCGCCGGCGCGCTCGGGGGTGACGGGGGCTGCGAGTTTCTTGAGGACCGGCAGGCCGGAGACGTGCCCCACCAGGGCCATGGCGAGGAGGCCGGGGTCGCCGGGGACCCATTCATCCGCGCGGGAGCCGGTCAGGGACAGCCGCGGGCCGAAGTAGACCATGCGGCCACCGGCGCGGCGGGCCTCGCTGAGTCCGCGGGTATAGCCGACCGGCGAGATGTAGGTCTCCAGCGCGCCGGCGCCGAACAGGAAAGCGGCGCGCGCGTCGGCGAAGCGCAGAACGGGCAGGGATGCCGCTCCGAAACAAAGCTTGTTTGCCAGGCGGAGGTTTTCGTGAGCCAGGGGCTCATAGCGGAAGCGGCGCGCGGAGTTCATGGCCTTGAGGAACTCGCCGCCCAGATCATCCAGCGCCCCCGCGCAGGCGCCGGTGAGCAAGCCCACGGCGTCCTTGCGGGCGCGCGCCCTGGTGAGCGCCTCGGCGATGCGCTTTTCGGCTTCGTCCCAAGTGGCGGGCCCGAGTTTCCCATTGGGCCAGCGCACCAGCGGCGTCCGCAGGCGGTCCGGGTTGTAGAGGCCCTGGACGGCCGCCTGCCCGCGGGCGCACAGGCCGCCGCCGTTGACCGGATGCTCGGGATTTCCTTCCACCTTGTGGACGCGGCCCTCCCGCACCCGCGCTTCCAGGCCGCAGCCGGCGGGACACTCGCGGCACGCGCTGCGATACCAGAGGGCGTGGCCGCGGACCATCTCCTCCGGCGGGATCACATACGGCGTGAGCGAATCCGGCGCGGTCCTGGAGCAGCCCGCCAGCCCCGCGGCGCCGCCGATGCCGAGAATCTTCAGAAAATCGCGACGTTTGGTTTCGCTCATCGGTGACACGTATAGCAATCCACGGACGCGCCCTTCTGGCGATGGCAGCCGACGCACACGTTCATGCTCAAGGTATGGTCCAGCTTGACCTGCGCCATGGTCTCCACCGGTCCATGGCACTCCTGGCAACGAATCCCTTTGTTGATGTGCGGGAAGTGGTTGAAGAAAACGTAGTCGGGCTCCTTGACGATGCGCGCCCACCGAATCGGCTGTTTGCGCTCCCAATACCCGCGCAGCCGCGCGATCTCCGGCCGGCTGACCGCGACCATGCGGTGGCAGCCCATGCAGAACTGCTCGGAAGGAATTCCCGAGACAGGCAGTTCAGCTTGTTGTCGCCGGCGTGGATTTTATGGCTGAAATTGATCGGCTGCCCGGGGCCGATGGCGCCCGCGGCCCAGGCGACGGCGGCGAAGAGAATGGCCGGCAGGGCGCGCTTCATTTCTTCTCTCCGAGGGCGTTCAGCTTCTCCGCCGTCCAGGGACCCAGACCGGCGATCTGCTTGCGGATGCCGCCGACGAATTCCATGGAAACCTTGTCCGCATGGTTGCCCCAAGACGATCGCACGAAGGTGAGGACGGCGGCGATTTCGTCGTCCTGCAACTGTGGGCCGAGCGCCGGCATCTGGTTCACGTAGGTTTTGCCCTTCACCTGGATGGGTCCTTCCAGGCCATTGAGGACGATACGCGCGGGAATGCCGGCATCCTTGACGGGCCATTCCGACCCAGCCAGCGGGGGGTACTTGCCCTCGACGCCCGCGCCGCCTGCCTGGTGGCAGGGCAGACAAATGGCCGAGTAGATTTCGGCGCCCTGGGGCGCCGCGCCGGGCAACGATGCGCGGCCGGCGGCGCCCGCGGGTTGCTCCAGTTCGTGGGGGATGGGCCGGAACGATCCGGCGTACCGCCCGAGGTAGAAGCCCATAGTAAAGATGGCCACCACCGAGAT
>JAIQFU010000669.1:1920-3886 GCA_020073115.1 Terriglobia bacterium
GGTCCGCCAGACCCACCAGGGCGCCGGCTCCAGGCCTTCCTGGGGCTCAGCCTGCTCGCGTTTCACGATGGCGCGATGGATGTCGTCGATCTCCGGCGATTCCGGCTCGCCCAACAGCGGCGGCAGGCTCCAGGATTGCCAATCGCGGTCCTGGTTCATGGCCTCACCGTTTGGCCAGACCCGCGGCCATCGGGAGCGGGGATCAGCGCCGCCACCGGGTAGGTGTGGTTCATGGCAAGAAGGAACTCCACCAGATCACGGCCTTCGATGGTGGGGACAAAAGTTCCCGGCCCGGTCCGGAACGTGGGCGCGACATCCACCACCACATCCTCCGGCCCGGTGCTCGTCCGCGCCTCGAAAAGCCACGGGAACGGCGGCATCACGGATTTGGGCGCGAGCATCCGGGGATTGAAGAGATGCGCGAAGTGCCAGTCCGGGGCAGGCTGCCGGGCGGCGATATTCAAGAGGTCCGGACCCGTACGGCTGGTTCCGAGGAGGTGGGGCTGATCGTAGGCGTAGTCGCCCGGGACGGAGGGCCGGCCCCAGCGCCGTCCCTGGTCGCCGCCGAAACCCGGGGGCCGGGTCTGTTGCGTATGGCAATAGACGCAGCCCTCGCGGATGAAGATCTCGCGGCCGTGGGCCTGCTGGTAGGTGTAGGGCCGCAATCCCGGCTGCGGGGGGATGGACCTCAATTGAATGCTCGGCACGCCGATCAGCGCGGCCCAGCCCAGGAACAGCGTCGCCAGGACGCCGGCGAAAAACATCCACAGGCGGATGAAGATCATGCGGCCGCCCCCCAAGGCTCTTCCTGGCGGCGTGGGCCCGCGCGCCAGATCATCTCGACAAAAAGCAGCGCGAATACCACGTGTCCCAAGCCCATCAGGATTCCGCCCACCGTGCGGAGCACCAGCCAGGGGCGAGTTGCCGCCACCACGTCCACGAACGGAAGGGCCGGGTTGTTCATGCCGCGTCCCTGGAGCCAGCCGCCCACCGTGAGGACGGCCACGTAGAGCACGATGCCGCCGGCGCACAACCAGAAGTGGAGCCGGATGGCGCCGGGGCGCGGCCAGTTCCAGCGCGTCACCCGCGGGGTGATGTAGTACATGGCTCCGAACAGGATCATGCTGAGAAACGCGTAGACGCCGAGGTGCGCGTGGCCGATGGTGTAATGCGTGAAGTGCACGACCTCCTGCATGGAGCGCAGCGATTCCGCCGATCCCTGAAAACTCACGGCCGTGTAGCACATGGCGCCGAAGACCGTGAAGCGCAGGGTGGGGCTGGTGCGCAGGCGGCTGAAATGCCCGACCGTGGTGAGGTGGTGGTTGACGGCCACGGCCAGCACGGGGATGACCATGAGAACGCTGGCGATGATCGAAATGGTTTGGAGCCACGTGGGCACCGGCCCGCCGATCAGATGGTGGATCCCGTTCCAGTTGTAGAAGAGGGCGAAGGCCCAGAACCCCAGCAGGGAAAGATAGTAGCTGTAGATGGGGCGGCCGATCACCTTCGGGATGAAGTAGTAGGCCAGCGCCAGGCCGATGGGCGTGAACCACACGGCGAGGGCGTTATGGCCAAACCACCAGTTGACGGCCGCGTGCACCACGCCGGAGTAGACCGGCAGGTTGGCCACGACGTAGAGGATGGGGAACCAGATCACGGAGGCCACGATGTACCAGAGGCTGACGTACAGGTGGTCCACCTGCCTCGCACGGAAGGTGGAGAGAATGGACCAGCCGTACAGGAGGAAAGCGGCGGCGATGATGGCGGCCGCGGGCAGCGGGTATTCCAGCCACTCGACGCCTCTGCTGTATCCGAACAGGACAGCCGCGGTGCCGTAGAGCACGCCAAGATTCCACAGGATGGCGGAGCCGACCAGCGCTCCGCGCCGAGGCCGTGGAACATGTAGAAGTCGATCCGGTCGGTCTGGAGCCGCGTCAACTGCTCGTCGAGCAGCCGCTCGAAGTCG
>JAIQFU010000196.1 GCA_020073115.1 Terriglobia bacterium
ATCCGTGTTCATCCGTGTTCATCCGTGGCCCGTTGACTTTTGGAGTTTCCGCAGCTTCCAGCCCGGTCCTACCGCTCGCCGAGACATATTACTTTGCGGATCGAAATGTCCGAACACCGTCCAGGCGGGCTTTCGGCCAGGCCCTCGGGCTCGCCGTGGCCGCGCCCTGCGCGGAAGGACATAGTTAGCCACGGATGGACACGGATGCACACGGATAAGACAGAACACATCCTTTGTGTTCTTGTACTTGAATCCTATCCGATGCCGGCGCGGCAGTAACCGCTAATCCTCGCGAATGGTCCGAAAACCAGCCAGCCGGCCGATCCGCTCCAGCATCTCTGCGTGATCGCCATAGAACACAATGCGGTGCAATTGTTCCTGGGTGGCGTATGAAAGAGTGGAGAGCAGCGCCGGAGGCCGATCGCTCGCTGCCGTGTTCGCCGCGGCCCAATTGCGCAGCAGCTTGCGTGCGTCCTTTACGCGCGTGCGCAATTTGCTGCGGCAGCCGCGGTCGATATCGACGTTGCCCGCAACCTCGCCGGTGGAGAGCAGGAGGTTGCGAGGTCCGGAGAACTTGGCCACGGTGACCGGGCCGGAGCCGCCGAAATGAACCTGGATCGCCGCCGCGCGGGTTTCTCCGCTGTAGGGGTACGACCGAATGGTGTAAGGAAACGAGGGGCCGCCTATCCCTTCCATCGCCGTAGGTGACGAACAGTGCGCGTGAATTACTTCGTTGCGCGCGGTGTCGATGATCGGGTCCGTCACGAAGCCGGGCTTACCCGAAAATCCTGTCACCAGGATATTGGTCATTGCGGTCTCGATATCGGCCTCGCAGCAGCCGTACAATCCCACGTCGTTCAGCAGCGAAAATGAAAGGCACGGATAAGCCGGCAGGTCGCCGCTATTCGGCGCGCTGATGCAGCCGAAGGTGATGGCATTGGCCTTTTCGGCGCGCATCAGTTCCACAATAGCCAGGTGCAGGCGGATGGCCTTGACTACCTGCTCGCGCGGCGGTTCGGCCAAGCGCGCCGCCCGCTGAATATATTCATCCGCGAGCCTGCTCCCCTCGGTCTCATTCTTTTCGTAAAATGCGCGAATTTCGGCGTACGAGGGGTACGCGAAGGTGGTCCCGAAGGCATTGGCGTAGGCCTCGTTGCCGAACGCCGTCGCCGGGGGTTGCCGGCCCGCATCCCGGCGTTGGCGTCCGGCGACCAGCAGTTTGCTGTGACGCAGGTGGTGGAGAGCGAAAAAGGCGTCCACGAAGGCGTCGAGTTCGCTCATGTCGCTGGAGGAGACGATGTCGGCTTTGCGGCCTAATTGCGCCGCGATGGAGACCTGCGCCCACTCGTGGCCGGAAAACGGGCGCTCATAGAAAAGGGTGGGCCGGTCGAGGCGGAGGACGGCATGCAGCAGGGCGCCGATATTGGAAGTGACGATGACCGCGAGGATGCCATCCGTATCATCGAGCGATTTAGCCCAGGCATCCAATTCCGCGGGCCGGTCGGCGTATATGAGTTCGCCACCGGTGAAGCGAATTCGTCCCGGGAAGCGCTTCTCCACCGCGGTGACTCCGGCGTCGAGATCCTTGACTTCCTGTTCGACGTTGAGCGTGCGGTAGGGCCAGTTGGGCCTACGCTCGGCCAGGTAGACTTTCCTGACTACGGCCGGCCCATCCCAAGGCCCCTCCCAGGGTTCGATGTGGCCCGGGAGGTCCGCCGGCGCGTCGGGCGAGGCAATCGCAGAAATCGCCGAGCCGGCCGCCAGGACGAATCCTCGGCGAGTGTGTATAAACGGAGTGTCGGGCATGAAGGTCCTCCATTACCAACCCTGGACGCGCCATTGTAACGCCGAGCCCAGCCGCCGGGGCGCCGCTGCCGCAAAGCGCACGAGTAGTTACCCTATACCTATGATGAACCGCCGAGCGTTTCTCCAGTCCGGTCCGGCGCTGGCGGGGGCCTCCGCGTTGCTGGAAGCCGGCGGAGAGCAGGAGAGGCCCAATATTCTGCTGCTCATGGCGGACCAGCACCGGGCGGATTGCGTCGGAGCAGCGGGAAATGCGGCAATCCACACGCCGAATCTCGATCGCCTGGCCCGAGGCGGCGTGATGTTTCGCCACGCCTATTCTTCAACGCCGACGTGCACTCCCGCAAGGGCCGCGCTGTTGACCGGAATGTCGCCCTGGAATTATGGCATGCTCGGGTACGGCGCCGTAGCAGAGCGATACTCCGTCGAAATGCCGCGCTTGTTGCGGGACGCAGGATACTACACGGCGGGAATCGGGAAGATGCACTGGAGACCGCAACGGGCCCTCCACGGCTTCCACATGACGCTGCTGGATGAATCCGGGCGCGTGGAATCTGGCGACTTCCGTAGTGATTACCGGGCATGGTTCTGGTCCGAGCGCCCGGATGGCGACCCCGACGCCTCGGGCATGGACTGGAATGGGTACGACGCCAAACCCTATCCGTTACCCGAACGTCTGCATCCGACGGCCTGGATCGGCGAAACGGCAGTTCGCTTCTTGCGTGATTATGAGCGGCCGGAGCCGTTCTTCCTGAAGGTATCCTTCGAGCGCCCGCATAGCCCCTATGACCCGCCGAAGCGTTGGATGGCCCGGTACAGCGGGTCGCTTCCGCCGGCCCAAGTGGGATCATGGGCGGACAAGTACCGGCCGCGCAACAGCGGACGTCCTGACATTTGGCACGGCGATCCGGGTCAAGGCATCATGGCTCGTGCCCGGCAGGGCTATTACGGCTCAGTCAGCTTCGTGGATGAGCAGATCGGGAGGATTCTGGACGCGCTCAACGGCCGTGGGTGGCTCAACCGAACGCTTGTTCTCTATCTTGCGGATCACGGCGACATGCTCGGTGATCATTACCTCTGGCGGAAGAGCTACGCCTACGAAGGATCCGCTCGCATCCCAATGCTTCTGCATTGGCCCTCCGGGCTGGGCGCGGCGAACCGGGGCAGCGCAATCGCCAACCCCGTCGAAATCCGGGATGTGTTGCCGACGCTGCTTGATGCTGCGGGAATCGTCGCGCCCAAAGGGGTGGATGGCGTGAGCCTGTTGCAGTTGGTGCGGAACTCCGCGAGTGGTTGGCGCGAGTGGATCGATCTGGAACATGATGTCTGCTACAGCCCCGAGAACCACTGGAACGCGTTGCCGGACGGGAAGTGGAAGTACATCTTCCATTCGCTGAACGGGCAGGAGCAGCTTTTCAATCTGGAGGCGGACCCGCACGAACGACATGACCTGGCGGGTGATTCGGCGCAGTCGTCGGAACTGAGGATGTGGCGCGAGCGGCTCATCACGCACCTGTCGCCGCGTGGAGACGCCTGGGTTGCCGGCGGCCGCCTGCAACTCCGCGCCGGGTCGCGCCTGTACTCGCCGAACTATCCGTCCGGGCGTGGTTGAGGAGGGGTTCCCAAACGCAGAAAGGCCACGAGTGGCCGCTGAAAACAGCGCCGGGATCTCTTTTCGAGAAAGCACCGCATCATCTCACGGGAAACCTCGCGTCGGCCGCCAGGGCGATCGCCGTCACAACGAAGAGAATCAAACCTGCCAGAACTGCCTTTCGGAAATAATACGTACCTCGCCCTTAGCCGGATTTTGGAGATCCGGCTCCGTTCAGTGTACACCGCCCCCCCCAACGGTTTGAACTGTATCGGGACACGCGGCGGCCTCATCGCCCGAGACCACCAGGCGCGCAGCCCGCGTAGTGCAGCGTGATCACGGTGGCTTGGTTCTGATCAATGAGGCTCACAATGAAAAGGCGGTCGTACTCGCCGTCGCCAATCGGCGTCACGCTTCCGCCGCCCATCTGTCTGATGATCTCCGGCAGCGTGTTGGAGTGCCCGATGACCAAAGCAGCGCCGTCGGGCGCCCCCGTCCGCAGCCTGGAAACCAAGCCGTCGATGTCCTTCGACGGGACTATCTCCGGCAAGATCTTGAGCTTCTTCGCCAACGGCTCGGCCGTCTGCTGCGTGCGTGCCGCCTCGCTGGTGTAGATACGATTTACGCCCGCGTCGGCCAGCATTTTCGCCAGTAATTCGGCGCGGCATCGTCCAGCCTCGCTGATCCCCACGTCCGCGCTCATGCCGCCGGCGCGCTCGGCATGGCGCACCAGGATTACCGTCCGGGCAGGCGCCGCGGCGGTTGCCGAACTCCAGACCACCATCAAAACCGGCAGCACGAGCCGCCCGACCCGTACGAGGAAGTTGGGCATCATCCCCACTACTCTACTCCACTCGGCCGCCGATCCTGCCGGCGCAGCGAATCCGCGATCGCGTGCCTGGCCTCCCCCAGGGCGCAGGCGATTACGCTATTTCCGCGGGATGGGGTGCGACACGTCGTCGGAAGAATGGCGCGCCACCGGCGGCTGGACGAATCCGCAGCCGGAGTGGGCGCACCCCCGCTTTCCATGCGCTGGAGCGGCGCGCCGGCCGGCCTGGTTAAAGCGCAACTATGGCAACGAGTCTCGAAACCAAGCCGCGGGCCCTGAATATTTCGCCTCGAGTGCTACTCAAAGCTCATAAGATCGTTTGTCTGCGGGTTGGTCGCAAACACGCGTCCATTACCGCCCGCAAAAATCTTCCCCGCCGCACCCCCGATCTTCGTCCATTGCCGCGGTGTAAGCCAGGTCCCGCTGTACCGGAGGACTGCGGAGCCATCGGGAGAAAGGCCATAGAGGCGTCCGATGTCGTCGACCGCGAACATCTTGCCCGGTCCGCCCACGTTCGTCCATCCGTGCGGCGTCAAGCTAAAGTAGTTGACGTCGTTGGCTGCGCCGCCGGTCGCATACAGTCCGCAGCCTCCGGCGCAAATGGCTGTGGTCTGGTTGCCTATGCGGGTCCACTGCAGGGGAACGCCGCCATAGCGGTAAAGGCCGCTGCCGTCGGGCGAAATGCCGTACAAGCGTCCCTTCAGATCGACAGCGAATTCTTTTCCGGGCCCTCCGATTTTAGTCCATGCCAGAGGTGCGCCGTTGTATTGCCAGATGTCGCCGGTCTGGGGGTTGCTGGCAAAGAGGCAGTTGCCTCCAGCATAGATGGCGCCGGCAGCACCCCCGATGCGGGTCCATTCCATGGGTACGCCGTCGTACCGGAAGACGTTCGCGCCGTCCGGAGAGAGCCCGTACAAGTTCCCCGCGTTATCGAGCGCGAACTGCTTGCCTGGCCCCCCCACCTTGGTCCAGGCCATCGGTCCGCCATCATATCGATAGATGCCGTCTCCACTCGCAGGCGCCGCGAAGATCAACACCCCGGATTTCCCGGGAACGCTGCTCACCAGCACATCGCTGGTCGGACCCCATATCTTGATCCATGCGTTTCCCGTGAACGGGTCTTTGATGGCAAGGTTCTTGAAGCTGCCGTCGGCGGCAACCAGAGCATCCGACTCCGTCAACCCCTCCACCTTTACCCGGATTCTTGTGCCGGTGGCAGCGGGAATCCAGGCATAGCCGTTCCACGCGCCCTTCGTCGCCACGCCCGCCGCGACCTGCTGCCAGTTATTCCCGCCGTCTTGAGAGACCGAGATGCGAGTCTTCTTAATCCCGTCCCCCCAACTGAACCAGATGATCTCGTTGGGAGCGGATGTGTAGAAGCTCTCCCCGCCATCCGGCTCGATGATAACGAGATTGTGCCCTGGAGTTCCACCCCCAATCTGCACGGCGCCGACACCGTCGCAAAGCTGCAGGTTATGTTCGGCCACGTAAGTGGGCGTCGACGGGTTGGGAGGATCATATACAATGGCGAACTTCTGGCCCGCGCTATCCACCTTGTATCCAAAAGCCGTTGTACAGTGCCCCGGCATCGTGAAAAAGCAGGGCCTGCCTGCATCGATTTCCGATGTGAGCATGTTCCACTGGTCCGTCTTGTTGTTGTTTGCCTTCTTTTCGGGGAAGGTGTAGTTGTTGAGGACCGACGCGCCTTGCGTGGAAATGAGGTCGTCTATGAGGTTTGGCAGGTTGAAGCCGCCGGGGGTAAGCTCATACCAGTAGTCGATAAGCCGTCCATACCCGAGAAATGTACCTTTGGGATCGGCGTAGTTGTCGTAGAAGCCGAGCAACATGGCCCATGATGTCGGCACGCACCAGTTCTTGGGTGTGTGATCGACTTTCGGAATGAGTTCCCAATTCGCGATCTTTTTCGTTACGGGGGCCGCGGCCGCTCCAGGCTCTCGGATTGCGGCAATCGGGACATCGGCCTCAAGCGCCATTCTCGGAGATGGCTGCGTGCTCCCGGGCATTCCGCGTTCGATCTCAACGTCCCCTCGCAGGGGCGATCGTCGGGTGAGAGCGCCTGCGGGTATGCTCCTGCCCGGTGCGATGGCATCTACCACGAAAACCTGGGAATCGGATTTGAACTCCACGAACTGCTCCTGTGGAGAAAAGCAGTGAAAACCAGAGAGGGTCACTTCTCCCGCGGCTTGACGTGCAGCCTCGCGCTCCGCTGCCTCAAGCAGGATGAAGGATGACGCAAGTGAGTGCGACACAGAGAGGATAGGCGCACCCGGTTGGGTGGCGGAGACGCAGACCGAGCCGAAGCGCCTGCAGAACTCACCCAACTGCTCGAAATAGGCAGCGGGCCCGCTCTCGCCGGGCTTCCCGGACATAGATCGCTCCCGGATGGCTCGGATGGCTCGTAGCAACTCGCCGCAGACGGGAAATTCATCACCGGTGAGCGCATACGGGTAGACCCACGCGAAGACGCCGCCCGCATCGGAGAGCGGAAGCGGTGCACCGCGGATAGCTCTGCCCCACAGCTCGGCGGCGCAGGCGTCGGCACTCTTCTCAAGCGTGTGGATAGAGACGGTTTCGGTTCGGGACAGTTCGATTTTAGGTACTGTGCTGGTCACGTCTTACTCCTTTCTGCCAAGTTGAGTTTCAGTTACGGCAGCGAAGCGGCGCCGGCAACGAACCATTGCGCCAAAGGGCGGGGCTCCCTCGGGATGAAGGAATTTCCGCCAGCGCGAACGTACCACTAGATAAGGAGTAAATCAAGATCTAAAATAACTTTCAAAAAGGACTAAGAAGAAGCGCTTTCTCCTGATGGCGATCGGCGCTCGCCAGCCCACTCGAGAAATCGCAGGCAGGACTCCAGGCAGTTCTTCGTCGTAAGCGGCCGGCAACCGCCCCGAGCGAGTGGAGGGGAAGGTGGGTCCGGAACGGCAGGACGGAGGAAGCGCATGGCGGGCCTCTTATGAGCGCTTCGCCTAATCCTCGAGGCATCGGTCGCCGGTTGAGAGAGATTGACTACACCGGGCACTCACACGTTCGGCGAAAGAAGGCTCCATAATAGCTTTTGGAAGCAGGTCCTTATCTATGCAGCTTTCGCGCCGTCAACTACTCGCGTCCTTGGCGGGCGGTTCCGCCGCGGCGTTCGCGCAATCGCTCACGCCGGACCACGCGAACATCGGATTCAAGGCCGACAACGCGCCCGTGCGGAGCGAGAGCGGGGTCGGAGCGCTGATGCCTTGGGCGGACTCCCTGTGGGCCGTGACTTACAACAGCCATATGAGAGATACCGGGTCGGGCCTCGGACTCTACCGCATCGACGAATCGCTGAAGTCCGAGCGCGTCGACGTTCATGATGGCACGCACGCCAACCGCCTGATCCACGCCGAATCGAACCAATGTTTCATCGGCCCCTATGTGATCGATAGCGGCGGGAAGTGGCGGCGCATTCCTGAGTTGGACGCCCACCGCCTCACTGCCACCATGCGCCATCTGAGCGACCCGGCGAACCGCGTTTACTATCAGACGATGGAAGGCCTGCTGCTTGAGATGGACGTCCGCTCCCTCAAGCCGCGGGTTCTTTTCGACGTCGTCAAGGAGATGAAGCTGTCCAATCGGCCCCACTTCAAGGGCGGCTGCACGGCCCAGGATCGGGTGGTCGTGGCGAACAACGGCTTCTATGAGTACGGCGAGGACCAGGCAGGCCTGTTCGAGTTCGACGGCAAGACGTGGAGACGCCTCTCCGGCAAACCACACATGGATGTGGCCGCCCGGCAGAATATGGGTAACGTGATCTTCGCCACAGGATGGGACGAGGCGTCTGTGTTGTTCTGGGCGCTGGTCAACGGCCAATGGCAGCGCTACCGTTTACCCAAAGCCAGCCAAGCCTTCAGTCATGCGTGGCAGACGGAATGGATGCGCATCCGGGAAGTCGAGACCGAGCATTACCTGGTCGACATTCAGGGCTCGTTTTTCGAATTGCAGCCCATCGCCTTCCTGGGGCGTATCTGGGGCGTCAAGCCAATCTGCCAGCACCTCAGGACGATTCCGGACTACTGCTCCTTCCGGGGACTGCTGGCTGTCGGCGGCAACGAGACCACGCCGAACCAGGACAACAATCCGGTGGCCGGGCAGCCACAGTCCGGGGTTTGGTTCGGTAAAACCGACGACCTCTGGAGTTGGGGTAGACCGGCCGGATGGGGCGGCCCCTGGTGGCGGTCGCCGGTCCGCAAAGGCGCACCCTCCGATCCCTATCTGATGACGGGTTACGGCAACAAGATGGTCCACTGCAGCACAGACCGCGCCGCGGTATTCGATATCGAGATCGACTTCATGGGAAGCGGCGAATGGAAACGCTACGAACGGCTGGCCACGGGAGCGAACGGCTACTCGCATCACATCTTCCCAACGGGGTTTTCGGCGCACTGGATTCGATTCGTGCCGCAGAACGACTGCCAGGCGACCGCTGTCCTGTTCTACACCTGAGATGGGGAAATCGGCCGATCGGGATGCACATGCCCGGCAGCATATTCTCATCGAAGAATGAGCCTGAACGCCGGTTTTGATTCTCACGCAAGATGAGCCTGAAGGCGGGAGCGAAGCGATCCGCCGCCAGGCCTCCTTTCTTTGGTTTGAAAATAGGGAATCGTGCCGGTGGGAAAGAATGTGTGAATCGCCTGCCTTTGGCGATTTCCAAGGGCTCGTGGGCGCGGAGGGAAACCTGCCTTTGGTTTTCCTCCGCGTCCACAGCCCGGCATTTCCACCGCTCTCTTCATGCGCTCCGCTTCTCCACGAAACTGCCGAGCAGCTTGCGTTTAACGGCCTGCATCTCCAGCGCCGCCGCCGTGTCGCTTTTGCGCCGGGCCCGCTGCTCCAGCTCGGCGACCGTGAGATCGCCCCGTAGCCATTGCGCTAGGCCAGGCAGTTGGCGCAGAATCTCCCAAGGAGTCGCATACCAGCGGTAGCTTCTGGTGACCTTTCCTTTGCCGTCCACCTTCAGTTCCGGCACGCCACAGGGCCGGTGATAATTCAGATAGGGATTGAAGTATTCTTCATAGAACCGCTCGATTGCCGCCGCATGCGGCGCGGCAATGTAGTTGTACCCCATGTGCTTTCGCACCACCGCTCCGTTCTTGCACTCCGCCAGACCGTTGTCGTTGGAATGCCGCGGCCGCGATTTGGTCTGCTCCACCAGCAGTTTATTCAATAACTCGGCCACTCGGTGATTGATGAACTCGCTGCCGTTATCGGAGTGGAACCCCAGGATGCGGAATGGAAACTGTGCCAGCATGGCCTCCAGCACGGGGATCAGCCAGGCCTCGCTGATCTGCGCCGTGGCCCCCACCACCTGCCACTGCGTCACCTCGTCCACTGCGTTGATGTGATACACCCCCTTGGCTCCGTCTCGGTCTCCCTGATGTACCGTGTCCACTCGCAGGTAGCCTGGCCGCCCTTCCGGCCGTGGTGCCCGCCGTTCCCCAATGCTGACCGCCGTAGGCCGGGTCGGCTGATAATCCATTCCTTGCCGTCGATACGTCCGGCTCTGCCGCAAACGGTACAGGTGGGCCACGGAGAGCTCCGCCAGCCGCCGATACCGCGAGTCGCCATAATCGTGAAACTCTCGTTGTAGAATCTTCTGCGTGGCCGGCCCGCCCAAGGTCTCATGCGCGGCATCTACCGCCGCCAACAATTCGACGTCCGCTCGCTGATAGCGCGCCGAGAACCGGTGCCGGCGATACGCCTTCGGGCGCACCGGCTCGCCGTGCAGATGCTGACCGATCAGCCGCGTGGCCTGAGCCCGGCTTAACCCCGTCATCTTCTCTACGTAGCGCCGTAGCAACCCGCGCTCGGCTCGCCCCAATTTTCCGTAATTGTGTTCCTCCAAAACCCGGTTTACCCAACCGTAAACCTCTTCCCGATTCCGCCCCTCGAAGGCGACTTCATCGCTGGCTTCCAGAAACGCCCGGATCTGCTCCAGGCTCAGCCCTTGGCCCGTATCCACTCTGACGATCAATACCCAGCATGCCGGATCGCCCCTTCAGGCTCATCTTGCGTGAGAAACCGACTCGCCCCTCAGGCTCATCCTGCATGAGACAAGACTC
>JAIQFU010000670.1 GCA_020073115.1 Terriglobia bacterium
AAGAACTTCGCCGGGATGGAGGATCCGCGCGCGCTGCCGGTGTTGAAGGGCGTGATCGGCCGGGGCGTGTCGCCTTCGGACGGCCGGATCTTTTACGACCTCATCCTGGAGCGGGGGTACAAACGAGCCCTCGACATCGCGGTAATCCTCGAACAAGACGCTGTCCGCCAGAACCAACAGGCCGGTCTGAGCGCTGAAGGCCAGGGTCCGGCGGCGGCCCTGCGGAGGCGCGGCCTCGATCACGTAGACCTCCTGCTGCCCCAGTTTATCCTTGAGCTTGACCGTCATGGCCCCGCGCAGGGCCGCCAGTTTCAAAGGCAACTGGTAATCGAGGAAGTCCTCCAGTTCGGGCTGCTCTCTGGCATCCATGTTCTTGACCACATCGGCGGATTCGCTCCACCCGGCGGCGCCGTTGTATCCTTCCTTGTCGGGACTCGGCCCGCCGGTTTCGAGCGTCAACAGCCACTTGCCGGGAGCTTTGGCAACCGTCTCCACCGGGACGCTCTGCTGATCTTCCTTCAGAACGCCCTTCCTGACCTGCGTTTTGACCTGCGAGAGGGGCTCGGATCCGCCGATTGCCGCCAGGTACTTGTCCAGAATCTGGTCCACGCCCGGCAGGTTTTCCTGCGGCGCCGCCGCTTTTTCGGCCGTGGCGGGCGCCGGCGGCGGGGCCGGCATGCGGAAACCGGCTTCATCGAGGGGTTCGCCGTGGCGGATCTCGGTGAACCTGAAGGTCTGGTACCCATACCGCACCAGGAACGGGACCTTGACGCCGCCGGCCTCGCGGTAATCGCCGTACATGGTCTTCCCGGCGCGGGTGAGAAGGCCCTGCCGGACGTCGAAGAACAGGATCCGGGTGCGGCCCTGCGAGGGCGTAGCCTCGATGACGTACACCTCGCTCTCGCCGTTCCGCTCGATGCCCTTCAGTGATAATTTCGGGAATTGGTCCCGAATCCGGAGCACCCAAAAGGGATCGTAGATGAGGGATTCCTCCAGCGCCGCATCGGGCTCCATCGGCGTTGCCCTGCCTTGCGCCCCGTCGAAGCCGTGCCTTAGCGTGCGGCCGTTGGGCATGCGGACAGTGAAGGTCCATTTGCCGGGCGCTTGCGCCGCCGATTCGAAAGGCAGGTTCGCCGAGTCCGGAAGGGCGATGCCTTTGCGAGTCTCGGTCACCACTTTCTCCCAGGCGGCTCTCCCGCCGGTAGCCTGAATGTGTCTGGCGACAATCTCATCGACCGCCGGCAGGCTGCCGGTCGCCGGGGCTTGCGCGCGCACGGAAAACGCCGCCACCGCAAGGGTGAGGACGTGGAATGCCGATTTCATACCTCTATCTCCGAAACCCTATACGGCCCCGCCGGCGCGCATGTTCCGCTGGGAACGAGGTGGCGAACGCCGGAGAGAGCGGCATTCGCTTGGCGGGGCCACCCACCGCCATGTTGGTGTACTTGGTCGCACCGAATCTACCACCCGCCCGTTGTCGGTTAATTGCCCGAGGCCTAGAATTAAAGAAGATTAACCATACAGGAGCGCGCATTATGAGGTCCCGGATTCTGTTCCTTTCCGGGCATCAAGAGGATGCCCGCCGACTCTCGAAAATGCTGGATTCTCTCCCCGTGAGCCTCGATCATGCCGAGAATTTGCAGCGAGCGCGCGCCATGCTTCAACAGAAGTGCTACGACGTTGTCCTGACGGAAGCTTCGATCCCCGACGGGAACTGGCTGGACGTTCTGCATCTGGCCCGTGAATGCCCTGGTGAAGTCGAGGTGATCGTCACCGACCCGCAGGCGGACGCCCGTTTCTGGGCCGAAGCGCTGAACCTCGGCGCGTACGATTTGCTGGCGCAGCCGTTCTATGAGCCGGAGGTGCGGCGCATCTTGTACAACGCCTGTTCGCGTCCGGCATATCAATCGGCTGCGCTGCCCGCGCTGTAGCCGTTTTCTTCGCCACCGGCGCGGATTACGCGGTAGCGCCGCACTCCCGCCGTATTATGACGGCCGGTCGCTTCTGCGACCCGTGCGGGATATCGCGCGGCAGCAAACGACAAACAGCGCCAACAGGGAAACGGCCGTGGCCACGGTCCCCGCGAGGAGATAGTGGAACGCCGTGTGAGGCGCGGGAAGCGCCCAGAGTGAGAGGGCTGTCACCAGGGCGAACAGAGCGGCGATCGCCGGAATTGTGAATCGGCTGGGTAAGGCCATGGGCTTCACGCAGGCGGAAAGCCCGCGCCACCTCACACCATTTTACGTTCGGGACGTTCCAGTACGGCTGGTAAACTTAGTAATAGAGGTGGATTTCAGTCCCATATCGAAGGTTATCCCGGCCATAGCGCTCCTGTTTCTAGCGGGGTGCGCCGGTCCCGGGCGGGCGCCTTCCATCGGCGAGGCGTTCGTCGGGCCCACGGAACTCAAACTGCGCAGCGATATCCCCCTGGAATCGTCTACCGCGGCCGTCGTGCGCCACGGCGACCGCCTGGAGATCCTGCAACAGCGCCGGCAATTGTTTTTGCGCGTCCGGGCCCCCAATGGCGCCGAGGGTTGGACGGAATCCCGGCAGTTGCTCACCGCCGATGAAATGGCCGGCCTCCGGGAACTCGCCGAACGGGCGCGGAAGATGCCGTCCCAGGGCGTGGCGACGGCCTTCGGCGAACTTCGGATCCACACGCAGCCCTCGCGGAGCGCGCCCAGTTTCCTGCTGATTAAGGAAGGCGACAAGGTGGACGTGGTGGCCCATGAAGTGGCGCCGCGCGTTCGGACGAGGCTCCAATCGTCCACTGGAACGGGGGCAGGCTCCGGGGCGGGCTCCGGGTCCGCCTCCACGCGGGAGAGATCGGTTCTGGAGAGTTCCAGCCAGTCGGCCGGGAGGCCGGGCGGTTTGGGCACGGGAGGCGGCGGGTACTTGGGCGGCTTGGAGGGCTTCTTCGTCGCTTTGGTCTTTTTCGGGGCCGGAGGGACAATTGCCTTGCGCCG
>JAIQFU010000197.1 GCA_020073115.1 Terriglobia bacterium
ACCGCGATGGCGCGCGTGGTCTGGCTGCCAATATCGAGCACGGCGCCGGGCCGGGGAGACCACGATCATCGATGGCGCTGGATCGCAGGCGAGCATCGAGGGCCGGATCAAGCAGCTTCGGACGCAGATCGACGAGACCACCTCGGACTATGACCGCGAGAAGCTGCAGGAGCGGCTGGCGAAGCTGGCCGGCGGCGTGGCGATCATCAAAGTCGGGGCCGCCACGGAAACCGAGATGAAGGAGAAGAAGGCCCGCGTGGAAGACGCTCTGCATGCGACTCGCGCGGCGGTGGAGGAAGGCATCGTGCCCGGCGGCGGCGTGGCGCTCCTGCGAGCTTCCGCGGCCCTCCTGCCGCTCAAGCTCGAAGGCGACGAGCAGTTCGGTGTCGCCATTGTCCGCCGCGCCTGTGAGGAACCCGTGCGGCAGATCGTGATGAACTGCGGGACCGAGGGCGCCGTTGTCGTCGAGAAGATCAGAAATCACAAGAATCCGAACTTCGGCTTCAACGCCTCCACCGAAGAGTATGAAGACCTGGTGAAGGCCGGCGTGATCGACCCGACCAAGGTGACCCGCACTGCGCTGCAGAACGCGGCGTCCATCGCATCTCTGATGCTGACTACCGAAGCCACGATCTGCGCGGTTGTGGATTCGGAGGAATAGGAGAATCATGATTCGTATGCCGGTAGGGTTGTTCTCTTCACGCTGTCCGCGATGCAAATCGATCGACTTCAGAAGCGTGGGAGCTCGAAATACCATCGAAACGGCTTTCCGATGGCTCCTTCAGCCCTGCCGGTGCACTCTTTGCGGGCGCCACTTCTTTCTGCTGCGCTGGCAAGCTCTTAGCGCGGACACGGCATAGGAGCATCGCGCAAATCCGTACATCACCGGGCGGGGTTTGATTCGCCTCCGCTCGGCAGTACCTGACGCAATTCCAGAGCGGGAATGGAGAGGACCACGGCATCGCCGACCGACTGCACCATGCGTACGGGCAATTCGAGCGTCCCGGCGTGGAACAAACCGCGGGCGGCGCCCAGTTGGTCGGCGACCTCCTTTCGCAGTTTGATCTGGAGCGACTCCACCCGCCAGGCGTCGCTGTCCAGAAATAGAGCGGCGACGTCGCCGATGGCCTGCCCGTCCGCTGCAATAACCGTTCGCCCTCGAAGGTTCTCGTCCGATAGCCGCATTCAAGCCCCCCGCCTGCTCTGATTTTATCCCGATAAGCCGGAAACGCGCCGTGGGCGGGGCTCAATCATCACCCGCTTACTACGCCAGCGTGCGCAAAACAACGGTACAAAAACGAGGCCGCCGGCCTCCTACTCGCCTGGAGTCGTCGCATTCGCCTCTTCGCGCGACGCGGCGATCCACGCCAGGATGTACGCGCCCGCGAAGCCGAAAGCGGAAGAACTAGCTGTCCAGTCATTTCGTGGACAATGCACTAGCAAATTGCAGGCACGGCGGTAAGCGGAGACGTGCGCAGGATCCGGCGCAGGCCGAGATTGGCGCCGAGCGGGTCTCCCGCGGTCTCCGGCGCGGGTGCTTGCCGGCCGACATTCGGCTGATCGGGCGGGAAGTTCAACGGGCCGGGCAGCACCTCAACCGCCAGTACGCTCAGCGAGGCCGTGGGCGGCAGTCCGAGCACTGCCAGGCGCGCAAGAATATCCTTCTCCGGGAATGTGGCTCCCGCCAGGGGGTCGCGCGTGGGACCGTGCTGCGGGTTCGGAGCGGGGGCCAGCCTACCCGATTCGAAGAGCGTCCTGCCGGGCCGATGCTCCAGCAGAATGTTTCGATAGGAAGCGCTGTCGGCCTGCAGTACTTGGGCATACAGCATAAACCAGATGCGCGTCTGCGGATCGCCGGCCTGGAAATTGTACAGGCGGTTGCCGTTGTACACGGCCGTAGCGTAAGGCGCGGTAACCCCCACCAGGGATTTATCGCGCTCGACCGAGCAGATCAGGTGCGGCGCGGGGTGCTGGATGCCGGTGACGCGCAGCGGGCGGCCGTAGCGGCCCTGCGCCGTAGACCAGTATTTCACGTGACCCACGCGGAATTCGTAGCTCCAGAAGCCGAACAATTCCAGGTCTTCCGAGGTGAGGCCCGGGGGCAGGGGCAGCAGGAAAAACGTGCCCGATTTTCCAACTCCGACCTTGTCGGCGGGCACGAGTTGCGCCATGGCATCGAGGCCGGATTCGTCGGCGGATTGCCCCGAGAAGATGCGGCGCACCGGCTCCGGATCGGCAGGCAGCGGCGGTTCGGCAGCTTCGGACAACATCTGCGACGGGTCGGGTTGGGGAAACAGGGCGCCGGCCAGCAGCGGATCGGGCCCATAGGCGAGCACGCGGCCGAAGTAGTTGTCGTCGTCACGATCGTCGATAGGGCGGTCGAACTCGACCCACAGGTAGCGGTCGCGGAGCGTGGTGGACGAATAATCGGGCGAATGACGATAGGGCGATTCCGCGATCCCGGTGGAGACGATCCTGGGCGTTTGCGCCGGTGGCGTGGTGATGGGCAGCCGGATCGAAAACGGGAAGGTCTGCGGCGCCGCGGCGGTGAAGTTGGCGGCCGCCGTATAGCTCAGTTGCAGCTCCCGCGGAAAATGGGGCGCCTTGGGCTGCGGGTTGACGGCATCGAAGAACACGATGCGGGTGAACGAGCGGTCGGGCGTCTGTCCGGGGTTACCCGCGGCCTCGGACGCCACCACGCGGGGAAACGCGATGGTTCCGATATGCGAAGCGCCGCGTTGGAACGTGAACGCGGGCTGGCCGAACCCGTCCCAGGTCCAATCGCGCTCGAGATCGAGCGACAGGACCACGATCCACTGTCCCAGCAGCTCGGTCTGATTGGAAAAAGTGAGCGAGCCATCGTCCGCGGCCACGCTGTGACGGATGGCGCCGGAAGCGCCGAACACGACGCGCTCGCCGGGCGCCCCGGAAAACGTGAACCCGTTCTGCTGCAATCCAAGCTGCTGCGCCAGCAACTGCGCGATGTTCGCGCCGGGCTGGAAATAGAAGGCCTGCAATTGCAGCTCGGGGTTATTCGGGAATAGCGCGTCCTCGGTGGCCGCTTCCTGCCGGACGATGTAGTCGGACGACAAACCCACGGTCACCGCCTCCGAGCCGTAATAGTTCGGCTTGGCGGCCGCGCGGGGGAACAGCCGGACGCGAATATCGCGCGACGTCGGGATGGGCAAATCAACCGTGCCGGATGGCGGCGCCGGGACCGTGGAAATATCGTCTACGCCGTCCGTGTAGTGGAGGTTGAGGGTGACGGCGGGGTCGGCGCCCGCGGGAAACGGGACCTCCACCGAATAGATCATGCGAAACGCGCCGTCCAGGTCGCCGGGGTCGGTCCCCTGCACGCCGGTGTCGTGCGCGGGAATCCGCGCTTCCACCCGGACTTCGAAGCGGTCCACGTCGGGATCGGGCACGCTGATGGCGCGGCCGCTGGCCCATGCGTCCTGAATGAGCGCGCCGAGATTGGCCAGAGAGAAGGTGGACGGATCCACGCCGGCGAAGATCGCCTCCGGATAGTTGATGCGGGGGCGCTGCACCGCGAGGGTCGCAATGGCGCGCACCGGAGGAGGGGTGGCAGGAAACGGCGGGACCGGCGGCGATGAAACTACCTCCAGCGACTTCGGAGGAACGTGGCGCAGGAAGCGCACGTGGGTGACAGGCGCCGGGCCGGGGTGGATCGCCGGGTCCGTGGAGACGGGGCCGCCGCCGGTGAGATCCACCAGGCGCACGCGGAAGTCGTAATCGTTTCCATAGCGCAGGGTCGGCACGCCGGTGAGGTCGGGGTTGGGATTGGGCAGAGTGGGGGGCGGCAGCGGCTGGCCCGTCTTGGAGGTGTTCGCGGCGTTGACCGCATAGGCGAGAAGCTGCACTGCGGGATCGGGCAGCACCAGGCTCGAGCCGGCCCATTGCGCAAAGTAAAGTGGCAGCCAGCCGGGCTGGCCGTTGGTCGCATTATCGTTCGTGCTCGGACGTACCGGCGCGGGGGCCACCCAGAACTCGTGGCCCGTGATATCGGTGGAGGCGCCGCCGCCGAACGACGTCTGGTTGAACGGCAGCGTGCCGTTGACGAGGCACAGCGAGTTCCAGGCGGCCGCGCCGTGCGCCCGCACATCCACGCGATAGCCCTGCACGCCGAGCGGCGCTTCGGGCGTGGTTGTCCCGCCGCCCACGCGATCGCGTAACAGATCGATCTGGCCGTTCAACCATACCGTGACCTGCTCGTCGTCCCAGCCGATCTGGATGCCGGCTTCGCTGCCCGGCGCAATCTGGTCCGGAGCGAGAGTCGCGGCGTCAATGGTAGCCGGCTGGTTGGAGTGGACGATCTGCGCGAAGCCATCGTCGTACTCCTCGGCTTCGAGCTGCGCCTGCGCGAGGTTCGACGGAGGCGTGGCGACGATGGGAAACAAGGTCGCGGCAAACAAGCTGCGGCCGCCGGCGGCATCGAGGGCGGGAATCCGGGCGGCGTAGGATTTGACCGTGTCCGGGTTGGCCTTGAAATCGTTCACCCACGGGTTGGTGTTCGAGGACGTGTCCAGCGCGACCCATAGGTAGCCTCCGTTGGCCAGGAGTGCGGGCGGGACGGTCAAGGTGAACGGATAGATCAGCCCCAGGTTTTCGGCGAGCACCGGCTGGCGCAGCGCATACGAGATCACCTGGCCCCAGCTGATATCTTTGTCGGGAGGCGGCAGCGTGGCGTTCAATCCCGGCGCCTGTTCGCGCAGCGCGCAGCCGAATCCATCGCCCACGCTGAGGTCGCCGGTGCGGGGCTTTTCGAAGGGAAACGCCAGCGTGTAACTTTGCGGAAGCGACTTCAGGATACGGGCGCCTTTCGGCGGTACTTTGTTCAACTTGCCGCTTTTGACGTTGATGCCCTTGGCCACGAGCTGGTTGTAGAGGGTGGTGAACAGCGTGGGCGCGACGGACGGAGGCTGCGCCGGAAACGCCAGCGTTTTCGAAGGCGCCGTGGAGGTGGAAGGCAGCGAATCGAGGCCGGAGACCAAATTGACCGTCAGGGCCACCGGGGAGCCGGCGAACTTCGGCCCGCCGCCCAGGGGCGCGGTCGGATCGCCCACCGGCAGCAACAGGATATGGAGTGAGAGGGCGCCCGAGGGGCCATCCCACCGCTGCGGAAATGCCATCAAGCTCAGTTCGAGATCGTTCAGCGCCATGGTGTGCTCCCTCGCTCAGCCGACCGTGATCTTCGGCATGGTGATCGTCTGCGAAAATGTCCAGGAACCATCGAAGCTGATGCTGACCACCCAGCAGATGGTGATGTGAATGCCCACCGAGCAGGACGCGATCATGGTGATGTCCTCGGGGCCGATGACCACCGGCGGCGGCAGCAAATGCACCGGCGGAAGGATCGGGTGCAACGAAAAACCGAGCGCCGCCGAGAGCGTGAGGGAGGCGCTCGCGAGGCCATCGAGCACATCCACCGATGCCTGGCCGGTCAGAATCGCCATCAGGGTGATGGTGTTGCCGGTGACGTTCAGCTGAACCGCGATGGTGATTGACGCCGAGCCCGAAGCGATGCCCAGGTCGATGGCCAGGCCCAGCCCGATGCCGGCTTGAATGGTAAGCGAGGGCTGGCTGTTGAGCACGCCGAAGTTCATCAGCCCGTTGCCCGCGAGCGGCGAGACGATCCAGTTGAAAGGGTTGTTTGGCGACCCGATGCCGACGAGGAAATCCACCGCGAGCGGCGAGAACTGCACGCTCAAGCCAAGATCGAGGCTGATGTCGGTGAGGTTGCCCAGGCCGAGCGGCATGTCGCCGATGGTGAAGGTGTCCCGGACGGTGAGCTTGCCGTTGGAGAGCGCGATATCCAGGTTGGCGCCCGCGCCTCCGGGCAGGAACTGCGCCAGCGCCTGTAAGTCGCTGAAGACGTTCTTGACCACGCTCAGGGCATCGCCCATCTGGACGTTGAGGTTGGTGAGCCCGGCCTTGGTGTTCTCGTCGGCGGCGAACCCGCCGGTGACGGTGAGGATCGGGCTCGAACCAAAAATCGGAACGGTCACCAGGAACGACAGCGTGCCGATGGCCAGGCTCCAGCTTGGCGAAGCCGAGGAATCCACGGAATATTTCAGCGTGGCGGCCGGCGTGGCAGGGTCCGTCGTATCGGCGTATTGCAGGGCGATGTTGATCACGCCGAGGTCCACGAGGGTCGCCTTCTGATTCGGATCGAAGGTGTACGTCTTGGAGTAGTGGAATCCCTGCGAAACGGTGTTGATCTGCTCCATCGCGCCCTGGAGCAGCGAGAGCGCGTTGGCGATATCGGGGAACAGGCCGGTGGAATTGAGAATGGAGGCGATGTCGCCCAGGTTCGGCGACCCCTGGTTTACCGGCGCGGAGCCCGGCTTGGGCGGCCCGGGCGGATTCGGCTTGGGGAATTGCAGGCCGGGCGTAGCGCTCGCGGTGGGGATCTGCGGCGATTCGAACAGCACTTTGTGCGTGCCGGTGGAGTGCATCAGGCTGTAAAAGGTGTCCGGCTGCGTCAGTTGCAGAACGTCGCTGGCATCGGCGAGATACCAGAAGCCGGCGGCGCCGGCCGGTTGCACCAGCGGGACCGGCAAATCGTTGGGCAAGGCCGAAGGCGCCGCATCGGAGAACTTGCGCTGACCCAGGATCCATCCACCGCCGCGCGGAATCTGCGGCGCGCCGCGCAACGAAACACCCAGGGCCGGCACGGGCGCCCCGGTGTTGGTTTCGGTGACGATATCGACCTCGAAAGCGGAGCAGCGCAGAGTCGTGCCGGGCAGGCTGCCCGATGGGCCGGCTTCGACCGTGCAGCCGATGGCCGGCGTGAACGCTCCGGTTTGATCGAACATCGCTTTCATGGTGGGCGGACCGGGGGACTGGCCGTCCGGCGCGATCTGCACATACCCCACCATGTCTCGCGAGGCCACCAGCACGGGCGGATTCGGAACGCCGGAGACCGGCGCGGAGAAACCGCCCTGCGACACCTTCAGACTCGGTGCGACGCCGAGGTCGGCGTCGAAGAGAACTTGTTTGAACTGAAACGGCGAGCTGGGAATGTTGATGATCCCGGGCAGGTCGCGAATGTTGCGCACATTGAATACGCCCGCGAGCGCGCCGGGATGCACGGCGTTGGCCCATTGCGCCGCGGTATCCTGCGGAAACTGGAACTGGCCCTGGGAGACGGCCTGCCAGCCGGAATCGGTGCGTTTCACCCATCCCGCGTTTTGCCGCTCCATGGTGACGGTGCGAACCACGTAAACGCAGTAGGGGTAGATGACGCTTTCCGCCTGGATCACCTCGTAGGCGGTGCGGCCGACCGAGGCGTCGAACTGCACCTTGATAATGGCGGGCGGAATCTGGTTAGGCTTATTCCACTCGCTGAAGAGGCTCGCGCCATAGCCGGAAAAATCGATGCGGCGCACGGGAACTCCGGGCTGGATCCCGCTGGCTCCGAAATCGCCCTCGAAGATCTTCCCGACGCCGCTCACGCTGGTGGGCCCAATCACCGTGTAGCCGTAGCCATTGGGTGCGGGCCCGATGTGCGGCCCATGCGCGGTCTCCACCTCCGTATGACCGGGGAAAAGGGCGTCCGGCCGCTCCGGATGCTCCGGCATTACCGTCAGTTGCAGCGCGCCTTTGATTTTCGGCGGCGCCGGGCTGGGATTCGGTACGAACGATTCGGGGAATTGCGGCGCGTTCGTCCGGAATTGGCCGCCCCGCGCGTGGAACAGCGAGTCCTTGCCTTTCAGCGGGCGGTTCGATTGGACAATCACCGCGTTCAAGCCGAACGGCAGGCTGAAAATGGCGGCGAAGGGCAACCCGGCGGCCACATTCTCGATATTCTGCAGGAGCACGGGACCGGGACTGAATGGGACCAGTTGCTGGTTATTGGGAGAGGAGACCAGCAGCGGCCTTCCATCGAAGGCGGGTTCGCAGAAAATAGGCCCGGTCTGGCCGGGGGCCGTCGATTCCATCGGCTCCCAGGAGAACTGCGGGAGCGCGAACGTGGCGACCAGCGAACTGTTGAGCGAGAGCCACATGCCGCTGAGCGCGAGGCTGGGCGCCGGGCCGGATGCGCCGGAACCGTTCGCCCGGTCGCCCCCGCCGGCAAGCCGGCCCACCTCAGGCGCAAGGGCCACGCCGAACAGGTCTACGTGCGTGGAAAGATCGAGGAGCGCGGGGTTGGCGCTCGGGTTCACCACTGCCGCCGCTTGGATGTCGCCGCGGGGGGCAATCGTCGCGGGGAACGGGGTCCCGGCAACGCCCGCGCCTTGCGGCGGCGGCAACAGCAGAAATGCCAGTGACGGCCTGGCGCTCCCGCCGGCCCACCTAATCGCCGCCAGCAGCGTCGCTACCGTGCTCCGGTCGCCTTCTCGGGAAACCAGGGTCAGGTCGAAGTTGGCGGCGTAGGGATCCGGAAGCGTGGGGAGGAGCCAGCGCAGGTTGAAATACAGTCCCACGGCCGCCTGCCGGAGCGCGAGGCCTTCGAGAACTCCGGACACCGCCAATACCGTCGGGGCGTCAACCCCCAGGAGCGCATTCTCGAGCGCGAGCGGGATGATGGGCTGGGAAACGTCGGGACGGGTTCCGAGCAGGAATAGCAGCGTGGCGGCGGCCGTCTGTTCGATCAGCAGCAGCGCGCCCGCCTGATAGGGGAAGCGCGCGCCGGCCGCCGAGAGCGGCAAATCGAGGTGCGCGATTACCTTTCCCGCGCCGACAAGGTATTCCTGGCCGGGGGTGGCGAAGAACGCGAACAGGAATGCCGGGAGCGTGTCGAATTGGACCGAGGCGTTCAGCGTAGACGGCGCGGCCTGCGGCCAAAGCTGGTACGTTGTCCTGGCGACCTTGGCCTTGCCCGTGACCACCGCAT
>JAIQFU010000198.1 GCA_020073115.1 Terriglobia bacterium
CCCCTACCGGAGACCAAGGCCGCCAAGCTGATTCGGCACCATACCCGGAGGTTGAAGACTCTGCGTAGTCGCTTGAGAACACGGACCAAAGCTTAACGCACGGGCCACTGGCTGACTCATTTTTCGGAACAACACGGATGAAAACAAATTTCTTATCCTGTTGATCCGTGTTGATCCGTGGCCCATTGCCTTTTTCTCCGGCGCCTGTTTATGCCGCGGTGCGGGCCTGTACCAGCGCCGCGTCGATGTCGTCGATCTTCCGGTATTCGGTTTCCCAGAAGTCCGGGGTCTTCATCTTCTCCAGGTAGGATCGGGGGTAGTTGAACCGCGTCCAGACCTCCTCCTTGTAGCCGAACAAGCGGTTCTTCTGCTCGGGCGGACGCACATCGAGGATTTCGTTGGCATCGCCGCCGCGGAAAATGCTCTCGAAGGCGTCGCGGAGCTGCGGTTCCGCTACCGGTCCGCGGCGCTCGTCGAGACCGGCCATCACGGAGGGATAGCGGTCGAAGCCGTCGGTGGCGATGGTGACCACGTTTTCGCCGGGGCCGAGGCCGAGGAACCGCGCCATCCGGATGGCGCCCAGGATGTTGCAGATTCCCGAAACGCCGAAGACGCCCCGCAGGCAGCCCAGGGCGCCTTCGGGGAATGAAAGCATGCGCTCCAGCAGCGCCTGGCGCCGCTCCAGCAGATCCAGCCCGGCCACGCAATCGTCGTCGTGAATCAGCGCGACGTAGTCCGTGGTGAGCACGTTGTGGATGAGGGTCACCATCTTGTCGCCGATGCCTTCGATGCGGTGCGTGCCTCTCCCGTTCTGGAACAGGGTGGGGCATTCGCGCGGCTCCAGGGCGCACACGATGGCTTCCGGAAAGCGCGCCTTGATTTCGTCGCCGGCCGCCAGCGTTCCCGCGGAGCCCGGCGCCGCTACGAACGCCGCCACGCGCCCGTTGCCATGGCCGGCAGCGGCTTGGAGCGCGCTCCGGCCGGTAACGTAGCGGTGGAAACGGTAGTTGGGCAGCAGTTCGAACTGCGCCAGGATCTTGTAGCGCGGGTCTTTCTTGTACTCCTCGGTGCGCTCCAGGGTGAGGATCACGTCGCTTTCCGATCCCGGCGTGAGATCCAGGGCCGCGCCGTACTGCCGGATGCGTTGATAGCGTTCGACGCTCATCTGCTCCGGCATGACAACGATGGCGGAGTAACCCTTGAGCCGCGAGATGTAGGCCACGCCAATACCGAAGTTGCCGGTGGAGGGGCCGATGATGGTGTTCGCGCCGGGCTCGATCTCTCCGGCGAGCTCGCCCTCCACGAGGGTGGCGTAGGCCGGTCCCACCTTGTGGCTGCCGGAGGGGAAATGGCGCCCGACCAGGACCACAATGTTCGCTTCCACGCCCGTGACGAATACCGCCGCCCGTTCCCCGCCAGGTGATGTTGAACAGGTTGGCGGGTTCGAGCTCCTGGGCCTGGGCGGCGGCGGCCTTGGCGCGCACCGCGGGAGCCAGCGACTCCGGGTGCAGCATCTCATGGTAAGTCGGACCGGGAACGAAGGTTTTCATAGTCTGCTCCATAGCGCCCGCGCTTGCGCCGCGGCTTTCTCGGCGATCTTCCGCTGGTCCACGGTCACGCAGCGCTTGCCGCGCACCACGTACCTGCCGTTCACGACGAGCGTATCGATGGGAGCGTTGGCGATTCCGAACAGCAGGTGACCCATGATGTTTTCGGCGGTGAGGGGCGTGGGCGGGTAGTAGTCCACGAGGATGAAGTCGGCCGCGGCGCCGCGCTCGATGCGGCCGATTTCCATTCCCCAGGCTTTCCTGGCGATAACGCGGTTGTTGAGGAGCGCGGCGTAGGCTTCCGCCCATCCCGCACGCGGGCTGCCGGAGGCCAGGCGCTGTACGTTGACGGCGGCCTTGAGTTCCTCCCACATGCGCGGCGTATAGCCGTCTGAACCGAGCCCTACCAACACCTTGCGCCGCGCCAGATCCGCCAGCCGGGCGGCCCCTACGGCGTTGTGGCAGTTGGACTGCGGATTGTGCACGACGTTCACTCCGTGGCGCGCCAGGAGATTCATCTCCGCGGCGGTGACATGGACGCAGTGGGCCGCGACGGTGCGCTCGTTCAGCGCGCCGAATTTGGCGAGCCGCGTCACGGCCCCGGCGTCGCACCGGTCTTCCGCCACGTGGATGTGGATGCCCGCTTCCTGCGCTTGCGCCTCTTCCACACAGCTCCGGATCACATCATCCGTCACGGTGAAGGCGGCGTGCACGCCGAAGCTGGCGCCGATCGTCCCATCGGATTGGGCGCGGACGCGCTGGATGAACCGGAGATTCTCGACGTAGCCTTCAGCGGCCTTCTCCGGCCCGTCGCGGTGCGAGGTCTCATAGCACAAAGCCCCCCGCAAGCCGACTTCGCGGAAGGCGCGCTCGACGATGTCGAGGCTGCCTTTGCAGGCGTTGGGGCTGGAATGGTGGTCCGCCAGCATCCCCACTCCATTCCTGGCGGAATCGATCAAGGCCACCAGGGCGCTGTAGTAGATGTCCTCGCGGTTTAGCGTGCGGTCCAGCTTCCACCACACCTTGCGCAGGATCGCTTTGAAGTTGCCCGGAGAAGGGTCAACCGGAGGCATACCCCGCGCGAATGCGGAGTACAAATGGGTGTGGCAGTTGATGAGCGCGGGCATCATCAGCCTGCCATGCGCGTCCACCACCTCGCCCGAGGGCTTTCCGCCCGCCGTTTCGCGGACGTCTCCGAAGACGCCGCCGGGCAGAATTTCCACCTCGCCGGAATCGAGAACGCGGTTCCCCGCGTCGAAGGTGAGGACGCGCGCGTTCGTGACAATCACAACTGCGTCTCCCCTAGTGGGAGGCAACCCTCGGCCCAGGAGGCCACGATGTGGGTTCCGGCCCGGCCCTCGACCGCCGCCGCCACCCGCTCCGCGCACGTGATGATGCACTCCTCTCCGCCGCGCTCCACGAATTCGATGCCTGCCGCGATCTTCGGACCCATCGACCCGGGCGGGAACTCGCCCGCTTCCAGATAGCGGCGCGCCTCCTCGACCGTAATGGTCCCCAGAGGCTGCTCGCCGGGCAATCGGAAGCGGAGACAGGCCTGAGCCACCGAAGTGACGATGATGAGCCTGTGCGCGCGGATCTGGGTGGCGAGCAGGCTCGAAGCCAGGTCCTTATCGATCACGCCTTCCACGCCGGTGAGGCGGTCGCCCTCCCAGGCGACCGGGATACCTCCGCCCCCGCAGGCGATCACCACGACCCCCGCCTCTACCAGGGCGGCGATGGCTTCGTCCTCCAGAATATTGATCGGCCGGGGCGAAGGGACCACCCGGCGGAACCGGCCCGGCTCGATTTCGCAGATGAGCCAATGGGGGCGCTCTTCGCGCATCCGGCTCGCCTCCGCGAGCGTGTAAAACGGGCCGATCGGCTTGCTGGGGTGCTGGAAATCGGGGTCGGCCGAATCCACCAGGACCTGGGTGATGACGGTCGCCACGCCGCGCCGGATGCCCTCGCGGCGAAACATCTCGCAGGCCAGCCTCTGGATCATGTACCCCATGCCGCCTTGCGAATCGGAGACGCAGGTGTCGAGCGGCAGGCGCGGCACGCGCCGTTCGCCCTCTTCGACCCGGATCAGGATATTGCCGATCTGCGGCCCGTTGCCGTGAGTGATCGCCAGGCCGCAGCCCCGCCGGAACAGCGGCTTCAGGCAATCGAGCGTGTCCGCCGTGTGCTCGAACTGCTGCGGGATCGTGCCGGGCTCGCCCGGCCTCGTAATGGCATTGCCGCCCAGGGCGACGACGACGGTTTCAGTCATGCGCCCCAATCGCCCGGCTCGTACTCGATCTCCGCATCCGCCATGGTGAGCGCCATGATCGCCTTGGCGGTGTGCAGCCGGTTTTCGGCCTCGTCGTATACCACGGACTGCGGGCCGTCGATCACGTCGTCGGTCACTTCGTTGCCGCGGTCCGCGGGGAGCGGATGCATGTAGAGCGCGCCGGCCCTGGCCAGCTTCATCCTGGCCGCATCGCAGCGCCAGTCTTGGTGCTGTCTGGCGATGCGCAGCGACTCGGCGGGAGCGGCGCCCATGGTGTCCAGGCACCCCCAACTCTTGGGGATCACCACATCGGCATCGCGGAACGCGTCGTCCATGTTGTCCGTAAGTTCGAACCTGACGCCGGCGCGGCGCGCGTTCTCGCGGGCGGCTTCAAGGGTTTCGGGCATCAGCGGATATTCCCTGGGATGCGCCAGCGTCACGTCCATGCCGAACCGCGTCATCAGCATGATGAGGCCTTGCGGCACCGAGAGGGGCTTGGCATAGCTCGGGGCGTAGGCCCACGAAACCGCCAGTTTGCGGCCACGCAGGTTGGAGCCGAGTTTCTCGCGGATGGTCATCAGGTCGGCCAACGTTTGGCAGGGATGATCGACGTCGCACTGCATGTTGATCACCGGAGCATCGGCCCACTTCGCCACCTCGCGCATATAGGAGTTCCCCTCGCCGGGGATCAGGTCGTGCCGGATGGCAATGGCGTGGCCGTAGCGCGAGAGAATGATTCCTGTATCTTTAGGGCTTTCGCCGTGCGAAACCTGCATCGCGTCGGCGGTCAGGAAGTGGGCGTGGCCTCCGAGTTGCGTAATGCCGGCTTCGAACGAATTCCGCGTCCGGGTGGATTTATCGAAGAACATCAGGAAAATCGTCTGATCCGGAAGAAAGCGGTGCGGGAGGCGCCTCTTGAACTTCCGCTTGAGGTCGGCGGAAACGTCCAGAAGCGTTTCGATTTCCGCGCCGCTCCATTCCTGCGTGGTGAGCCAATCCCTGCCTTTGAACAGCGCCTTCCTGGTCGTCAAATTGGGGCCTCCTGAATGCCCGCGACGTTGGCGAAATGGATGCGCCGCGAGTCGCGCATGGAATCGTAGAGTAACTGGAGTTGCGAGTACGGATAGACGGGCGCAACCGCCTCTCCCACCCCGACATCGGCGTCGAGCTCGTAGGGACGGCCGCCGATCGTGCCGTAGATGCGGGAGGCCGCCCAATCGATGTAGTAGCCGTTCTGGTCCGCATGCTTGCGGTAGCTTTCCAGGCTGCCGAAAAAGCGAGGCTTGGCCAGGAACGGCGCGCCCTCTTCGGGGCAGAAGACGTCGCAGTTGCCGCATTCGTTACACGCGTCGGCGAAGTTGGCGATCTGGCGTTTTCCGTCCGGCGTCTCGTACACAAAGTTCGCGTCGTTAGGGCACGAGGAGATGCACTTATCGCAGTTGATGCAGTCGAAGAGTTGGAGCCTGGAGCCGGTCTTGCGTGGGACCGACCGATTGCGTTCGAAGCTGTAGCGCGAGAGGTCGGCAGCCGGCGGAGCTGACCGCGTTATGAAGTCCGGAATCGCGCCGGCGCCGGCCGCCCGCATCCTCGCTCCGAGGTTCTGCAGGTACTTATACATCCGCCCATAACCGCCGGGGCGCAAGAGGTCGGAGCAGACCGTCGCGGGAATCAGGTTCATCGCCACGGCGTCGGCGATGTTATTGGCGTCCAGGCCGGCGGAAAAGGAAATCGGGACGGCGTCGCCCATCCGTTCCCGGAAGCGGTTTACCAACAGCATCGCCAGGGGGTGGAGCGGCGCGCCGGAGAGGTACATCAGCTCGTCTTTGAAGACGCCGCGGTGGTTCCTCACCACCAGGGTGTTGCTGAACTTGACGGAGAGGCTCCGGCCGCGGGCCCGGGCGAAGCGGTCCAGACCCGCGATGAGGTCCAGGGCTTCCGGCCATTGCAGGTCTTTCTCGAATGCCTTCGGGCAGAGTTGGATGTGGCGGTAGCCCAGAATCTCGTGCAGGATGTGATCCACTTCCGCAAGGCCCAGGAGCGTGGGGTTGAGCTTGACGCAAACATCCAGGTCCATTTCCGCGAGCAGGAAGCGGACGATGCCTTCGATCTCGCCCGGCGGGCACCCGTGGAACGTAGACAGGCTGGCCGTATCGCTGATTCGGGCGGGGAACGGCAGATCGCGGTACATCCCGATTCCGGCGCGCAGTTCGTCGATGACGGGCCGGGCATCCTTCATCCCTTCCAGCCAGCGGCGCATCCGGGGCGACCGTATGCCCTCCAGGCTGTAGCCCACGCTCATGTCGAAGATCGTGTCGCCCCAGCCTTCCGGGGTCTCCCCCAGCAGCTTCGAGGTCTTCAGGATCTCGATGAGCATGGCCGCCTTTACGTACTCCCGAAGCGACTGCTCCAGCTTCAGTTCCTGCGACCATTCCACGTTGTAGCCGACATTGGGGATGTCGATGCAGGGCCGCGGGATCTGCAACTCGTCGAGGATCTGAACGGTCTTCAACTCGATGACGCGCGCGCCGGCCAGCCAGCAGAGGACAATGTTCTGCGCCATCTGTCCCTGCGGTCCGGCCGCGGGACCGACCGGGGTGAAGGCGCGGCGGCCGTGAATCGAAACACTGGTGTCCAGCCCTGGGAGGCCGAGGAAGAACTTGCTCTTAGGCAGGTCGAAGATCTTGCCTTCGCCCCGGTATTCCAGGAAGGCGCGCCGGAGCAGCAGGGGGAGCGGAATGGGAACCAGTTCGGCCATAGGCTATGCCGCGGCGCCGGGGCGTGCCGGGCGTGCCCGTCCCCTACCACGCCGGCCGAAGTAGGGGCCGGCCATGCCTGGCCCGGAGTTCCCAGTGATTGCGTTAGTGGTCTGCGGCGCAAATAGCACGCAGTGCGATCCGTGAAAGCGCAAGCCGGGTACAGGCACGAAGTTTCGCAGAGACAGCGAAATTCGAGCCAGTCCCCGCTTTGCAGCCTGTGCCGATACACGACGATATTTGCGCCGCACTACGCTAGCCCGCGGCATAAATGAGCGGAAACACAGCATAGAACTTTGCGGCTTCGACCAAATGCCGGATGGGGACCCGCTCGTTGACGCTGTGCGCGAACTCCTCCTCGCCGGGACCAAACCCGATGGTAGGCACGCCCATCAGCCCCATGGAGCCTACGCCGTTGGTGCTGAAGGTCCACTTACCGACCGCGGGCGGCACGTCGTGGAGGCGCTTATATGCGCCGATAGCTGCCACCGTAAGTGGATGATCTTCGGGGATTGTCCATGTCGGGTAGTACTTACACATGGGGTAGACAAGACCCGTGTAACTCGGCCGGCCGTACTGGAGCACTTCGATCTCGGCGTCCCCGGCGGAAGGCAGCGCGCGCACTTCGGCCAGCGCGCTTTCCATGGAGTCGCCGGCCGTGAGCCGCCGGTCCAGGTGGATGGAACATGCGCCGGGCACGGCGCAGAGCGAGGGCGACACCGAGCGGACTGCGGTGACCGCGATGGTTCCCTTGCCCAGAAACGGGTCGCTGCGCAGGCGTTCGTTCAGATCTTCCACTTCGCGGACCAGGCGTCCCATCTTATAAACGGGGTTTTCTCCGCGCTCGGGCGCGCTGGCATGGCACGATCGGCCGCGCAGGCGTACCTCGATTTCCATTCTGCCGCGGTGGCCCCGGTACACCTGTAAGTTCGTCGGTTCGGTAATGACCACGCACTCGGGCCGGATTCCGTCCTCTTTGAGGATATAGAGCCACGGCAGCCCGTCGCAGTCCTCCTCCTGTACGGAGCCGACTACCCACAGGGTGTAATCGCCTTCCAGCCGCAAGTCCTTGATGATCTTGCCGGCATAGACCATGCTGGCCATGCCGGCGCGCTGGTCGCAGGCCCCGCGGCCGTAAATGCAACCGTCGTCGACCTTCCCCTGGTAGGGGTCCCAGGCCCACTCGCGCGGGTCGCCAACCCCCACGGTATCGGTGTGGGAGTCCATCATGATCACCCGCGAGCCGGAACCGATCCGGCCCAGGATGTTGCCCATGGGGTCGATGCGGATCTCGTCGAAGCCCGCCTTCTCCATCTCCACGCGGATGCGCCGGATTACCGGGCCTTCCTGGCAACTTTCCGCCGGTATGGCGATGAGATCGCGCAGGAACCCGGCCATAGCGGGCTCGTACTTTTCGGCGGAGGCGGCTATGGCGGCCGCGGCGGCCGGGTCAATCGCGGGCATGGACCGGGGATTCCTTTTCGCGCAGGGCGCGCAGCAGGTCTTCGGCGCGGATCGGGAGTTTGCGCATCCGGACCCCCACCGCATCGTAAATCGCATTCGCCACCGCCGGCGCGGGCCCGTTAATCGGTGTTTCGGCCACGGATTTGGCGCCGTACGGCCCCAGCGGCTCGTCGGTCTCCACCAGGATTGTCGTCAGGTTGAGGTCTTTCGGACCCATGATCTTGTAGTCGAGGAAAGTCGGATTGAGCATGCGCCCGTTCCCGTCCAGAATCATTTCCTCCGTGAGGGCGAAACCGAGGCCCTGCGCCGCCGCGCCTTCCACTTGCCCCTCGGCTTGTTTCGGATTGATGGCGGTTCCGGGATCCACGGCGGATATCAGGTTGAGCACCTTGACCCGCCCTGTTTCGACGTCCACCTCGACTTCGGCGAAGGTGGCGCAGAAGGGCGGCGGGCTATCGGTGTTGAAGTGCGAGGCGCCGTCCATGATCTGCGTCTTCTCTTTGTACAGGGCCCGCATCGCGACTTCCGCCAGCGTGATGGACTTCTCTTCGCCGGCGAAGACGCGGTCGTCGCGGCAGACGAGGGTGTCCGGCGCGGCGTCGAGCATTCGGGCGGCCACGCAGCAGATCTGCTGGCGGACCTTTTCCGCGGCCTTCTTCACGGCTCCGCCGGAGATGATGGTGGTGCTGGAAGCGTACGCGCCCACGTCGAACGGCGTGAAGTCCGTATCGGCCGACGCGACGACGATCTTCCCCAGGCTCACGCCCAGCGCCTCCGCGGCGATCTGCGCCAGAACGGTATCCGCGCCCGCGCCCACGTCCGACGCTCCCACCTGAAGGTTGAAAGAGCCATCCTCGTTCAGCTTGAGGAAAGCGGAGGCCCAGTCGACCCCGGCGATGCCGCTGCCCTGCATGGAGCAGGACATTCCCACGCCGCGCCGCAGCCGGCCTTTCCGCCCGGATGCTTTCGCGCGCTTGCGGGCCCAGCCCATGGCCTCCGCGCCGCGGTCGATGCATTCCCGCAGCCCGCAACTGCGGACCACCCGCGGCAACCCCTTCTTGCCTTCGCCCAGCACCGCCGAAAGCTCGTCGACGTCTCCCAGCCGGATCATGTTGCGCTTGTGGAACTCGATGGGGTCCATCCCCAACTCGCGCGCGATCTCGTCCACCAGGGACTCCTGCGCGAAAAAGCCCTGCGGACAGCCGTACCCGCGGAATGCGCCGGCCACCGGGGTATTCGTGTACACCACGTGGCATTCGAAACGCATGTGCCGCGCCCGGTAGAGCGGCAGCACCTTGCTGCCCGTGTTGCCCTGGACCGTGGTGGCGTGGCTTCCATATGCGCCCGTCGAGGCCACCACTCGCAATTCGCTGGCCAGGATGGTCCCGTTGCGCGTCACCCCCATCTTCATCCGCAGAACCTGGGGGTGGCGGCTGCGCGCCATGAAGAACTCCTCCTCGCGCGTGTATTCCATCTTCACCGGCCTGCGGGCGGCCAGCGCGAGCGCCCCGCAGATGTCCTCCAGCAGCATCTCCTGTTTTCCGCCGAAGCCGCCGCCGATGCGCGGCTTGATCACGTGGATGCGCTGGACGGGAATCTGCAAAATCATGGCGCATTGCCGGCGGGCATGGAATGGCACCTGCGTGCTGGTGCGCAAGACCAGGCGGTTGCCGGCGTCCAGCCAGGCGATGGTGGTGTGCGGTTCCAGCATCGCGTGCTGCTGGCGCGGCGTGCGGAACTCGCGCTCGAAGACGTAATCGGCCTCGCGGAAGGCCGCATCCGGATCGCCCAGTTCCTTCAGAATATAGCCCGCGATATTGCGCGAGGCGTCGTGGATGCCGGTCGAATCCGGCTCGTCGTGGATCACGGGCGCGCCGTCATCCATGGCGCGTTCCAGGTCCAGCACGGCGGGCAGGATCTCGTACTCCACCTCGATCAGGCGCAGCGCCTGTTCGGCTATGGCGCGGCTCTCCGCCGCGACCGCCGCCACGCGGTCGCCCACGAACCGCACCTTCGAATCGAGCAGGTACGTGTCGTAGGGCGAAGGTTCCGGCCATGCCTGGCCCGCGGTGTTATGCTGCACGCGCGGCACGTCCCGATACGTGAGCACGGCATGCAC
>JAIQFU010000671.1 GCA_020073115.1 Terriglobia bacterium
AAGCGTTTAGTTTCTCGCTGAATTTCTGGCACACCAACGCACACAGCCCAGGGAATGCCTCCAAAATGCGGTGGGATCGATCGACGACTTGTTCGCAGGGAACGCCTTTCCCAGACTGCAGGTGAGAAGAATACTCTCTCCGCGGCGCAGGCCCAGGCTGAAGACCGCTGCCTTGATCGATTTCGGAGGTTCGGCGAGGCCGAACAAGGGAGAGGCGGCCATGTGCAAACATTGCGCGGCAATCGCGCTGTCATAAGACACCAGGCGAGCCACTTCGTCCACCCGCGCATCATCCGAATTGCCTAACATTTTGAGTAAGGGCAGAAACACAGCCGGGATGGAAGGCATGGTCTCGATCTGGTGCACGCGCTGGCGAATCGTGGTTTCGATGGATTGGGTCATAATTTTCCACTGCTTAGGGACGGTTTCCAATAGCCGATACTTCCGGGAAAATGGACCAGGTGAAACTTGTCGTTCAAGTTCATCAGCGATTCCGAGGTCCCGAGAAAAAAGTAACCGCCAAAGTTAAGATTGGTGAAGAAATGATTGACCACCTTGCTTTTGGAGACGGCGTCAAAATAGATGAGCACATTGCAGCAAAAAATGAGATCCATCCCCTTCATGAAGAGCATCTTGGAGTCATCCTGCAGGTTCAGACGGCTGACCGTAACTAACTTCTTCACTTCCGGGCGGACCTGCAACTTCTTCTCGTCGACGGGCGCGAAATATTTGCGCTTGAAATACTCTGAGGTGGAGCGCAGCGCATAGTCGCCGTAAATACCGGCCTTCGCGGATTCCACCGAGCGGTCGTTCAGGTCGGTGGCCAGAATCTCTACTGTCCAGCCCTTCAGCAAACGTTCGCTCTCTTCAAGCATGTTCATCGCCAGGGTATAAGCCTCTTCGCCGGTGGAGCACCCCGCACTCCAGATGCGCAACCGTTTGGTGATCTGCTTGGTTTTTTCCGTCGCCAGTTCAGGAAGAATGACTTTGCGGAGCGCGTCGAGTTGTGGTTGGCTGCGGAACAGGCAGGTCTCGCCGATGGTGATTTCATTCAGAAGCTCCCTCAGTTCCGCCTCGCGGGAGAAGTCCTTATAGCACAACGGAGGAGGTTCCCCTTGGGCTCTGGCATCTGCCGTGCTCAAGCCAGAGTGGCAGTAAGAAGTATTCTTACCCAAGGAGGACCGATGAAAAAGGCCCTGTTCTTTCCGCTGGCGCTTTTACTGGCATTCATCTCGCCGGTACCAGGCCAGGACAATTCCGACCAGGGGTATTTCTCGCCCGACCAACTCGACAACCTGGTGGCACCCGTTGCTCTCTACCCCGATCCCCTGCTTGCGCAGGTTCTTCTGGCCGCGACTTTTCCGGAGCAGATCGGCGAAGCCTCCCGCTTCGTGCGCGCGAATGCCGATCCGCGCTATCTCGACGACCAACCCTGGGACGTCAGTGTGAAGGCCGTTGCTCACTATCCCACCGTGCTGTTCAACATGACGGAGAAGATGGATTGGACTACCGCTCTGGGCCAGGCCTACGCGACCCAGTCCAGCGACGTGATGGGAGCCGTGCAGCGACTGCGTGTGGAAGCTCGATCGGCCGGCAGTCTGAGGAGTTCGCCGCAGATGGAAGTCAGGGAGGAGGGCGGCTATGTCGAGATCTGGCCAGCCGATCCCCAATACATCTACGTGCCGGTCTACGACCCCGCGCTGGTTTACTACCGCCGGCCCGGATTCCTCGTGGGCATCACTTTCGGCCGCGGATTTTTCATCGGAGCCTGGCTCAATCACGATTGCGATTGGCGCTATCACCGTGTCTATTACCATGGCTGGGACTCGGGGCCGGGTTGGATGATGCGCTCACGTCCCTACGTCCACGCCACGAACGTCTATGTCAACGTGAACTACCGCAATGTCGTGATTAACCGGACCGTCGTGGACCGGAGGGTGGACTACAACAGGCTGCGTTCGGGTCAACGAGCACCGCGTCCTCAACCGGGATCTCCACGACGCGCGTCCCAACCCGCACCAGGACCGTCCTGTCCAGTCGTGGCGGGACGATCACTCGGATCAGCGCCTCCACGACGTGCGCCCAGCCGAGCGACATAACGACAAGCCGGCGCCGCAGGCCCAGACTTTCCAGCGCGAACATCACGGCGCCGCCCCGGTGAATCGCCCCGCACCCGCGCTCAGGCCTCAGCACTCCGCCCCGCAGCCCGAGAGCCATGACAGGCGTGGGAACCAGGACAAGAACCAGCACAAGGACACTCGCGACAAAGATCACAAAGATAGGTAGGCCGGCGTTCGGATCCAAGCTGGATTGACAAGCGGACCGCGCGAGCAGCCCGCAAGGCGCTTGCGCGGCTCTGTTTTTGAACCCTCTCGGCCAGCCGCCCCTCGGGTCAAGCCGGCCGGCGGAACAGGCAACACCGAGGAGATCCTGGGGCCCGCAGGCCGGCGCGGGCGCCTGGCTACCGCCAAAACTGCTCATGTCTCGAAACGAAACCGACGAGCGGAGCACTGCTGAAATGGTACAAAAAAGGAATGCGCCCCCTTCGCGTGCTTCGCGCTCCACTCCTCACGTTGCTGTTGTTGGCAGCCGCGAGCGCTCGCGCCCAGACACCGTCGGACTGCGTTCGCATTTACCGCCAGCGCTACGCCGCCCGCATGACGCCGTTGGTGTGCGAGGCCGTGAAATTCCGCACCGAGCCCGGCAACACGGACGCCGTCATCCAGCAGGGGTTAGCCGCACTGGGGCGGGGTAAGCCAGCGGAAGGCGTGGAGCGGCTGCAAGATGCTCTTCGCTATGAGTTGGCGCTGAATGGCCTCAACGCCTTTCCTCTTAATCTTGGCGGTTTGTACTCGGCCTACGTGCGCGGCGAGGCCTTCAT
>JAIQFU010000672.1 GCA_020073115.1 Terriglobia bacterium
GAATACGCTTTCGGCCTCGGGCTCGCGCGCGGCGCACGGCTCGTTGTACGGGTTTTTCGGCGACCGCAGGCTCAACGCCAGGAACTTCTTCGATTCGGAGCCCCGTCCGGGCATCACCGCGCTCACGCGCGCGGGCGACGGCGCGCCGGTGCTCCTGAATGGCGCCCCTCTGGCGCAACGGAATCCTGTCGCGAGCGAAACCCCTTTCACGCGGTTCGAAACCGGAGCCGTCGTCAGCACGCCTCTCGGCAAGCCTGACAGTCCGAAGACGTTCGCGGTGGCGGCGCTGGACTGGCAGCGCACGCGCGCCGCCGAGCAATCGCACTTCGCCGTACCGGCGGTTGACGATCGCGGGTATGAGAACACCGGGGGCCGCGGCATTTCTCCCGGGACGGCGGGGAACGCGACCCCGCTCTACCCCGCGTCCCTGGCGGGCGATGCGGTTTTCAGCCTGTTTCCGTTCCCGAACAATTTATCCGGACCGTACGGCCGCAAGACGTATACCGCCGTCCTGCCGGCCGATGCGGATGCGTGGATGGGATCGGGCAAAATCGACCGGTACTTTCATGGGAAGCTGGACCACAGCCTGGCGTTGCGTTACGCCGCCAGCCACGAGGATAGCGTGCTGCCCTCCACGGGCGGCGGGTTGTACTCTGCGATCAAGCCGTCCGTGCGGACGCGCAATCTGGCGTCCTTCCTCAACACGAACCTTACGCCGCAGGTGGTAAATTCCTTCCGCTTCTCCTGGGGCGACTCGAGATTCGCATTCGGCACCGGACCACGGAAGAAGTCACGGGTCCCATCGGCCAGTTGAAGGTGGCAGGGTTCAGCCCCATAGGCGTGGACTCGTATCGCTTCCCGCAAACGCGCGGCGACAGCACCTTCCAATGGTCGGACTCGCTCACGGTGACCCGCGGCAGGGCTTCCTATGTGACGGGTTTCGATATCTGGTACACGCGGCTGGACAGCGATGTAAACCGGAACGCCCGGCCGCTGGTGGAATTCTGGGGACAGCGCCTGCAGTTCCCCGGACCGGCGGCGCTGTACGATCCCGGCGCGCAGCCGGAGCCGCTTCTCGGCCCCGCCAGTTTCGCGGCGATGGGAGTTCCGCAAGCGTTGCGCCAGACCGCCGCCGCAGTGGCCGATTCCAGCCTCCGGCTGCACCGCAAGCAGATCGATTTTCTGGTGCAAAATACGTACCGCCTGGGCCGTAACGTGCGGTTGATCGCGGGCGTGCGGGTGATGCTCAACCGTTTGCCCGAGAGCGACGACCTCCGCTTCGAGAAGAGCTTCGACCGCAACTTGTTCGAGTCGCAACTGAGCGCGACGCAGGGCGCGTGCAACCAGTTGCCGGCGGCGCAAAGCGGAGATTGCCTGAACCGCGTGTCCTATCTCTCCCGGGCCTTTCCCCGAGGGTTCCAGGACGTCTTCGGCGCCGCGCCGGTGAATGCGGACCCGCGCGTCGGTTTGGCCTGGAGTCCGGGGAGCAGCGGAAAATGGGCGATCCGGGCGGGATGGGGACGGTACGGCGGCCAGTTCCCGGCCGTGATCCTGAACGAATCCAGGAGCACGTTTCCGCAATACCTGTCGTTGAACTTCCGCGAGTTCCCCACTTCCGGCGGGCTGCTTTTCAATCCCGCCGCGCCGGATCATACCGACGTCCACTTCCTGGCGCCCGGCTCGTTGAACAGGCTCCGGCAGACCGATCCGGTCGCGCTTCTGGCCAGGGACCTGATCTACAACACGGTCCGGCTGGAGAACGTCATGCCGGCTTCGGGCTTGCAGGACCCCTACTCGATGCAGTACGGCCTGACCGTCGAGCGGGAATTGTTCCGCGATTCCGTCCTGTCTCTCGCGTATGTGGGGACCCAGGGGCGCAACCTGCTGCGCATGACGGAACCGGATCCCTATGGTCCGCCCATGCCGTACCTGTTGCCATTCACGGGCGGGCTGAACGGGACGGCCATTCCGGTCTTCCTGGGGACGAACATCGTTCGCGAGAACCTGTCGAGCAGCCTGTTTCTGACGCCCACCGTGGCGCGGACGTTCCTCGAAACAAGCGGCAGTTCGAGCTACAATTCGCTGCAACTGGATTTCAGGGGCCGGCGCGCGGCCGGCGGCCTCGGCTACGGGGCGGCATTCACGTGGTCCCATTCCATCGACAACGCCTCGGATTTTTTCGATACGGCCGGGGCTCCCGCGCTGCCGCAGGACAATCTCCGGAACTCCGAGCGCGGATCCTCCGGCTTCGATTCCCGTCTTCGGCTGGCCGGCCACTTCATCTGGGAGATCCCCGCCGCCGGAAAATTCCTTCGCGGCTGGCAACTCGCCGGTATTTGCGCCGCGCAAACGGGCCAGCCATTCACCGTCAACACGGTGTACGACGTGAACCAGGACGGCGTTTTGACCGACCGCCTGGACAATACGGATGGACTGAACATCGGGGGTGCGGATCGCAGGACCGCCCTCGGTTTCGCGCCGTCCCCGGGGCTCCCGGCCGCGCAGTTGTTGTCGGCGGCCGAAAGAAAACTCGGCGCCACCGGATGCCGCACGGGCCTTGCGCCGGGCGCATCCAAC
>JAIQFU010000673.1:0-1950 GCA_020073115.1 Terriglobia bacterium
AGGGGCGAGGCATGCCCCGCCCGGAACGGTTCGGTTGTGATCCCTATTTCAGTCCGAGCTTCCTGCCCGCCGCGAGCATCCCCACCGCTTCCCGAAGACGCTTCTCCTTCGTTTCCTCTCGTTTGGCCGAATCGATCCAACCGATGTATGCCCGCCGGCAAGAGGGCGCCAGGCGCTCAAAACAGTCCCACGCGCGGGCATCGGCCCTGAATCGGTTTTCAATATAGGCCGGAATCGCGGCGAGAGAGGGCCGCGGGGCGTCACCGCTCCGGCTGGTGGGCGCCCGCTCCACGCCCGGCGGCGCCAGCAGTCCGCGGGCTTCGAGGTCCGCGTAGCGCCGGCGATTGAGAGTGGACCACTTGCTCCCGGGCTTGCGCGGGGTGAACTTGCGCGCGTAGCGGTCGTCGTCCAGGCGCTTGACGATGCTGTCGATCCAACCGAAGCACAGCGCCTCTTCGGCGGCATCTTCATAGCTGATCGATTTCGCGGACGCGCCCTTGTGGAACACCAGCCAGACTACGGATTGCGAGCCGTGATGGTCTCGCAGCCAGTCCCGCCACTCGCCGCGGCTTCGCACATCGAGCGTCTGAGGGTTTTTCGGCGCCATCGGTACGCAATTTTAGCGCGCTGGCGATGCAGAGAATGACTATTCGATGCGGATCGTGCGCACCTCATGGGGTCCTATGTGGAAGCTGACGGTGTGCGCGTCGTGGGGGAGAGCCGCGCCGGCGATCTCCAGCGAGTTCGCCTCGTGGGCGGAGCGGATCTCGCTCCACGGTAAGGTGAGCTTCGCCTCGGCATCTTTACCCGCAATCTCCATCACTCGAAATACAATGCCGGCGCCGTCCTCGGCGCCTTTCGCTGCGGTGAGCATGAGGCTTTCGGGCGCCAGCGCCGCCAGGCTGGCCTGGTCCGGCGGGAGGGGGCCCTTCTGGTCAGGGAGCCTGTCGCTGGCCTTGATCTCCGAAACCTCCAGCGGGTTCCGCTGTTCGTATCCAAACCGCATCATCTGGCCGGGGTCGAATTTGGGCGCGCTGGTGATGGCATACGCGTAGGCGAACTCCCCGGTCTTTCTCCCCGCCCACTTCGACGACCAGTAATTGGTGAGCGCATAGGAAAACACGGCGGAGGATGCCGGCGCGAAGCGCCGGGGCCAGCGGCCGCGGACGATATCCCCGAGAGCCACGAGCGGCGCGGAAGCCGTCGCCAGGCCCATGGCGGCGTCCGCGTCCTCCACGTTCACCCAGTGCTGCGCGTTGAACCACTCGCTGCCGCCGCCTTCCATCAGGTCCTTCGCCGGATCGAACCAGCCGTTGGCAATATCGAAGCGGAATGTCGGCTGCCTGGCGGCCCAGGGGAAGGCGAAATACGCGGCCATCCTGGTGAGCAGCAGGTCCACAGTCATACGGTTGTCGATCTCGATCCGCCGGGCATCGTCGGGCAGGCGGATCTCCGTCACGATGCGCGGCGTATGCTCGGCGGCGGCTTCCATGCGCGCCACGACTCCCCACGGGGTCCGTTCCACCGAAATCAGCTTGCCGTCGCGGGCGTGGTTTACGGTCAACTCGGCGGGAGGGAGATACTCCCAGGGCTGGGCCTGCCGGGTGTTCGTCCCGCCCCCGGTGACGAAGAGGTACTCGTTCAAGCGGTACGGGCCGGCCGAATCCACCAACTCGCGCGACAACTGCTTATCGAAGATGCCGCGGATCGCCCCGCGGGCGGGGTCGAGGGTAACGCGATAGAACCGGTTCTCGAGAGTAACGCCGGCGGCGGCCGGTTGCGCCGCAGCCCCGGTCCCGCGCTCCATGTGAAAAACCTTGTAGCCCAGCGCCGGAACGTCCGCCGCCAGAAAGCGCACGGTCCGATAGGCCCCGCGGTCGTCCAGCGTTTCCACCTCCACCGGACGGCCGGCGGCGAGATCCGTCAGGGTGAAGCCCCTGTCCAACTGAC
>JAIQFU010000673.1:2012-3049 GCA_020073115.1 Terriglobia bacterium
CGGGAGCAGTTCAGCGGGTTATAGACCACCAGGTTCCGGCCTTCCGCCGGAATGAGGTTCGCCAGTTGGCTCAGGGACCGGCGCATCAGCTTGTCGATGGCGCTTTGGGGGCGCAGCGTCTGGTTCGCCTTTTCGGCGAGTTCCGTGAGGACCTCATCGTGCTCCGGCTGGCCGCCGCTGCGGGAGGAACTGTAGGTGTGCTCCGCGAACAGCAGCAAGTCGCGCCAGATTTCGCGGTCGAGATCGAGCGGGAACCGGAGGCGCGGATTGAGGGCCGCGGTGAAAGCGGACAGTTTTTCCGCGGAGAGGGCGCGCGACTGGTTGCCGCGGTCGCGGGCCGTGGCTTCGGCGAACGCCGCCTCGTTGTCGGCCCAGTAGTCGCCCGAACCCCCGCGGACTACCGGCAGGTCCGCGGCGTAACGCTCCTCGATGTAGCGGAAATAGTCGGCGAAGCGGCAGATTTCGATCCGCGGGTAGGCGTACTTGCGGTTCCACGCCTGCACGAACGCCCCGTCGCTGTAATCCATCGGCAGATTCTCGACCTCCGTGCCGTAGAGCAGCACGGCGTCGGGCCTGTAGTCGGCGCGGGAGTAGGTCTCCAGGAAGCGCGGCAGCGCCTGGCTGCCGGCCTCGATATTCGGCGGCAGCCCGAACACGGCTTTGAGCTGGTGGTAGTGGCGCGACTGGAACATCAGCACCCGCTGCCCGTCCGGCCCTACCCACCAAAAGGGCGAGGGCGCATTCCAATGCCCGTAGGCCAGCAGCGGACCGCGGTCCTGGTTTCCGCCGTCGGCGAAGTAGCGGATCCCAGCCGAAGCCAGCACAGAGGGGATGGACCAGGAGTTCGAGGGAATGTCCGTCACCTGCGCGAAATCGAGGGGAACGCCCAGGCTGCTGTGGATGGCCTGGCAGTCGTAGAGTGCGCGCGTCAGCTCCTCGAACGAGGGATAGCCGGTGACGAGCCCCGCGTAGAAGCCGCTCATGCCGATGCGCCCGGCGCGCGCGTTCTCCGCGAAGCGCTGCGCTTCGGACGCCGT
>JAIQFU010000199.1 GCA_020073115.1 Terriglobia bacterium
CTGCTCGGCCGAGCGGGCTTCCTGAACCGCGAGGCGCTCCTCCGGAGTGGGGGAATCGGGCGAGGGAGGGGGCGGCGCGGGGGCGCCGCGGGCCGCCGCGAGTTCCGCCTGGAGGGCATCTACTTTGGAGATGAGGGCGCGGTTTTGCGCTTCCAGGCGGTCCAGGCGCTTTAGGACTTCCTGCATGTCGGAGCTGGTTTGGGCTGTCGCGGGCGGGAGCAGCGCGAGGGTCGTCATGAAGCCCAGCGCTCGCGCGCAGGCCAGGAGGCCCGCGACACTGTGACTATGCCTTCTCGGCGCCATAGAGCAGTTTCTCCAGTGTGTTGCGAACCGCGGCCGGCGAAAATGGTTTCGTAAAGAAAGCATTTGCGCCCAACTGGGACGTTCGCTCGAGGGTCTCGGGGTCCGTGTCGCCGGTAACCACGACAATCGGGATCGCGGAATGGGCCCGGTCCGCACGGATGTGCCGGATCAACGCGAAGCCGTCCATGCCGGGCATCCGGATGTCGGTCACGACAGCCGAAATCGCCTCTCCTTCGCGATTCAAACTGCGGATCGCCTCCACGGCGGAAGAAGCGAACGCCACCCGCACGCCGGGGATGGCGTCGAGCGCGATTTCTAGACTCGTCACGCTGCTTTCCGAGTCATCCACGACCAGGATGGTGCGCTCGCGCGCCCGCGATGAATCGGCGTCGCTCCTCATTGCGCGCTCCGGAGGGCTTTGTCAGGGCAGAAAACGATACCCAACGCCGTGCACCGTCAGAATGTGGCGCGGCACATTGGGGTCGATCTCCAGTTTCTGGCGAAGCTTCAGAACGTGCGCATCCACGGTCCGGGTGTTCGACATGAAACTATAGCCCCACACCTGATTCAGGATCATGTCGCGGGTCAGCGGCCGGTCCGGATGCTGGATGAAGAAGGTCAGGAGGTTGTATTCGGCCGGCGTGAATTTGACCTCCTCGGCGCCGCGCTTTACGATGCGCCGCTCGATATCGACCTCGACCTGTCCCACGTGCACCACCTTGCAGGACTCGGCGGACGTGCGCCGCAGCACGGCGCGAACGCGGGCCGCCAGTTCCCGCGCGCCGAAGGGCTTCACCACGTAGTCGTCGGCGCCGATTTCGAGCAGCAGCACCTTATCGATCTCGTCTCCCAATGCGCTCAGGACGATGATCGGCGTGGAAACGTTCGATGCCCGCAATTGTTTGCAGATTTCAACACCGCTCATGCCGGGCAGGCGGAGATCGACCATCACGAGGTCCGGCCGGAGCGTCAAGGCCTGTTCGAAGCCAGTGCGGCCTTCCGCGGCGGTCACGGCGCGATAACCTTCATTCTCGAGCATGAGCGCGACGGTATCGCGCAAGCTATCGTCGTCGTCGATAACCAGAATGGACTGCATGACGGCGTCCCCCCTCAACAATGTGATCCATTTTATCAAGCGCGCGGTGCAAGCTTGTTGCGGGAGGGTCGGCGGAGCGTCGAGGGGTTGTGAAAGATTTGTTAATGATGCGGCGTGGGCATCCCTGCCTGCCGTCCCGGCAGTCGCGCCGACACCCGGGCTCCGAGCGTGCCCACGAAGCGTGGACACGGCAGCGGGAGTGCCCACGCCACACCCGCAGAGGCCGCTCAATTACGGCTGAGCCGCCACTTGGGCGTGTAGAAAATCTCTACTGAGGCCGCGAGGTCGCTCTTGCGCCCGCCGAGCAGGGGGATGGAGTAGCGCTCATATTGCGCGAAGGCGGAGATGCTCCAGCCGGGACCGGCCCGGAGGATGCCGCGGACGCCGGCGTCGTCCTGGGTTCCTCCGCCGGGCAGGAACGCAGCGCCGATGCGATTCTGGCGCCAGGTGAACTCGAAGTGCGAGCGCGGGGAACGCCAATAGGCCGCCTGGACGAACAGGCCGCGGCCGTCGCGCCCCACCCAATCGCCCAGCAGCCCGCCATCGTTCGTATTGGCGTCCTGATAGACGTTGTTCCAGTAGAAGAACTGGCCCCCACGATCTTTGTCGGCCCCCCGGGTGGATGGGGCCTCCACGCGGAGATCCCAATGGGACAGGCCGGGCAAGCGCGGCACGTAGATGCCGGGGCTGAACGCGGAGCGCCGGGGCGAAGCCAGGGGCGTGGGTTCGTCGTCGGCGTAGAGGTCGGCGTAGAGCGTTAGGAATCTTCCGGGCAGGGGCGGCCGCCAGCGAAAATCGAAGCCGCTCTTCCGGTCGCCGGGATCGGCCGCGTGGCCGAACGTCGCGCCGTTGGCGAACAGGTTTCGGAATACGGAACCCGCCGTGAAGCCGTGAACGCCGGAACCGTCGAACAGCGACCAGCGGGTAAATCCCAGTTCGAGGTCGGCGGTGACGTTCCACGTGAGTTTTTGGGCGTTCATCAGAGGGCGCCGGGGGAGATGGTGGCCGGACAGCTCGCCTCCCGCCACATCGACGCGAAAGACGCCCAACCGGCGCAAGAGGCCGGGCAGGGCGAGCGGGGACGCGCTGGTGAGGCGGAACATCAGGATGGGAGCGGCGTTGTCGCTGAAAGAGAGGGGTCCGGCCTCGCCGGGCCCCCACCAGAGATCCTGCTGTCCCACCGTCAGCGCCCACTTTCCGAGTTGGACCCCGGCATACATTTCGAGCGGCTGGAACCGCGTGATACCGCCGGGCGCACCGATCAGGACGGGAACCACCTGATTGTCCCCAGGAGCGAGCGCCGCGGCCGGGCTCGCGAATGGGGCGCTGCGCTGGAACTCCGACCGCGTGTAGAACGAAAAGCGGCCGGCGCCGCCCTCGGCCGTGAATCCCGCCGCCACGTTGGCGCCCTCGCCGGAAGGCCGGTTGAAATCGTTGACGATGGTTTGCCCGAAGTTGTAGCCGTCCACCAGCGGCTGGCCTGAGATCGCAAGCGTCCGGAGATAGAGCGAGTCCAGTTCAACGTAAGGCCCGCTGGAGAATTGGCTCTCGCCTTCAAACTCGCGCCGGAGGGCGGTGATGAGCCGCGCCGCTTCGCGCTGCGACGGACCCCGGTCGGCAACCCAGCCGGTTTCCGCCTCCCCCAGTTGCCGGATGCACTCCTGGCGGGTCCAGGGGCGGAGGCCGGCCGCCTGGTCGGGGATGTAGCCGAGGGCCGCCAGACGCGTTAAAACGGGATAGATCCAGCTATCGAGCGGAACGAATACCGGGCCGCGCGTTTGCGAAGCGGCTTCACGGGATTGCGGGATGGCCCGGGGGTGCGCCAGGAACAGGGACAGCGCGGCGATCGCAAGCCGCGTCGTAGGGCCGTGTACGGTCATGAGGCCTCCTCGAGAACGGCGCGCACGCGAGCGGCGACATCGTCCCAGGCGAACAGCCGCGCGCGCTCGATGCCGGCGCGCTTCATCGCGGTTCGCAACTCCGCATCGGCAAGGACCCGCTCCATCCCCCGGCGGATCTCGCCGGTTTCGAGCGGGTCCACCAGGATGCCGGCCGGCCCGACCACTTCGGGCAGGGCGCCGGCGCGGGAGGCTACCACGGGAGCGCCGCAGGCCATGGCCTCCAGCGCCGGGAGGCCGAAGCCTTCGGAGAGGCTGGGCAGGACCACGAGTTCCGCGCCGCGGTACAACCGGGCAAGCGCGGCGTCGGAGATTCTGCCGGCGAATTTCGTCCGGCCGGGGACTCCGAACTGCTCCACGCTGCGCAGAATGGCCGTGTCCGGATCTCCGGTAAGCAGCAGCCGCAGGTCGGGTTCCGGGAGATCGCGGAACGCCGCGAAGAGGCGGGCGAGATTCTTGTGGGGCCGAAAATTGCCCGCGTAAAGAATATAGCGGTAGCCCGGATCGTACCGTTCCCCGTCCGGGACGAACGGCTCGCCGACTCCGTTCCCCACGTTCACCACGCGGTCCTCGCGAAGACCGGTCCACTCCAGGATCTGGGTGCGCGAATGCTCGGAGACGGTGAGCACGCGAAAGGCGCGGCGGCACGCGGGTCCTACGATGGCCGCGTAGTATGCCCGTTTGGCGGCGGTCGCCACTTCAGGCGCCCGGATCTGAAGCAGGTCGTGGATGGTAAACACCAGCGGCGCCGGGCACAGAGGAGGCGGATTGAACCCCGGCGAAAAGTACGCGCGCGGGCGGCGATGCCGCACTTGCCATGCGGTCCAAAGCGCATCGCAGGGCGATAGCGGCCTGGGACCCTCCTTCAGTTGCGGATGGAGAGGGAGTCGCCGAAGGACCTCGGCCGCGAACCGGCCAATGCCGTGCAGGCCTATCCATCGAGCATCCGAGAGAAGCGCCGTGGTCACGTCAGGGGCTCCGAGGCAAGCGCAAACGCGGTCATCAGCCACGGATAGAAGAAATTGAGGTTCACGCCGAGCAGCAGGGCTACCGGCTGGAACGCGGCCGCGACGGCGACGGACTGAGGGTGGGACAGACGTGTCGCTTTCCAGAACGGCCGCAACAGAACAGCGAACAGAAACAGCGCGAGCGGCCCACCCAACTCGGCGGCGTCGCCCAACAAACCCATTCCCGGGAGGTCCCACTCGTCGGCCGGCGGAAGGCCTTGAAGATACTGCGGATCGTTTCTCATCAGCGAGTAATTCCCCAGTCCGACGCCGCCCACCGGGTGGGCCGCAACCATGCGGGGCACGATCAAGGCCCCGGTAACGCGGCCCATGACGTAATTCGGATCGCCGGGATGGTAAGCAGCCGCCTCCTCCACGTGCTCGTATAGAAGCCAATAGGTGAGGAATTTACTCTGGAACAGGACTGCGGTGATCGTGAGGATAGCGGCGCCCGCGAACAGCAGGACTGCTTTCTGGCGACGGGTTGCCGACGACATCGCGCCGATTCCCGAGAGCAGCACCGCCGCCAGCAGTCCCGCTTTCGACCCGCTGAGCACCAGCGCGACCGCGAACAGGAGGAGCCTGGCTGCGACAAGGGGGGCAGGCTTCAGCCTGCGGCCGACTTCAGGCCGCCCCGGCGGACAGGGGGACTGAAGCCCCCCGCAGGCTGAAGCCTGCCCCACCCGACCCAGGCGCGCCCGTAGAATCGCAGCCACCCCCGCGCTGACCAGAAACATGCCGTAAGGGCCGCCCTCGTTAAAAAGCCCCCTGACGCGGTTGTCGAACCCGTAGACAAAGGGCGTGGAGATTTCGCCGCCTTCGAGCAAACACCAGCTCAAGATGGACGCGAACGCGGTAGCGGCCGCCAAAGCCAAGTACACGTCGAGGGCGAGCCGGAGAAGCCGCATGTCCCTTTGCAGGGCGCTCGCCGCCGCCAGCATCGCGTACGTGGCGAGCGCGAGTTCCACAAGGCGCGCGATGGAAAGAACGAGCGGTTCCTTCAGGGCCGAGGTGTCGGGCGGCGGATAGAAGTCGAGACGCAGCGCGAAAAGCGCCCCGGCGGCGCAGGTGGAGAGCAGGATCGCATAGAGCCCGCCGTATTCGCGCCACGGTTTGGGAACGCGGGCGCGAAAGCCCGCGCGCGCAAACCAGGCCGCTGCCGCGCACGCCGAAAGCAACTGGGCGATTTCCAGCAGTTGCACGTCGCCGATCCGCAACACCGGCGCCGCACTCAGGGCGGTGAACGCCAGCAGCCACGGAGCCGGGAGGACGGCCGGCCGCTCAGAGGCGGTCATACCCCACCTCTTCCAGCCGGCCGCGCCTCGCTGCAATCCAGCACGAGACGAGGAACGCCAGCGCGCCGGCGATCCCGATCAACAGCGCGCGCGGAGGCCAGCACTTCTTGTCGGGCGGCTCGGCGCGGTCCACCACCTGGACCAGGGGCGATTCGCGCGCCTCATCGATGCGCGCCGCCTCGTATTGTTTGGAGAGCAGCTCGAAGAGCGTTTCGTGGTACTTCACGTCGCGCATCTTGCGGAGATAGTCGAGCCCGGCTTGTGGAATTTTGCCCGCGGGGACGAGCAGACCGCCGTTGTCGCTTCCACCAGAGCCTTCGAGCTTCTGTAACTGCGCGCGCAGCCCCGCGATCGACTCTTCGATCTGCCGGATCTCCTGGTTCTCGGGGCCGGCGTACAGCCGGACGCTTTGCGCTTCCACCTCGCGGCTGGCAATCTCGGCCCGCAATTCGGCCACGGCGCGCAGCAAAGCGGCCGACTGGCCCGATGGGTAGATCAGGCCGCTCGACTGCTCCTCTCCCTGGAACGCCGTCTCCGCGTTTGCCAGCGCTTCCTTCTCGCTCCGCAGTTGTTCCTCGAAAAACAGGCGGCGCTGCGCCGCCGAAGTGAGCGCCAACCGCGAGTTCCGCCGGTGCAGTTCGTCGACATAGGCATTGGCCATTTCGGCGGCGCGCGCGCGGTCGCGGTCCTCCACGCGGATATGAATGAGCAGGTCCTTCGCAATAGCGATGGCGGTCCGGCTGGCGAGGCGCTTGCGCGTGTCCACCATGGTCTTCTCGTCATAGAGCCGCCGGAGGCCGAATCGGGCGATCAGGGCATCGGCTACGGTGCGGCTCTTCAGTAGACCCACGTACAGATCGCCCGGATTCCGAAAGAGGGCGGATGCTCCCGTGTTGGCCAGCAGCCCGAGGCCCAGCGCGCTCGAAGCCGCGCCCATCATCATGCCCTGCGTGGATGGCTCCGGCTGCGGCGGCAGAATCACGGCCTCCGCCGCATAGCGCACCGGGATGAAAAACACGGCGACGCCCGTCAGAGCCATCACCGCGGCCGTGGAGAGCCCGATCATGAGCTTGCGCCGCGCCAGGGTGCGGAGGAAATCCCCCAAGGAGATTTCGGGTTCGGAAATTGCCAGGGCCATGCGGTTCACCGGAGAACATTGATCGCGGCCGCGCCGAGGGCAAGCTGCGCGAAAATCTGCGACCAGTCTTTCAACCCCTTCAGGAACGTCGTCTTGTTAATCTGCTCCGGAACGACGACGGTATCTCCCGGGTTCAGGGAAAGATCGTTGAAACGCCTCGTCGCTACTCCCGTCGTCCACGATTTGCTGATCACCGAGCCATCGGCGCGGATGAGAAACGCGTGGCGCGAGTCTCCGCTGCGGGTCGGGCCTCCCGCCGCGCGCAGATAGTCGCCCAGGCGTTTCGTCTCCGACCAGAGGAACGACGTGCTGTTCTGTACGCTGCCCACCACATTCACGAACGAGGGCCGGCTGGGAACGGTGAAGACGTCGCCATCTTCCAGTTGCAGGTTGGGCAGGGCGGCGGCGCCCGCGGCTTGCGCCTCCAGGTCTAGGACCACACGGCCCTGCGCGCGCACCTCGCGGAGTTTCCCGACCAGTTCCCGCTGCGCGGCGATCTCGCTGTTGGCCGCCGCGGCCTCTTCCGGTGAGACCACGGACCCGCGGATGTTCGCCGCGGCGGACGCGGTCTGGCGCTCCAGCGAATTGGCGAAATCGTCGAGGCGCTGTTGCTGTTCGAGGCGCGTGGACTCCCGCAACAGCTCCGACCCGAAAAGATAAGCCTGTGGAGTGAGGCCGCCCGCGCGATTTACCAGCGCCCGCAGGCTCTCGCCCGGGCGTACGCTGTAGACCCCGGCGGAGACGAACTCGCCCTCCAGCCGCACGTAACGCGTCTGTTGCGCCTGGGGAACCTTGAGGTCCGCTGTGGAGAAGATGGTGACCACATCGCCGGGTTCGAGCGGCAGGTTCTCGGACTCGTCCGCGTCGATAATCGCCCGGCCCAAACGGAACGGAAGGAGGGTTGTTCGCAGGTCGTTGGGATTGAGTCGTTCGATGACTGCGTAGCTCCAGTTCACCTCCAGCGGATTCCGCTCCACCCGGTTCTCGGGTATGCGGGATTCCTCCGGCGCCGCCCCCGGCGCCGCGGCGATCGAAGTAGGCGCGCTCTTCGTCGCCGGGGCGCCGTCCAAAGGCGGGGAAAGCACGGCGGAGACCGGCCGGACTATCGGGGCGGATGGTTCCTTACGGCTGTCAAACTGGGCCCGGCTTGGCTCCTTTTGCCGCGCCAACTCCACCGGCGGCCCCTGGTTCAAGCGATTACGCTCGCGCCAGTAATCGCGGGTCAAGAGCGCTTCGCGGTCGGGGATCAGGTCGCGGATGCGCATGCCGGGACGCCAGGGCATCCGCACCGGATCGGCGACGTTTCCGCGCAGCGTCACCGTGGCTTCAAACCGCGGCACGACCGAGAAGAGGCTCACGATGTCGCCGTTCTCGAGTGGTGCGCCGGAGGGCGCGTCCCCGTCAAGCGAGACCTCGACCACTCGCGAAGACGATTTCCCGATGCGCTGAATGGTGGCCTGCCGCCTGGCGGCCACCGGGGTAAGTCCCCCTGCCAGGGCCAGGGCGTCGGGCAGCGAAGTCTCGCCTTTGAGCTCGTAAATGCCGGGGGTATTCACGCTCCCAGTCAGCGCGATTTGAGGGCCGGCGGGCGGGATGTAGATCACGTCCCCGGGCAGGAGGCGCTGGTCGCACGACGTGTCGCCGCGGAGCAGAAGGTCGTACAGGTCGAACTCACCAGCGAGCTTTCCGCCGCGCATCAGCCGTATGGTTCGCATTGACCCGTGCAGGTTAGGCCCTCCGGAACCAAAAACGGCGTTCACCAGGGTGCTCAGCGCGCTGATGGTGTAGGCGCCGGGCCGGCGCGCCTGCCCTGTAACCAGCACCTGAATGGAACGCAACTGGCCCATGCTGACGCTCAAATCGAAGTTGCGGTAGATGCGGGCGATCGCGGTTTTCAGGTATTCCTGGGCCTTAACGAAAGGGATTCCCGCTACGCTGATTTCGCCTACGCGCGGAATGTAGATGGCGCCCGACCGGTCCACCACGGGGGAAACGCTCAGATCGATGGCGCCCCACGCGCGCACCAGAAGTTGATCGCCGGGGCCCAGAGCAAGAGAGCGCCCGTTGCCTGCTCCACGAATTTCTGGAACTCCGTCGGCGGCTCGGGGGGTTCGGGCCGCGCCGCGGGCTTCCCGCTTTCCGGCGAAGGCGTGCGGGCAGACCGCTCCAACCCGCCGGGCGCGACTCCGGAATCGCGGATGACGGGAATCCGGGAGTTCGTGATCGCGCCGAGCGCCCCCAGCGAGCCGGCGCCCGGGGCCAGCCCGCAACGCGGGTCGTCGATACTCTGCGGAGAAGTGCAATCGGGTAGTTCCCGCTCCCCTTGCGCCGCCGCCACGCCCGCGAAGAGAGCCGCAATCCACAATGCCTTTGCCAGCGCCGCTCGTTTCATTGCCGGCCCCAGTTTACGGCCACTTTCAGAGGCGCGGCCGGGGTTTCCGCGGGCCCCCCGAGCAGCCGCTCCCGCATCTCGGACGCAAACCGCGCCTCGGAAAACCGCGCGGCCCACGCTTGCAGCTTGTCGTGCGGCGTCCATGGTTCGGTCTTTTCAAAACGTCTCAAGGCCTGCTCCAACGAAGCGGCGCCGGGTTCCTCGTAGAGGACCGCGGCGAGGGGTTCGTCGCTGGGAGTGCTCTCCAGGATTCCGCCGCGCCCGAGCGCGATCACGGGCTTCCCGCTGGCCATGGCCTCCACAGCCACGATCCCGAAGTCTTCTTCCCCGGGCATCAGCAAGGCGCGGCAGCGCGCGTACAGTTCCCTGAGTTCGCCGGCCGTGGTGCGGCCGCAGAACTCCACATTGCCGGCGGCCTGCTTTTTCAGAGCTCGAAACTGCGGGCCATCGCCGACAATCTTCAGCCGCCGTCCGTTCTTCGAGAAGCAATGGACGGCATCGTCAATCCGTTTGTAGGAGACCAGTTCGGAGACGATCAAATAGTAGTCGGCCGCCGGGCGCCAGAAAAAGCCGTCCACGGCAACCGGCGGATAAATCACTTCCGACGGGCGGCGATATGCTTTCCAGATCCGTCGCTGGACATTACGGCTGTTGGCGATGAACTCGTCTACATGCGCCGCCCCGGCGCAATCCCAGAGCCGCAGAAATGTGGAGCATCCGGCGATGGCCGCGCGCTTGACGTTAGATTTCGTCCATTCGTGCAGGTAAGTCGGGTACAGGTCCCATAAGTAGCGCATCGGCGAATGGCAGTAACAGACATGGCGGGTATTAGATGACGTAATAACCCCTTTCGCCGGCCCCGATTCGCTGCTGACCACGAGATCATAGCCGCGCAGGTCGAGCGATTCCAGGGCCATGGGGGCCAGCGGCAGCAGCGAACGGTAGTACCTGCGCAGCGGGTTCAGGAACGATGCCCTTACCGTGCGGGAACGGATCAGGGGCGAGACCTTCTCCGGGTCGTAGAAGAGTGTGAAGAGGTCGGCTTCCGGAATGAGGCGGCAAAGCGCCTCGACCACTTTTTCGCCTCCCCTCATATTGAGCAGCCAATAATGCACGATAGCGGCGCGCATAAGTTATCCGGCGCCTCCAGTGCGCCCGACTGAAAGCCAGTTTACAGCCGTCTTACGGCAAGTTATCCGGCTTTGCGGGGAAATAACGCAACTTTTACAACACGCAGAGGCGGGGCCGCCGGGGAGCGGCCGTACACGGCTGAACATGGATGGGGAGGGGCGCCGGGGACGCGGGCCGCCTTCCGGCCATTCCCTCCGATCCCGGCTCTGAAAGGCGGGCCGGCGCTCGTTTACGATTCTTTTACAGCGTCTTGAACACCCCCACTCGTTCCACCGCTATCCTCGGCCCAATGAGAGTCTCACGCGCTTTGGCGGCAAGCGACGCCGAGGACCCGCTGCGGGCGAATTGCCGGCTGCCCTATGGCGAGGAGTTCTACCCTTGCGGCTTCCCGGTATCGATCGCCTCCAACTCCCGCTCGATCCTCGAGGCCGCCCGCATCAACTGGGGCGGCCTGAGCAGGGCGTACGATGAACGGCCGCTGCGGATAACCTGTGTCGTCTCGCCTGGCGGCCAAGGCTGTCCGCCCGTTCCCACCTACCGCGCCCGGCAGAATCTGCTGGCCGCGATGGCGGACGCCGAGAACTTCTGGTGCGCGGATCTGGAGAGGGGATTCGCTTCCGCATGGCTGTCGGCTTCCGCTCTGGACCACCCCGGATGCGTCCGCTACCACTTCCTGGAGGGGATGGCCTACAGCCTGCTGGACGCCCTGCGCGTGGTGGCGGTTCATGCGGCGTGCGTCGCGCTCCACGGCCGCGGCGTGCTGCTCGCGGGGGACTCGGGCGCCGGCAAGTCGTCCCTGGCTTACGCCTGCGCGCGCCGCGGTTGGACCTACTGCTCCGATGACGCCAGCGCGCTGGTCAGGGGCGGGGAAGACCGGGTGGTGATGGGCAACCCGCGCGCATTTCGCTTCCGCGCATCCGCCGGATCGCTGTTCCCGGAGTTTCGCGGAATGAAGGAGAGCCGCCGCGCCAACGGCAAGCCGACCATCGAGGTGGCGCTGGAATCCCTGCCGGCGATCGGCACGGCCTGGCGCGTCTCCGTGGACCACGTGGTCTTTCTGAACAGGCGGGATGGCGTCCCCGGAGCCGCTGAGGTCCAGCCGGTTCCGCCCGCAGAAGCCCTGGCCCGCCTGCTGCATTGCCCCTGGCCGCGCGAGTTGAGCGTGTACAGCGAGCACGAGGCCGCACTGCGGCGACTGCTCGGAGCGCGCCTCCTCGAATTGCGGTACCGCGACCTCGACGCCGCGGTGAGCCTGCTGGAACGCCTCATTGGCGAAAGGTAAAGGAGAACCGACGAATGAAAACGCTGTGCCTCATTTTGGGTATCGCGAGCCTCGCGCCCGCGCAGACTTCGACCGGCGCCATCTTCGGGCGCATCACCGACGAAACGGGGGGCGCGATATCCGCCGCAAAGGTCACGGTAGAGCAGGAGAACACGGGCTTTCTGCGTTCCGCCCTGACAAATCTCTCCGGAGAGTACCGTATTGAGGAACTGTCCCCGGGCACGTTTTCCGTTACGGCGCAGCGCCCGGGCTTTGAAACGGCGGTGGCCGCGCACGTCACCGTGGAGGTCCGCCAGCAGGCGCATCTGGATCTGCGGCTGAAGGTGGGACAGATGCGCGAATCGGTGGACGTGGTCGCCCGGTTGTCGGGCGTCGACGCCGAGGACAGCGCCATCGGCTACCGCTTCGATTCCGCCATGGCCACGCAGCTGCCCCTCGACGAACGCAACGTAATCGCGCTCGTCACCCTCGGGCCGGGCGCCGTGCCCCGGCAGTTGGGAGGCTTCACGCACGACGTGGATAACGACGTCCAGCAGGGTTCGCGGGGCTCCGTGGCGCTCAACCCGCCGATCAACGGCGCAAGGCCTTCCATGAACTCGTTCCTGATGGACGGCGCCGACAATACGGACCGGAACGCCTTCGCCATCGTGGTCACGCCCCCTGTGGAAGCGGTGCAGGAATTTCGAATTCAATCCTCGCTTGCGCCCTCGGGAGTCGTGCAGTCCGGAGGGGGCCTGGTGGACCTGGTGACGCGTTCCGGCGGCCGCAATTTTCACGGGAGCGCTTTCGAGTACTTCCGGAACGAAGCCACGGACGGGCGCAACTATTTCGACGATCCGACCCTGCCCCGGCCGATCTTCCGGCGCAATCAATACGGAGCCTCGCTGGGCGGGCCGCTGCCCCTGCCTTCCACGTATTTCTTCGCCGCCTACGAAGGGTTGCGCCAAAAATCCGCCACTCCCTCGCTACAACTGGTCCCCGATGCGGCGCTGCGTTCGGGCGATTTCACCAACGGCGCCCCAATCTTCGACCCCCTCGGCGCCGCGACCGCCGCGGACAGGGCCCCCTTCCCGGGCAACTCGATTCCCGCCAACCGGATCGATCCCATCGCCCGCAATTACCTCGCGAACTACGAGCCCCTGCCGAACCGCCCGAATAATCCCTCCAGCAACTACATGGACGCAACGCCCAACACCAGCCACAACGACTCCGGGTCGATGCGTCTCGACCATCAGTTCCGGCGCGGCGGGCTGCTGTTTGGCCGATATACCATCAATGACGATCGCGGCGGGCTCGGGGGCGCGTTCCCGTTGCGGCCCACCTCCGAGATGCTGCGCGCGCAGCAGGTCGCGGTGGGTTATACCACCGACGGCAGCGGATGGGTGAACGAACTGCGGGGCGCCTTCAACCGGCTCAGGCTCTTCGATGCGCCGCTGGCGAACCAGAACATCGCGGCCGCGCTGGGCATCCCCGGCGCGCCCACGGACCCGTTTACGTTCGGCCTGCCGTATTTCTTTCTGACCGACTTCTCCACCGTCACGGACGACCCGACGTTGCCGCAGATTCAGCGGGATAACACCTGGAGCGTTTCGGATGGTTTTTCGCTGGTCCGCGGCGCCCGCACGTACAAGGTGGGGGTCAGCGCCACGCGCTTTCAGTTGAATTATCGCCAGAGCAACAACATTCGCGGGCAGTACACCTACACGGGCGCGTACACCGGGAACGGCGATCCGACGACCGGAGACGCCCTGGCGGATTTTTTGCTGGGAGATGCGCAGCGCACCGAGCGCAGCGTGGGAGACTCGCAGGCTTACTTGCGCCAGAGCAACTACTCCGCATTCGCCGAACAGGATTGGCGCGCCTCCAGCCGGCTGACCCTCACGCTGTCGCTGCGCTACGAATACTTCGCGCCGTTCACCGAGAGGCGGAACCGGCTACTGAACCTCGACTATTCGACGCTGCCCCAGGCGCCGCGGCTTGTCACCGTACCCCGCGCATTCGAAGCGAACCGTACGGATTTTGCGCCCCGCGCCGGGCTGGCCTGGCGTCTCCCGCGCTTCCTTTCCGGGCGGGGGCGCCGCCGGGTTTCCCAGCTATTTCGGCCTGGATCCCCAATTGCCCACGCCCTATGTTCAGCAATGGAATGCCGGGTTTCAGCGCGAGCTTCCCGGCAGCATCGTTCTCGAAGCGGCTTATGTCGGCAGCAAAGGCACGCACCTTGGCCGGTTCCGCCGGTTCAACACCGCGCTGCACACCGAGACCGGCGAGAACCTCGACCCGCGGCCCGGCGACTTGCAGTCGCTGCGCACCTTTCCTTCGCTCGGGCCGATTTTCCAGCGCCAGCACATCGCCAACTCCTCCTACAACTCTCTGCAGCTCAAAGCGGAAAAGCGTTTCCGGGGCTCGCTCTCTTTCCTGGCGAGCTTCGTTTGGGCGAAATCCATTGACGACGCCGATAGCATCCTGCCCAGCCTGTTCGACAGCGCCGGCGCGCATGACGAAAGAAACCTCCGGCTGGAACGGGGACGATCTCCCGCTTCGCGGCTGGGAGCTCAGCGGCGTGATCACGCTTCAGGATGGAACTCCGCTCGATCCGTTCTACATCGCGACGGATATCGCCAATGCCGGCACGGTCAGCCGCCCGAATATCGTTCCGGGGCAGTCGATCAGTCTGCCCGCCGGCCAGCGCACGCCGGACCACTGGTTCAACACCGCGGCCTTCAGCGATCCCGCGCCGTTCCAATTTGGGAATGCGGGGAGAGACACCATACCGGGGCCCGGGAACGAGGTGATCGACCTGAGCCTCCACAAACGGTTCATTTTCGCCGAGGCGAAGAGTATCGAGTTTCGCGCCGAGAGCTTCAACACCTTCAATCATCCGAACCTCGGAATACCGGGGCCGTACCCGGACCTGGGGCCCTTTTTCGGCCAGATTCTGAGCGCCGGCCAGCCGAGGCGGATCCAGTTCGCGACCAGGATTGAGTTCTGATGTCCGCCGGCTTAACGGAGATCCGCGGCCTGACGGCGCCGGGCGCCCGCTGCCGCAGCTTGGCGGGCGCCGCGCTTCCGCCATACGCCATCGCAGCCCTGGAAGCGCTGCGGTTCGAGGGCAGGTCCACCGTTCCGCTATCGAGGCTGAAGGGGCGCGAGTGGCGCGATCTGCTGAACTTCTCCGATCCGGCTCAACTGACGCTTCTTCTCGGCCATGACGCCGGACACGCCTTGCCCGGCTGGGTCCGCGAGCGAATCCGGGAAAATGCCCGCGACTACGCGCCGCGATTCGGCCGCCTCAAGCGTTCGCTGCTGGAGATCGCCGGGGCGCTCGACGCGCGGGGAATCGA
>JAIQFU010000200.1 GCA_020073115.1 Terriglobia bacterium
AGAGGGTTCGGTCGGAGAGACCACAAAGCCATCATTGATAATGGTATCGTATAACTTGCGCGTCTCTGGCATCGGGGGAACGCCCATCTCTTCGTCCAGAAGTCTCCCGCCACCAGGCGCATGGCGCGATCCCGCGCGCCGTCCACGTCCTTCTGTGCCGCCTGGTATTGGGAGACGCTCCGCGCCTCGCCCGCGGCGTCGCCCGCGCGGCGCGCCGCCGCCAGCGCCGTCGCGGCCTCGCGCCGCCGCTCGAAAGCTCCTTGGTATTGCGCCGCGATCGGCCCGTACGCCGCCGTCCCCTGAATTCTTTTCAACTCCGCGTGGTGAAACAACAGCGGCGCCGGAGTGAAAAGATAGAACACGAACACCATCGCCCCGATGAACAGGATAAACGCCTGCATCGGGATCTTCGCCACGGCGTTGAACAGCAGGCTCAGCCGGCTTTGCGCGATGGACTTCCCCGTTAAATACCGCTGAACCTGAGACTGGTCGCATCCGAAGTACGAAAGGAACAGGAACGTGCCGCCCAGCAGTCCGCTCCACAGGTTGAACCGGTCCTGCCAGTCGAAGTTCGTCGTTACCACATTCAGCCGCCCGGCCGCGCCCGCCAGCGCCACCGCGTCGCCGAACGACATCGAGTGCGGCAGCAGCACGATGACCGTCACCAGCGAAATCACCAGCCCCAGGAAGATGACGCACATCTGCTGCACGTCCGACCAGGTCACCGCCTTGATGCCGCCCAACACGGTGTAGGTCACCACCACCACCCCCACCAACGACGTGGTGATGCGCTCCGGCCAGCCCAAAATCACCGAGAGGACCAGCGCCGGAGCGTAGATCGTCAAGCCCGCCGAAAGCCCGCGCTGGCACAGGAAAATGGCGCTGGCCAGCGCGCGCGTCTTGCCGTCGAACCGGCTCTCCAGGTATTCGTAGGCGGTGAAGACTTTCGTCCGGTGAAACAGCGGCACGACGGTGGCGCAGATCACCACCATCGCGATCGGCAGGCCGAAGTAGAACTGCACGAATCGCATCCCGTCCACATACGACTGCCCCGTGGTGGAGATGAAGGTAATGGCGCTGGCCTGCGTGGCCATGATCGACAGCGCCATGGCGTACCATGGCATCGACTTGCCGGCCAGCAGGTAACGGTCTACGGTGTTGCTGCCGCGGCTGCGGTACAGCCCGTAAAAGACGATGGAGATGAGCGTCCCGAGCAGAACCACCCAGTCTATGGTTCTCATCGATACGCTCTCGCGAACAGGTAGAAGAGGGTAATCAGGACCCCGAGGTAGACGAGAATGGCCGCATAGACGCGCCGCCACGTGCCTAGAAACGGCGGCGGGTCATCGGGAACCTCCCGAAGGTCCGGCATTTCCGGAGTGTATCATGCGTGGCGCGGGATTCAGCTCGCCGTCTAGCGTGCGCCGCATGCGGGCTAATCCGCCAATTCTCCCCGCATCACGGTCACCGCCTGCCCCCCGCTCAGGACCCGCTCGCCCCTCAGCGTCACCTTCACCACGCCCCCGCGGGCCGAAGCCTGGTAGCCCACCATCGCCTGCTTTCCCAACCGCTCGCCCCAGTACGGCGCCAGCGCGCAGTGCGCCGAGCCCGTCACCGGGTCCTCATCCACCCCCACTGCCGGGCCGAAGAAGCGCGAGACGAAATCGAAGCCCGCCGACGATGCCCGCGCGGTCACGATGATGCCCCGCGCCTCGAGCTTGCCGAGCGCCGTGAAGTCCGGGGTCATCCCGCGGACGGCCTCCTCGGATTCCACCTCCACCACGTAGTCGAATTGATTCCGCGCCACGTGCAACGCCTTCGCGCCCAGCGCCGCCTACAGTCCCGCGGGTGGATCGGCCGGCGCGGCCGCTTTCACCGGAAAATCCATCTCGATCCACTCGCCCCGGCGGTCGGCCATCAGCAACCCGCTCCGGGTCTGGAAACGGGCCTGGCCGCCGGCCGGCAGATGCCCGTCCTCCCAAAGCACGTGAGCGCTGGCCAGGGTGGCGTGGCCGCACAGCTCCACTTCCACCGCGGGAGTGAACCACCGCAGGCGGAACCCGCCGTCTTCACGAACCAGAAAGGCCGTCTCCGAAAGGTTCATCTCGCGCGCCACATCGCGCATCCACGATTCGGCGGCGAATTCCCGAAGCACGCACACCGCCGCCGGGTTGCCGGCGAACGGCCGGCTGGTAAAAGCATCGACCTGAACGATACGAATGGCCATGATTTAGCAGGTTAGCGCACTTGAAACCTTCGCCGGAATGGCGGAGTCTAAAGGTAGGTCACGCGATGCGTTTCGCCAAGCTGTTCGCCGCCATCGCCTTACTCTCCGCCGTATGGGGCCTGAGCTTCGTACGGAATGGCCCTACGCGTGCTTGGGTGCACCCCTCCGGACGCCCCGGACCGGTCCGCATCCTCCGCTTTTATGCCAGCGTAGGCGCTGTGTTGCCGGGCGAGAGGGCGACTCTGTGCTACGGCGTGGAAAACGCCAAAACGATTCGCATTTCACCTTTGCTGCCGGGCATTTTCCCCTCTCCCAGCCATTGCCTGGAGGTATTCCCCGAGCACACCACGCACTACACGATCCTGGCGGAGGGCTACGACGGCATTGTCGCCACCCGTTCCCTCACGCTTCCGGTGGAAACCTCGGCGCCGCCGCGGCAAGTTCTCCATTTTGCTCTCTCCCTGCGTGAAGTGCACTATAATCTTGGCTTCATTGGGGTGGAGGGCTTATGGGAAGTTCGACGGTCGTCTCCGATGATGTGGTACGACTCCTGCGGCAGCTCGATGCCGAGTTCATGACCCATGCCAGGCGCGGCGACGCCCAGCGTCTGGTGGACAGTTTTTATTCCGAAGACGCCTGCCTTCTGCCGCCCAACCGCGATATTGTCCGCGGCGCCGCTTCCATCGTACGCATGTGGAAAGGGGTCATCGCCGGCGGCATGAAGGATCTGACGCTCGACACCACCGAGTTCGACGTGCACGGCGATATGGCCTACGGCATCGGCCGATTCCAGATGGTGGTGGAGCCTCCCGGCAGCCGGCGCACCGAGCAATCCGGCAAGTACCTCGTGGTCTACAAGAAGCAGCCCGGCGGCGCGTGGAAAGCCGTCGCCGACATGTTCAGCCCGAACAGCTAGTCGTCCGGCGTGGTGTGCGCCTCTGGCGCGCTGAGCGACAGTTCAGCCTCGGGGCGGGGCGGGCCATCAGCTTGCGGGGAATCGGGCGCTTCCGCCGGCGGCGGCTCTTCCTGCGCCCGCTGCTTCGCCCTCAGCCGATCGTAGAGCCCCCGCGCCGCGCGCTGCGCCGCCAGTTTCTTCGTACGCCCTTCGGCCTGACCGTTCCATTCCTTTCCCACCCGCACCTCCACGGTGAAGAGTTTAGAATGTTCCGGTCCGCGCTCGCGGCCGATGGCATAGCGCGGCTGCGGCAGATGGAGGGATTGCGCCAGCTCCTGCAGCGCGCTCTTGAAATTGGTGATGGCCGGCTGGATGTCCGTCCCGGCATCTTCGTCCGGGTAAACCGGCGCGTCCATGACGTGCGTCGTCACGAAGCCGCGCGCGGCCTCCAGGCCGCCGTCCAGGTAAACCGCGGCGATCACCGCTTCCACGGCATCCACCAGCAGGGTCTTCTTGGCCCGCCCGCCGCTCATTTCTTCGCTGCGACCCAGCCCCAGATAGGAGCCGAGGTCCAGCCGGCGCGCGACCCCATGGAGGTGGGCCGCGCTCACCAGGTGCGCCTTGAACCGCGAAAGATCGCCCTCGGTCGAACCCGGATTGCGGAGCACCAGCGCCTCGGAAACCAGAAACCCCAGGACGGAGTCGCCCAGGAACTCGAGTTGCTCGTTGTCGTGCATCGCAGACCCGCTGCCCGCGCGCGACTCGTTCGCCAGGGAGCTGTGGGTCAGCGCGCGATGCAGCAGTTCCGGATCAGCGAACCGGTGCCCGATCCGCACTTCCAGGGATGGCAGCTCCGCCTCCATGATCCCGGCTATTTTTTCTCCGCAGGCGGGGCCGCCGGCGGCGCTCCCGGCGGCGTCGCCGGCTGCCCGCCGGCCTTCACCGCGACGTTGCGCACGTTCGTCACGAACTGCCGGATTTGGGGATGAAGCTGCGGATTGGCCAGCATCTTGTCGCACTCCGCGATGGCTTCGTTGTTCTTGCCCGCCGACTGGTACGCCGAAGCCAGCCGGGCCTCGTATGCCCCCTGCGTCGGGTCGCCCGCCACCGCTTCCTTGAACTCGCTGATCGCCCCATCGTAATTCTTGCGGTCGATCGCCACCAGCCCGAGATCGTTATGGATCTCCGCCATCATGAAGGCCTTGGCTTCGTTCCACTGCTGGTCGGTCATCGTCGGGTTGGGCTTGGGGCCGTTGAGCGATTCCAGCGCCGCGTTGAGGCTTTTGTCCGCTTTGGCCAGTTTCTCCGTCTTGTCCAGGTCGCGCTCGCCCGTGTGTTGCGCGATGATCTGCCCCACCAGCATGTTCGGCCGGATGGATTTGGGATTCACCTTGAGCGCGTCCTCCGCGGCGATCTGCGCCTTCATCCAATCGCCCTTCTGGTTGTAGGCTTCCGCCTCCAGCGTGAGCACGTGCTCCTTGAACTGCGTGTCGGAGTACGTCGCCAGAAACTCGTCCGCCGCCTTGATCATGGCGTCGGGATCCTGCGTGCTGAACAGGGCCTGAAGGGCTTTGGCCTCTTCGGGCGATTTGGGCGCCGGCCCCGCGGGCTGCGCAGGCTGCGCGGCCTGGCCGGGCTGGGCTGGGGGCGCCTGCTGCGCCGCGAGCATCGAGACGCCGGCAACCGCCGCCAGGACGCCTGTGATTCGTCTCATTCGTAAAACTCCTTAAAATTTGCGCTTACTGCTTAGAAACGTTCTGGAGCGCCTCCGCCGCCGCTTTACGCGCCGGGTCGGGCGCTCCATCCACCCGCAGGGCCTCCTGGAAGAAGCGCACCGCCTCTTCCCGCTCGCCCGCGGCCAGCGAAAGCCGCCCCAGGTACACCAGGGTCCAGATCTTTACCGGTGGGTCCGGCTGCAGTTCCAGCGTTTTCCGGAAGAACCGGTCCGCGGTTTCCGGATCCCTCTGCAGGGTCGCGATCCGCGCCAGCCCATAGTACCCCGCTGCCTGCAGGGCCGGGGTCCCGGCCTGCTGCGTCAGTTGCAGATAGAGTTCCTTGGCTTTATCCAGGTTGGCCGGGTCCTCGCCGCGGGCCGTGTACAGCCGCTCCGCCTCGTCCAGCGTTTTGGCCGCCCCGGTGAGCGGCGGCGGGGGCGGGGTCTTCACCACCGCGCCCTGCGGCGCCTCTTTGTCGAACACCACCTTGGAAAGCCGTTCGTCTTCCTTGCGCAGGTCGATGGCCTTGACCATCTCCGGGTAGTACAGACCCATCGACTGCTCCTGCTTCTCGTAAAGCGGCAACTGCTCGGCGAAAAACGGCGTCAGGATAAAGCCCTGCCGCAAAGCCTGGTCCACCACAATCGGCTTGTGGTCGAGGCGCGCCTCAACCGCCTTGATCAGCGATTCCGTAACCAGGTCGGGGAAGTTCTCCTTGAACGAATCGTCCAGGGCCTGCGCCCGCAAGGCGTGGTCGGACACGGCCTTCTTGCGTTCCACCACGTCGGCGTACCGCGTGGCCAGCGGATCCAGCAGGTAGTGCAGGTAGGCGTGCCGGATCTCGAACGCGCGCGGTTCCGGCGAGGGCGTAATCACGATGGTGTATTCGTACCCGTAGCTGCGGGTCTGAACCTGGTTGGGCGCCGCCAGCAGTTCGATGTAGATTTGAAACCCGCGGCCCTTGAATCCCGAAGTCACCTGCCGCAGATACGCATTCACCTGAAGTACGGCATTGGCCGCCGGTTCATGGTACCGCGCGATGTACTGGTCGATGGCCGCCTGCGACCGCTGCCACAGGTCCGATATACTCGCTTCCTTGTAGAACCGGGCCAGCAGCGGCGAGAGGTCTTTCAGCGGCTTGGCGTCGGGCGGGATCTCCACGTCGCGTTGATGGAAGCTGAAATCCGGCGGTCCGCCCACCGCGAGCGCGTACGAGATGTACTGGCTCAGTTCGGCCGTGTCGGTGCGCTGCCGGTGCTTTTCGAAGAACTCATGCAGGGCTTCGAGGGAGGGAGGGTTTTTCTTGAGAATCTCCGACCGTACCTGGAGCCGCAGCGGGTGATTGTTGGGCGAACCCAGATCGGCGCTGTAGCCCGCCGCGTTGAGCGCCGCCATCACCGTGAAAAGCGTGGGACTGGCGTCGAGCTGACCCTTTTCGGGAGCGGCCCCGCTGGCCGAAAGGGCAACCGCCAGCATGGTTGGAAGGACTAACCGATTCAAGTAGATCCGCCTGCGATACCCAGTGTAACAGATGGATGTAATACGGGCTTTAACGAGCGTCGGGCCTAAGCCCGGCTTCCGCCAGCGCCCTCTCCAGCAGGTCGTCGATGCGAAGCCGCGCCGCCCAGGACCGCGCGTACGTCAGGTCGAAATCCGGATTCTGGTCGAGGATGCCCTGTATGTCTTGCCACTGCCTCTCGGAGATCTCGCCGCCGGACCGGTACCATTGAAGCTTCGCGAGAAGGATGTCTTCGGCGGTGGATACGGGACACTCCACCGCCTCTCCCCCAATCTCCAGCGGCATCGCGCGCGCCCGTTCCAACTGGATGGCATGGAACTCCCCAATCGCGGGAAAAATATCGAACTTGTCCCCGGAGAGCATGTGGATCACATTGAAGGAGCGCCCGGCCGGAATGCCTGTCCGGGCGGTTTCGGAATCGACGTACCAGTCCTTGCCGAGCGCCGCGCGAAGCGGGTCCACCTGCGGAGGCGCGATGCGCGCCACGATGTCCACGTCGAACGTCTGTCTCCCGACGCCCCAGGCGGAGGAGGCGACAGATCCTCCGATCAGAAACGGAATTCCCAACTGTTCCAGTGCAGTGGTGATCGTCTTAAGCGCGGAACTCATGGCCGTAGACTCGCTGGAACAGATCCGCTCCCAGTTCCGACCTCACCCGTCGAAGGAGGATCTCACGGTCGCTCGCCGTAGGGTGCTTCTGACGCAACGCCGCCTCCTTAAGCTTGCGCGCCGACTGCGACCGTTCGAAAACGCGGCGGATCTTCTCCGCCGGCGTCATCCGGCGCTGGATATCGAGATAAATCTTCCACGCTTCGGGTGATGTGTCCCTGGGCCGCATATTTAACCACCGGCAGCGCAGGTCAGGGATCTGCGCCACTTCGGGCAGGTCCCCGGCCGCCCGTCCAATTACATGATCGCCGTCGGCGGCGCCGGCTCGTCCGGCCTCCCCGCGTTCTTCAATGGCAGCCGCACCATCAACACGGCGATCGCGATCAGCACGGCGATGGCCAGCCAATCCGCGCCGTACCAGGAGTTGGCGGGCTGGCACGACAGGCTGGACACCCCGGGCCGGTTGAAGCACGGCAGGATAGCCGCGTTGCGGCTCTTCTCCGCCGCGCGGAAGCCCGCCACCACGAGCCCGCACAGCGCTTCGCCGGCGATCAGCCCCGACGCGGTCAGGACGCCCGCGTTCTCGATCCGGGCCTTCTGCGCGTCGTTGTATGTCCCCTTTTCCCGGTACTTGTCCGTAATCCAGCGGAAGATTCCGCCGACGAAGATGGCGAAGGTCGTCTCCAGCGGCAGGTACATCCCCACCGAGAACAACATGGGGCTCTTCACCTGTACCAGGATGAGCCCGAATCCCATCAGGATCCCCACCACCACCAGCGGCCAGGCCATGTTGCCCCCCACAATGCCCTGCGCCAGGGAGGCCATCAACCCCGCCTGCGGCGCGGAAAGCTGCGGCGTGCCAAAAGTGTAGGCGCGGTGCAGCCACATCAGCGGGAAGAACAGCACCAGGCTCGAAACTGCAATCCCGAACAGGTCCCCAATCTGCATCTTGGAGGGAGTCCCTCCGAGGATGTGCCCCGCCTTCAGATCCTGGAGCATCTCGCCGGCCACCGCCGAGGAGACGCAAACCACCGCCGCCACCCCCAGCACCGCTGCAATTCCGGCGTTCCCCCGCAGTCCCAGCGCCACCATCAGCAGCGCCGCCACCACCAGGGTGCAGAGCGTCAGGCCGGAAACGGGGTTGTTGGACGAGCCGATCATCCCCACCAGGTTCCCCGAAACCGCCGCGAAGAAGAACCCGAGGACAATCATCACGACCGCCGCCAGCACCGCCCCGCTGATCACCTGGGCGAAGTAAAAGTACAGGGCGATCATGCAAATGAAAACCACGCCCAGCCCGCCGAATACGAACTTGCTGTTCAGGTCGCGCTGGGTGCGGGTGGTGGATTCGTGCGCCGCCGCGGATTTCTTCAGGTCGGCCACCGCGCGCTTCATTCCCAGGCCGAGGTTCTTGCGCATCCGGAACAGGGTGTACGATGCGCCCACCAGCATGCCGCCCACGGCGATGGGCCGTACCACGTTGAACCAGGTGGAGCCGGCCACGTCCGCCCAGCCCGCTTCGCCCGCCACGTTGGGCGCCAGTTGGGGCCCCAGGAAGAAGACCAGCAGCGGGACCAGCAGTCCCCAGGCGAACACGCCCCCGGCGAAGTTCAACGCGCCCAGCCGCGGCCCAATGATGTAACCCACGCCGATGTACGCCGGGCTGATGGCCGGGGCCGAGAAGGTGGTCATGGCGCCCGCGGGAAGCGAGGGTGTCCCGGTCATCCGGGTCAACCGCACCGCGCTGCGCCCCAACTCGCCCACCCGCACCAGGAAGTCCCGGCTGGCGGCGAAAATATTAATCGCGCCCAGGAAGTAGATCCCGGCGCCGATTCCCATGTTGGCGAAGAGGATTTTTGCGGCTTTGGCGCCCTGCTGCCCGGCTTTGTGGATTTCAGCCGCGGCCACGGATTCCGGGAACGGCAGGTCCGGGTCCTCCACCATCACGCGCCGCAGCAGCGTCACGAACAGGATGCCCAGCGTGCCGCCCACGGCCATCAGCGCCACCGATTTCCAGTAGCCGTTGGCCAGGTCGAACTCCGGCCAGACATTCGCCAGGACGAACGCCGGAATGGTGAACACCGCGCCGGCCGCCACCGATTCGCCGATGGAACCGATGGTTCGGGCCATGTTCTCTTCCAGGATCGAACCCTTCATCAGCCGCAGAATCGCCATCCCGATCACCGCCGCGGGGTAGGTGGCGGCGATGGTCATCCCCGCGCGCAGCCCCAGGTACAGGTTGGCCGATCCCAGGATCACCGTCATGATCAGGCCCAGGATAATCGCGCGCAAGGTAAACTCGCGCAGGTTGGTCTTGTCCGGAACGTACGACCGGAATTTCTTCTCTGTTTCGGGAGGCGTCATTGTAACCGTGACCTCACTTTTTCGCTCAGGGCCTTGCCGTCCACCGTCTTTCCTTTCAGCTTAGCCTGCGCCGCCTTCATCACCACGCCCATCTGCTTGAGCGAGGCGACTCCGGTTTCGGACATGGCCTCCTGAATGGCGGTCTCGATCTCCGGCTCCGTGGCCGGGGCCGGCAGGTACGTCTCGATCAGCGCCCGCTCCGCTTCTTCCTTGGCCGCCTGCTCTTCCCGGCCCGCCTTGCGAAAGGCATCGGCCGCCTCGGTGCGCTGCTTGATGAGCGATTTTAACACCTGCATCTCGGCCGCTTCATCCAGCGGCTGGGGCGAGTCCACCTTCAGCTTCATGAGCGCGGCTTTGACCATACGCAGGGCGCTGAGGCGCGCCTCCTCCCTGCTCTTCATGGCAGCCGTCATATCCTTCTGTACCTGGTCGATGAGGGGCATGATGTTTGCTATTCTAAAATATCCCCCATCCAGAAAGGCGGCCTGATGCATATTCGGAAGCAAAGACTACTCACACCCGGACCGACGCCTCTCTACCCCCCGGCGTTACACGCCATGATGGCGTCGGACATCCACCACCGCACCGAGGATTTTCGCAACGCATACCGTTCGTGCCTAGCGGACCTCAAGGAGGTGATGGGAACCTCCCACGACGTGCTGATGTTCGCGGCCTCGGGCACCGGCGCGATGGACGCGACTGTTTCCAACCTCTTTTCCCGCGGCGATAAGGTCATCGTCTGTTCCGCGGGCAAATTCGGCGAGCGCTGGGTGGAAATCGCCAAAGCCTATGGCCTGGAAGCGAACGTACTCTCCGCCCCCTATGGCGAGGTGGTCACGCCCGAACGGGTGGAGGCCGCGCTCGCGGCGGAGCCGGCTACGAAGGGCGTGTTCGTCCAGGCGTCCGAGACTTCGACCGGCGCCGCCCACCACGTGGAAGCCATGGCCCGGGCCGTCGCGAAAACCAACGCGATTTTCGCCGTGGACGCCATCACGGGCCTGGGGACTATGCCGCTCGATATCGACGGCTGGGGACTGGATGTGACCATCGGCGGATCGCAGAAAGCGTTCATGATCCCGCCGGGACTGGCATTTATGGCCATCAGCCCCAAGGCGTGGAAACTGGCGGACTCCGCCACGCTACCGCACTACTACTTCAACCTGAAGAAGGAGAAGAAGAGCGGCGATGCGGGCGAATCGAGCTGGACCCCGGCTACCGCCCTGATCCTCGCCCTGGCGGAGGCGTTGCGCTACGTCAAGCAGGTGGGCATGCCCAAGCTGATCGAGAACGCGCAACTGCTGGCCGAAGCCACGCGCGCGGCCGTGACCGCGCTGGAACTGCAACTCTTCGCCCCGGCCTCGCCGGGCTCTTCCGTAACGGCCGTCCGGGCGCCCGCCGGGATGGATTCGAGCGTCATCGTCAAGGAATTCCGGAATCGTTTCGGCGCCATCATCGCCAACGGGCAGGGGTCCATGAAGGGACAGATCTTCCGCATCGCGCACCTCGGCTACTTCGATTTCGCGGACCTGTTCGCCGTCATCGCCGGATTGGAGATCATTCTGAACGCCAACGGCCATCCGGTGCAGTATGGAACCGGCGTCGCCGCCGCCCAGCAAGTCTACGCGCGCGCCGCCGTCAAACCGCAAACCGTAACCGCATGACAGAAGACCGGGGCATTACCGGGGCGCTCCGGGCGAGGCATGCCTCGTCCGTACAACACACGGCATGGGGAGGCCGGTATCCCCGGCCCGCCGGCAGCCATAGGGGCCGGGCATGCCCGGTCCGGCCGCGCCCCTATCGATAACAGGCGCATCCATATGAACATTCTTATCGCCGAGCCACTTGCTCCCGCCGGCATCGAGCTTCTTCAGTCGCAGCCCGGCTGGAACGTCATCGTATCCAATCCCAAGGAATACGCTCAGTACCTCGGGGAAGCGGACGCGTTGCTCGTCCGCAGCGCGGTGAAAGTCACTGCCGCGGTTCTGGAGAAAGCGCCGCGGCTCCGGGTTATCGGACGCGCCGGCGTAGGCGTGGACAACGTGGATCTGGACGCGGCTACGCAAGCGGGCGTGCTGGTGATGAACACCCCCGGCGGGAACGCCATCTCCGTGGCCGAGCACTCCCTGGCCCTCATGCTGGCCATGGCCCGCCACGTCTGCCAGGCCAACGGCTCCACCCGCGCCGGCAAATGGGAAAAGAAGAAGTTCATGGGGAATGAGCTGCGCGGCAAGACGCTGGGCATCGTCGGGCTGGGCAGCATCGGCCGCGAGGTGGTGAAGCGCGCCCGCGCCTTCGAGATGCGGATCCTGGCGCACGACCCCTACGTGTCCCCCAAGGTCGCCCAGGACCTGGAGATCGAACTGGTGGATCTGGCCGGACTCTACGCCGCCAGCGACTACATCTCGCTGCACGTGGCCGCCACGCCCGAAACTCAGGGAATGCTGTCGCACGCCGCGTTCGCCCGGATGAAGCCGGGAGTGCGCATCGTCAACTGCGCCCGCGGCGAACTGGTGGACGAGGCCGCCCTGGCGGAGGCCGTGCGCTCCGGCAAAGTGGCCGGCGCCGCGCTGGACGTCTTCGCCTCCGAACCGTTGCCCGCCGGGTCGCCGCTGTTCGAAAGCGATGCCGTGCTGGCCACTCCCCACATCGCGGGGTCCACCGAGGAGGCGCAGGAGATCGTCGGGGTGCGCATCGCCGAGCAGGTCGCCGAGTACCTGCAGCACGGCGTGGCCATCAACGCCGTCAACATGCCGTCGCTCTCCCCGGAGCAGTACCGCGCCCTGAGCCCTTACGCCACGCTGGCCGAACGCCTCGGAAATTTCGCCGCCCACATCGCGGACGGCAACCCGCGGCGGCTGCGCATCACTTACTCCGGGAAAATTTTCGGCATGGGTTCCGGGCTGCTGCGCAACGCCGGGCTGGCCGGCGCCCTCCGCCGCTCTACCTCCGGCCGGGCAAACGTGGTCAACGCGCTCCAGATCGCCGACCAGCGCGGATGGGAGGTCGCGGAATACCACGACAAGTACTACGGCCCGATGGACTCCCTACGGCTCGAACTCGAAACCGAGAAGGGCCTGACGGCCGTGGAAGGCGTCGTGCTCATCGGCAAGCCGCGGCTGATGCAAGTGGATGGCATCTTCTGCGAAGCCCCGCTGGCCGGACCCGTGATTTTCATGAAGAACCGGGACGTGCCGGGGGTCATCGGGCACGTGGGGACGGTGCTCGGGAAGAACTGCATCAATATCGCCAATTTCTCCCTCGGCCGCCGCGACGCGCCGCTGGCCCCCGGAGAGCCCCTGGAAGCCGTGGCCGTTGTCTCCACGGACGAACTCGTCCCCGAGCCGGTGCTGGCCCAGTTGCGCGAAAACGCGGCGGTAATGTCCGCCCGGTCGGTGCAATTGGGAGAGTAGCGACTTGCAGGGAGTTCGGAGACCTGCCCGGCGCCGCCGCCTGCGCGCCGTCCGGATCGAGAATCTGGCGGACATTCCCCGCTCAGCCGCTGCGCACCGCGCGCTGCGCTCCTACCCGTTTGGAAGGTCACTATGGGGCGTTTACGCCGGAATCGTGCTGTATAGTATAAACTGCATGGCAGGTTAGGTTTAGTAATAACAGGACTTTTTTGCGATTTCCAGTGATGATCCGCACAGATCAGCGCGGGGTCGTAAATATTAGGGATTGTACTAGTAATCCTGGAACGGTAAGCTAGCTAGGTTGACGGCGAATTCTGCTACTCACGCCGGATTTTCCTACACAGCGCAAGAAACCGAAGCGAGAGGTGGTCATGACGGGCTACGCCTGTGAGGCGTCTGTTTGCGCCCTGCTGATCGGCGACTACACCGCGGATCGGCGGCTGGTACACGAGATGTTCAGCCGCCCCGGCTGGCGTCTTTTCGAGGCGCGCGACCGGCGGCAAGCGGTCGCGTACCTCAGACGCCACCCAGTCGAGGTGGTCCTGGCCGAGAGCGATATTCCCCGATGGCACTGGAAGAAGATTCTGCGGACGCTCCGCAGCCTCGCCCGCCCGCCGCAACTGATTGTCACGTCGCGCACGGCGGACGAGTATCTTTGGTCTGAAGTGTTGAACTTCGGAGCCTACGACGTGCTGACGCAGCCTTTGGACCAGGAAGAACTCGAGCGCGTGGTCGCATCGGCGCGCCGCCATTTCGATTACCAGCCCGAACGCGCCCGGAGAATCGCGGCAGCAGCAGCGCAGGTGTTCAGCTATGCCGTTGAGTCTTTCCAGTCGGTCGCCAGCCGCACCAAGGTTCGCACCGGCACTCCCGTGGGACCCTTCGCCAGGAAGGGCTTCGCCTCGTCCAGCCACGCCGTTCCGGCGATGTCCAGGTGCGCCCACGGCGTGCCCTCGGCGAACTCCTTGAGGAACATGGCCGCGGTGACCGCGCCGCCCCAGCGGCCCCCGACATTGGCCAGGTCGGCGAAAGCGCTCTTGAGATAGTCTTTGTAATCGTCATCGAGCGGCATGGGCCACAGGCGCTCGCCGGCCGATTTCGCGGCCCCCAGCACGCGGCCCTGGAGCCCTTCGTCGCTGGCGAACAGCCCTACGTTCAGGTGCCCCAGGGCGACTACGATCGCTCCCGTCAGCGTGGCTGCGTCCACCAGGTGCGTGCAGCCCTGCCGGCGCGCATAAACCAGCGCGTCGGCCAGGATCAGGCGGCCTTCGGCGTCCGTATTGATCACCTCCACCGTCTTTCCCGACATGGCGGTGACGATATCCCCGGGCCGTTGCGCCCGCCCTCCGGGCATATTCTCCACGCAAGGGATGAAGGCCGTGACGGGGATCGCCGGCTTGAGTTGCGCGAGGGCGCGCATGGCCCCGATCATGGCGGCCCCCCCGGCCATGTCGTACTTCATCTTCTCCATGCCTTCCGAGGGCTTGATGGAGATTCCGCCGCTGTCGAAAGTAACCCCCTTGCCGACCAGCCCGAGGTGCGCTTTCGGCCCGACTTCGGCCGGCGCGTACCGGATCACGATGAGGACCGGCGGCTCCGCGCTTCCCTGCGCCACGCCGAGCAGCGCGCCCATCCCGAGTTGCTCCAACTGCGCGCGTTCCAACACCTCGCACGGGAGGCCATACTCGGCGGCCATCGCGCGGGCCGCCTGGGCGACGCCTCGGGGCGTGAGCCGGTTGGCCGGTTCGTTCACCAGGGCGCGGGTGAAATTTTGCGCTTCGGCGACGATCCGGCCGCGCTCCGCGGCAACCTCCAGACCGGCCGCGCTCCCGCTTATCGCGAACGATGCGACCGGCTTTTTGTCGTCCGCGGTCTTGTAGCGGTCTGGATCGAAATCGCCCAGAATGGCGCCTTCCACCGCCGCCGCGGCGAACTCCGCGGCCGCATGCTCCGGCGGCAGCCACATGGCGATCTTCTTTACTGATGCGGACTTGAGCCGCCGGACGGCGGCCCCCGCCAACCCGCGCATCCCCGCCGGATCGAACTTCTCCGCCTTGCCGGCCCCAGCCAGCAGAATACGGCTCGCAGCCAGGCCGGGGACGTGGTGCAAAAGAGTCAACTCCAGGGCCTTTCCCGAAACCTCGCCGGAATCGAACAGATCCCCGGCTCCAAATCGGTCTTCCTTACGCCCTTCGAAGACCGGCACGATCACCGCGTCGGCGGGCGCCTGCTCCAGCGGCCTCTTCTCGATCGAAATCTGCATCGAACCGATTGTACGACGGCGCCCGGCCCTTTGGGGCTACTTCCAAATTTGGAAACTTTCGGGGGGGCGGCGTCATCCTCACTTGCGGGGAGCGACCCGCCCCGGAGGGGTTATGTCGTTGTTTTTACAAGCTTCCGTTCACGTGGTGTGGTACACTCAACTCAGGTCGTCGGGTGGCGGTGTTTTTCCAAAACCTGTAACGACGTGATCCCCGTACACGTCCAAGCTGTTGTAGACAGCGGTTCTCTTCAACTTGGAGGACTGGTGGATTAAAATGGCTGATCTGTCGCAATCAAGCAATCCGTTTCCCAACGCCGACGACCATTTGTCGCGTCTCCTCGTTGATAGTGTCGAAGAGCCCTGGTACAACTCTTTCGTCCGCAACGTGAAGGAGTATTTCAACCCGCCCAAACTTCCACCCCTCCAGGTAACTTCCCGGCCCGTGGCCGTGAAGGATATTTGGGGTCTCTATGGCCGCCAGAAAAAGTCCTTCATGATGTCCACCGGGTTCCAGGTGGCCGTGGTGGCGGCGATGTTCACGTTGGGCGTGACCAAACCGGGCCAGCAGATGATCAAGCAGGCGGTGGTGATTTTCACCCCGGTCGATACCTCCCCGGTTCCGCAGGCTGCGCCGAAGAAGCAGGTCATGCAGGGCGGCGGCGGAGGCGGTGACCGATCCCCGCTGCCGGCGAGTTTCGGCAAGCTTCCCAAAGCTTCGATGAAGCAGTTTACGCCGCCCGTGGCGGTGTACAACAACCTGAATCCGAAGCTGACGATGGACCCCAGCATCATCGCTCCTCCGGATACGCCCCTACCGCAGGTGAACTCGCCCAACTTTGGCGATCCGTTCAGCAAGAGCGGAATCCTTTCGAACGGCCCGGGTTCGGGCGGCGGGATCGGATCGGGTAAGAATGGCGGCGTCGGCTCGGGAATCGGACCGGGCGTAGGTCCGGGTGAAGGCGGCGGCTTTGGCGGCGGAGTCTTTCGCGTGGGCGGCGGCGTAACCGCTCCCACCCTGCTTTCCAAGGTCGAGCCCGAGTATTCCGAGGAAGCCCGCAAAGCCAAGTATCAGGGCGTCGTGGTGCTCTACGTCGAGGTCTACCCCGACGGACAGGCGCACAACATCCGGGTCCAGAGAAGCCTGGGATTGGGCTTGGACGAGAAAGCCATTGAAGCGGTGAAGAAGTGGCGCTTCAGCCCCGGCAAGAAGAACGGCCAACCGGTTCCGGTGGCAGCCACGATCGAAGTGAACTTCCGGCTCCTGTAAGCGTAGAGACAGAGCAAGACACGAAAGCGGCCCGGTGCTCCCGGGCCGCTTTTTTTGTGTCTGGAGTGGGCTTTCAGCGCTCCGCCAGCTACTTACATTCTTCGCAGGGACAGATCTCCCGAAAATGTTCCCAGGAGTAGATGCCCGCACTATGGCCGTCGCTCCAGTTGATGCGGATGGCGTAATTCCCTACCGGCTCGACACCGAGGATTTTCAGCGTGGGTTTGTACATCTGAAACGGGTTGGCGGCTTCCGGCTGGCGCGGGGGCGTTCCGTGCGCGCCGGTGCATCCGGCGCACGGGCACTTGTCGCGAAGGTACTGCAGGCCGTAGTCGCTGCGATGGCCGTCCTTCCAGTCGATTTTGATGCCTTTCGACTTGGAGATGGCGATGTGTTCGGGGTCGATCGAGACAGTCATGTTCAGTTGTAGAGGCGCTCGACATCGCGTACGCCGGAGATGCGGCGCATCGCGGAAACCAGTTTCTCCAATTGCTTTTTGTCGCGCACATCGACCGTCATCTCCACCACGCCGCCGTCCTGATCGATTTCGCCTTTGGCTTCCAGGTTGCGGATATTGGTGTTCTCGTCGGAGAGGACGGATGTAAGCTGGTTGAGCATTCCGGGGCGGTCGTCAGTGTGGACGACGATGCGCACGGGAAACGCGTCATCGGCGGCGCGCGCCCATTCCACTTCGATCTTGCGCTCGACGTCGTACATCAGGTTCTGTACATTAGGGCAGGAGCGGGAATGGACGGCGACGCCCTTCCCCCGCGTGATGTATCCGACGATGTTTTCACCGCGGATGGGATTGCAGCACTTGGCGCGGTAGACCAGCAGGTCCTCCACGCCGCGGACCTTGATGACGTCCGCGCCATCGACGGGGCGCCCCGGCACGGCGGGGCCGGTCTCCGAAGGCGCGGGGGGCGGGATGCGGGCCTCCTGCTGCTCTTCCCGGCCTACGATCCCGGGAGCCACTTTGCTGAGGACCTGCCGCGCCGAAAACTTCCCGTAGCCGAGAGCGGCGTACAGGTCTTCCATCTTGCTGTAGCCGTACTCGCTGGCGACATTTTCGAGATCGTTCCGGGCCACGCGCGAAAGCTGCACCCCCAGCCGCCGCGCCTCCTTGTCGAGGTACTTCTGGCCGATTTCGA
>JAIQFU010000201.1 GCA_020073115.1 Terriglobia bacterium
GTCGTTGGCGGCGTCCTGCCGGCCCAGGGCCAGAAACGTATGACGGTCGAGCCCCAGGCCCCTGCCGTATTCCCCGAGGTAGCGCTCCATAAGGGCGGGAGGGAAATAATCGTGGCCGGCGGCCACGGGCGTATGGCCGGTGAAGACCAGGCCGGCGGAAGCGATCTCGGCGGCCTCGCGGAAGCCCAGGCGGCGCTTCTCCATGAGGGTGCGGATCCGCTCCAGCCCGAGAAACGCGGAGTGGCCTTCGTTCATGTGGCAGACGGTGGGTTCGATCCCCAGCGCTTCCAGGGCCCGGCACCCGCCGATGCCCAGCAGAATCTCCTGTTTCAGCCGCATTTCGAGGTCGCCCCCGTAGAGCTGATCGGTGATGACCCGGTCTTCCGGGCGGTTGGCGGGGAGATTCGCATCGAGCAGGTAAAGCGGGACGCGGCCCACGTCCGCCCGCCAGATCTGCGCCTGGACGGGCCGGCTGTCGTAGCGCACGGTCACGGTGAGCGGTTCGCCGCCGGGGCGCGTCTCCAGCGTGAGAGGCAGGTTCTGGAAATCGTTATCCTCGTACGATTCCTGCTGCCAGCCCGCCGCATTCAGATACTGGCTGAAGTAGCCTTCCTGGTAGAGCAGGCCGACTCCCACCAGCGGGATGCCCAGATCGCTGGCGGATTTCAGGTGATCGCCGGCCAGCACCCCCAAGCCGCCGGCGAAGATCGACATGCATTCCGTCAGGCCGAACTCGGCGGAGAAATAGGCCACTTGAAGCCCGTCCACAGGGGCATAGGCGCGGCGGAACCATGTCGATTCGGCTTGGAGATAGGAATCGAGCTGCTTCGCGGTGCGCTCCAGTTGCGCCAGGAAGGCATCGTCGCGGGAGACGGCCTCGAGTTGCCCCTGATCGATCTCCCCCAGCATGCGCACGGGGTTGTGCCCGGTGGTTTCCCACAGATCGCTGTCCAGGCGGCGGAACAGCTCGATCGCGTCGTGGTCCCACGCCCAGCGCAGGTTGTACGCCAAACCGCGCAGACCCTCCAGGGCCGCCGGCAGCGACGGCGCGACATGGAACACGTGGACCGGTTTCATACTCGGGATGGTACCGCCAGTAGTTCATCGGTGGCGGGAGCATTTTTGCCCACGCCGCAACGGCGGCGTTACGGGAGCACGCGGTACTCGATTTTCCGTATGGCCGCCACCGTGGAATACGAGGCGATCCCGAACGGCTTCGACATCTCGATTTCCCCGAACCGCAGGCCGATGGTCCGGTTGGCCGTTTCCAGACCAATCACCTGCTCCTGGTCGATCCAGGCGGCGATGACCTGGTCCGTCACCCGCAGGCGCAGCGTGTACCAGCGGCCCGTTTCGAAGGTCTTGTACGACGTGGTCTCGTTCTCGGAGGCGTCGTTTTCCTCCAGGCTCGACAGCCCCACCACTTCCCCGCCCCATCCGCCGTTGATCCAGGTACAGAAGGCGTCGCCCACGGGAAAGGTGATGCCGGCGAAAAAGTCGGACCCTTTCATCCGGGCGGCCTCCACGCGCACCTCATAGTTGATTTTGGGAAACGAGCCGGCCCAGTTGATCCCCGTCAGGTAGCCTGTTCCGAGCGTGACGGTCCCATTCTCGACCCGCACCTGGCCGTGACTGGTAAACGGCGTCTCCTTCCAGCCGGCCAGGGATTTGCCGTCGAACATCGATTTCCACTCCCCGGGGTTGGGCTGCGCGGAAGCGAGAGCCGCGGCGGCAAGAAGAAGCCATGGGCGTATCATTCCCCGATTATGAGCTAGATTGGGATGCCGGGCCAGGACGTCGGGCCGGGCGTGCTTGCCGCGGCGGGCGGGATATGGCTCATCGCCCGCTCCGTGATCGCGCAGATGGTCAGGCTGGGGTTGACCCCCAGGTTGGCGGCGATCACCGACCCGTCGCAGACATACATGTTCCGGTAGCCGAAAACGCGGTTCTGGCTGTCCACCACGCCATGCTCCGGGTCCGCAGCCATGGGACACCCGCCGAGAACGTGGGCGGTCCCGGGGACATCGAACAGGATCTCCGTGATCATGCTCATGGGAACGCCGCCCACCAGCGCGGCGGTATGGCGCGCGAATTCGTTGGCCTGCGGGATGAAGGTGGGGATGCGCTGGCCGCGGCTGGCCAGCGCCTTGCGGAACGGCCAGTACCAGGGCCGGGAGAGCCGCATATCGATATGGCCTTCGAGCGTCTGCATGCACAGGAGGATCAGCGACTCCCGCGCCCAGCCGAAAGGGTGGAGGCACCGCACTGTTTTGAAAGGATGCCGCAGCAGGGACCAGAGAAGCGTCCCCAACCAGAGCAGGATCCGGTTCGAGCCGGGCCGCCCTCCGATGAGCAAAGTGGCCAGGAAGCCCATGGCATCGGAGCCCGCGGGATAACGCACCGCTTCGATGTGCGTGTACTCGTCGAGGTAGATGCCGGAGCCGATGGCCACGCCGGTGGAGAGATCCTGGCGGCTGCCGGGAATACGGATGCCGATGAGCGACTCGGCGTTGGTGCGTACGCGATTCCCCAACTGGCCGCTGAGGGCGGGCAGAGAGCCTTTCTCCTTCAGCCGGAAAAGGAGATCCATGGTACCCAGGGCGGATGCGGCGAAGACCACCGAGCGGCAGGTGAACCGGCGGGGCGCTTTGCGGAAGCGGGCGGTGGATCGCACGGTCCGGACCTCGTACCCCTCGGACCCGTCTCCCTTTCCGAGCGGCCGGACATCCACCACCCTGGTCTCTTCGAACACCCGCGCCCCACCCTTCTCGGCGAAGTAGAGATAGTTTTTGTCGAGAGAGTTCTTGGCGTTGTACCGGCACCCGATCATGCAGCCGCCGCAGGCAGTGCAGGTGGCGCGCTCCGGGCCTTTCCCGCCGAAGTAGGGGTCGGGGTAGGTTCGCCCGCCTTGTTCTCCAGGCGGCGGCTCGAAAACGCCGACCCGGGTGCGGTAGAAGGTGGCGCCTACGCCGGCGGCTTCGGCCGCGCGTGGCAGGATCCGGTCGGGGGGCCCCAGGATCCGGTTCTCGATAGCGCCCAGCATGTAGAGAGCCGTCTCATAGTGAGCCGGCATCTCCACCCTCCAGGGAGCCAGTCCCGCCCAGGAACCGCTGTCCCAGACCGTGTCTTTAGGGACCAGCAGCGTATTGGCGTATGTGATGGAACCGCCCCCGACCGCGCAGCCGTGCAGAATGGCCACGTGCCGGAAGAAACTGATATTGAAAAACCCCCGCAGGCGCAGACCCGGCCGCCAGATCCAGCGCCAGATCTTCCAGTTCGTTTCGGGCAGGTTCTCGGGGGTCCAACGGCGGCCCATCTCCATGACCGCCACGCGGTAGCCCTTCTCCGTGAGGCGATGCGCCGAAACGCTGCCGCCAAAACCGGAGCCCACGATGATGAAATCGAAATCGAAGCGGGGTTCGGGCATGGAAGACGGCCAAGATGCCAAGAGACCCGATTCAGCCACGGGTGAACACGGATCAAACCTTTTCCCGGAATCCGTGTCCCTCCGTGGCCAATTTTCCTACTCCTATTTTCTCTCCGATACTTTCGTGCAGCCGGCGGGCTTATAGGGCTCGCCGCAGGCCGGCAGTCCGGAAGGCAGCGGCGCGAACTGCAATCCCGGCTTGGTAAGCGACGTGCGGATCGCTTCGAGCGAGTGCCGCAAGGATTTTTCCGGATTGATGCCCATGAGCATCGAACCCAAAGCGCGCGTCATGGCTCCGAACTCGTCGCTCAATTCGATCGCCTCGGCTTCCACGTACACTCCCTTCTCGGCCTCGGCGAAGCGCCACCACATGTAGATCTGGCGCACGTATCCCTTGTCCTTTTCCACCGGCTTTACGCTGGTCGAATACGAACTGCACTTCCAGCGCTTGGGGTCCACCTGGGTCCAGACCACGTCGTTTTCGACGTCTATCACGGCGGGCTCCTTCATCCGCATGGTGTAAGCGAGGTGGTTTTCACCCGTGCGGCACAGGAGCTTGGACGAGGAGATCGTTTGCGGGAAATACTGCGGGCGATGGTCGTAGTCCTGGAGCATCAGGAGCGTCCGCTGGATGGTGGCTCCGGGGACGAAAACGGAGCCGACCCAATCGTAGAGGTTGCCGCCGGTGATCTTGTGGGGATTGTCGCCGTTCGGCGCGCTCGTCACGATTTTCTGTCCGCGCAACAACTGCGTGTTCAAAGCCGCATCCGCGTCGGCCAGGACGAAAGTCTTACGGGCATTCATCCGCGCCTCGGCGGACTGCACATAGCAGTAGAACTCGCTCAAAGTTTCAGGCTTGAGTTCCGCGCGCGCACCCGCCGGAAGGACCAGACAGGAGAACGCAGCGACCGCAAGTCGATAGGTCATTTTCAGCCTCCGCTAATTGGGGACCTGTATATCCGATTTATTATCGCTCCGGCCAACCTGCGCCCGAATGACGCGGGGTCCGAAGTGTGCCCTTCCTTACAAACTCAGGGTTAATTTCATACGTGATTGTCCTGGACATCGCCCATCGCCTTGCTTAGGCTATAGCAGTATGCACAAGCTGCCCGAAGTGGAAGACGCGAAAGTATTGTTCCACCAGGCCGCCAACGACTGGGGAACATGGACGTGGCTGACGAATAAGCCCAAAGTCCGAAGAGCCGCCGATGTGGCCTGGGAAGCCCTGGAAGCGGCGGAGGAGAAGGTGAAAGCGTCCTGGAGCGACGATCTGAAAAAAGCCTACCGGGAACTGGAAGCGCAGGCCCGTCTCGACAGCGATCCTAAGACGAAGCGGGAATACGCAAAGGCTAAAGAGGAAGCCCAGGACGTCGCTCCCGAGATCAAGCTCAAAGCGCAGACCCTGAAGGAAGCGGACGACGAGGCCTACGAAATGCGGATGGCCGCCGAGGACACGTTCGCCGAAGCCGAGCGCCGCCTGAGCGTCAGCATGGCCAAAGAAGGCTCGCGCCAGGCCATCGAGGCCTGGGGAATGCGGGAGAAGGTCATCCGCAAATTCGAGGCCTCCCGCAACGGTTGAGGGGGAGCCGCAGCGGGACCCCATTGCTTTAGGCCGCGCGATTGTGCAAAATCAGTTTCGGAACCTTTAGTCCCTTTTAGGGGCCTGAGGAGGGACCGTGAGACTATCTTGCCTTTGGGCGTGCCTTCTGCTGGCGGGCGCCGGAGTGGCGGCCGCGGACGAACTGGAGGACGCCTTTGACAACCTGAAGAAAGCCGAAACGGATAAAGATGCTGCCCAGGTCAAGAGACTGGCGGCGGAGACGCACGCTCTGGCCCTCAAGGCATTGAGCGCGCCGGCGCCCGCGAACAGCGACGAAAAACAGGCGTGGACCAAACAAGTCGCCTACCTCAAAGAAGTCGATCTCCATACCGAGTATTCCTTGTACGCCGTGGCGATCCAATCGCCGGCCCCAGTGCTGATCGACCTCATCTCCACTCTCGAACAGCAGAATCCCAAGAGTAAGTACCTGGATCTCGGATACGGCTCGTACCTCGGTGCGGTGGGTCAAGCCGGTTCGCACGCCAAGGCGACCGCAATCGCCGAAAAGGCGATCGGAAACTTCCCTGAGAACGAATCTCTACTGTCGGTGCTGATGGATGCCGCATACAGCAGCAAGCAAACCGACCGGGCAGCCACCTACGCCACCCGCCTCACCGCCGCGCTGAGTAAGCACGCCAAGCCGGAGGGCGTGCCCGCCGCCGACTGGGAACGCTACCGCAGCAGGGAGTTGGGCCGGGGCTATTGGATCGCCGGCACAATCCATAGCAGTCAGCAGAAATGGGCCGCGGCGAACAAGGAACTCCGCGCCGCGCTGCCGCTGATTAAGGCCGATGACGCCATGGCGGGTCTCGCATTCTTTGACCTGGGGCTGGCCAATTATCAGCTCGGAAAGCTGACGATCAACAAGGCGCAGGTGCTGGAAGCCGCATCGTACTTCGAGCAGGCCGCCAAGTACCCCGCATATGCGACCGAAGCCTGGCGCAACGCGGGGGTGGCAAAAAGAGACGCGGGCGGCATGCGGTAGACGCCGCCCCGGAGGCGCCCTTGTTCCGGGCGCCGCGGGAGTATGTTGTCGTGGTCACCGACCTGGTGGAGATCCGCCGGCTTGGGACCGTGAAAGCGGCGGAGAACGTGGCGTTCCGCCGGTACCTGGCGGCGCGCCACTGCGCGATGGAGCCATTTCAGGCCCTCGCTGTAAGTGTGCAGCGCGGGATGGACTGTACCGCGTGCGCCAACTGCTGCCGGTATTCGGTGGTGAGCGTGGGACGGGCGGAGCTGCAAGAAATCGCCCGTCACGCCCGACTGGATTCGGCCGAACTCGTGCGGCGCTACACCGATCCGGATCCGGAAGCGCCGGCGCGCAGAATCGTGCGGAGCGGGCGAAACGGCTGCATTTTCCTGGATGGGAACCTGTGCAGCATCTATCCAGCCCGCCCCAGCGCCTGCCGGGAATTTCCACACGTCACCCGCGGCGAGCATTCGCTGGGGGCGCGGATGGCATCACTTTGCCGCTGGGCGCCATTGTGCCCGATCGTGTACAACGCCCTGGAAGCCTTCAAGCACGCGGTGGGCTACCACCATTCTGATACGGCAGCGTGAAGTACACGTCTTCCTCGTGGAGGACCTCTATGGGCTCTCCGTTCCGGCGCACCGGCACGTAGACGTATTGCTTGACCGCGTCCACCGCCGCCTTAATGAGAAAGGGGTGTCCGCTGACCACCTGAATGGACTTCACCCGGCCGTTTGCACCGATTGTGACGGCCAGCTTGACCGTTCCGGTGATCCTCGCCTGTTGCGCTTCAGGCGGGTAGACCGCGGCCGGTTTCGAGATCATCCTCGGCCCTTCGAGGTCGAAACTGCCCCGGATTCGCCGCGGGGCGTCGGATGCGCCGCCGTTGCCGGCAGGAGGAGGGGGAGGCGGAGGTGGTGGAGGCGCCGCTTCGCGCCGCTGCGATTGCCGTTTCCTGACCTCCAGGGCTTTCTGCACCCAGCGGTCGGCTTCGGCCACATCGCTTGTGTATTCCTCTTGCGTGTCGCGGAGGTCGGCCCTTTCGCGGATAAGGAGGTTCATGTAAGCCATGGCGTCGGCGTACTCGGGATTGACTGCTAGCGCGCGCGCGAGGCTGGAAATGCCTTCATCGAGCGCCGGCATCCACTGGGCACGGAGCGCCGCCCGCACGGGCGCATCGGGCAGGGGCCCGGGATCTTCCTGTTTCATGCCCAGCCCCCGCCGGGCTTCCTGATACGCGGGATACCAGCGCGCCCAGGCAAGAAACCCGAGAGAGTACCAGGCTTCGGCGTTTCCCTGATCGACCGCCAGGAGACGCTGGTACCAGCCACGGGCGTCCTCGAACTTCTTCATGTTCAGATTCAGAGAGGCGAGTGACGCCAGCGCGACCGCGTTGGCGGAGTTCAAGCCGAGAACGGACTGGAATGCGGTTTCGGCGTTGCGCGCGAAGGCCTGATTCTCGGGGCTCTCCGCGCCGGGAATGTACTGCTGCATGTACGCTGTACCGAGGTACAGCCGGGCCGTTTCGTTGGCGGGTTCCAGGTTCACCGCGGTCAGGAAAGCGTCCACGGCGGCGGCGTACTGCCCGTTCTTGAAGGCCTGCACGCCGCGGTTCAGGGATTCCCGAAAGGGCTGGCCCGCCAGACAGCCGGCGACCGCAAGCAGAAGAACGATACGTACCCTCATGGGCAGATAGACACCGCGGCGGCGGGTGCAGTTCCAAGTACCGCCGGCGCTCGATTTTCGGCGCCGGTTGTTTGGATCTGGGAAGCCCGGCGACCGCGCCGGGGTCGGATGGCACGGAGGCCACTGCGGCTCCGCGCTGGTGGGCGGCCTCGGCCGGAATGGCACGCTACTGGCCATCGGGGGGACGGCGGACCCCCCGGCAGTCTCCCCCGCGCAGTTGACCGGCCGGCGGAGCGCGATACAGGGATGGCCCTCGCAAAGACTCCGAGGATACCCTGAACTTCTGCGCCCTGACCGGCCTGCCGTGGGGTCGGCCCGTCACGCGCCTTCGGCGAAGAGTCTCGTGGCGTGGTCCCGGACGTCAGGCGGCCAGCCTTTGACCATCTCTTCGAACCGCGGCCGGTCCCCGGCGAACAAAGCCCGCGCCGCTTCTTCGAACCCGGGCTCGTTTCCGGCCATCGCCGACATGAAGCGGTACGCCGCCTCACGCGCCTGCCGGATGCGGTCGGTTTCCCGATTCTCCCGCCGGGCGTGCTCCACCAGTTTCCTGAGCGCAACGGAGGCGCCTCCAGGCTGGCTGTTCAGCCACTCCCAGTGGCGGGGCAGCAACGTGACTTCACGGGCCACCACGCCCAGCTTCGGGCGGCCTGGCTTCCGAGGTATCTCGGCTTCGGCGTCCCCGGCCCGCGGGAGCCGGTTCAGAACGTCCTCCGCCGTCCCCCGAAAATCGACTTCGACCAGTTCGCTCGTCGTGTTGTCGAAGATGAGAACGGGCTCTTGTGCGAGGAGGTCGATGGCCTCCTTAGCCTTGACTGCCACGTGCCGCAAATCGCCGGCCGCGATCCGGCTGGAACCTCTAAACGCCGTGCATTTATCGAGCATTTTTATATCCGGGTATAACTAATTTACCCGGATAAAATTGCGTTGTCAACTATGGAGCGACGCGTTGTCAACGCAAAGTAGAAATGTCCTATTCCCTGCAAAGTAGAAATGTCCGGTTTTTGCCGGGCGGGGCGAGGGGGCGTGGTAGTCTGGGCGTGCCGGTGAAGCGGAGACGGGCAATGCTGGCGAGCA
>JAIQFU010000202.1 GCA_020073115.1 Terriglobia bacterium
ACCCTCTCCGCCGGCGTTTCGCAGAGTGTTTTCGGCATCCCGAAAGCCGCCAAAGCTGTTCCCCGCGTGCCAACCCGAGGAAACTCCCTCGATTGTGAGGCTTGCCGACAGCCTTCGGCCGCCGATGCGGAATCACTGCGCCACCATCGGAACAATTGACAACCTTCCTGGCCCGTGCGAGTATGAAAAAAGAACTGGGAAAGGAGGTGGTCCAGCAACATGGATAGTAATTTAAGACCGCGAGAGGTGGCCGACTGTTAAAGTCGGTGTTCTAACGTAGCGATTCCGCCCAGTCACGGAATCAGGTTCCTGTGGAACGGCTGCCTCTTGCGTCAGCTAAGCCTCAGGCTTTTCTATAGGCTGCCTGCCCCCGTGGGTTCTCGTGACCCACGGGGGTTTGAACTTTTGATATACTCGAATTCTACGAAAGGATCTCCCCCTCGAAAATGAAGGTTGGCATCCATCCCGCATACAACGAAATCAACGTCATCTGCGCCTGCGGTCACACGTTCAAGACGCGTTCCACGCACAAGGGCGATATCCGCGTGGAAATCTGCTCCTCCTGCCACCCGTTCTTCACGGGCCGTCAGAAGTTGGTGGACACCGCCGGACGCGTAGACCGGTTTGAAAGGAAGTACAAGGCCACGCGCGGCGCCAAGAAGGCGGCTCTGCAGCAGCAGTAGAGGGCGTAGGGCAGGTCCTCCGACCTGCCTGTCAGTTTTCCCAAAGGCTTCAAGAAGAGGGCGGGCGTTCAGCCCGCCTTATTTTTTGTCCGATCCCGGTGGCGGTCCGGGCGGCGGCGGACCGGGAGGCGGCCCGTTCGGCCGGCGCTCCTGCATGTGCTTCTGCCGCTCCCGTTCCCTCTCTTCGCGCCAATCCGCGTAGAGCTTCTGCTGGTCGGGCCGCAGGATGCCGTTGATCTGGTCGACCATGCTCTTCTGGATGGTCTGGTTGGCGGCGTTCCACTTCTCGCGCACGGTCCGGAACTGCACGTCCGTTTCGTCCAGAATCTGGTTGAGCTGCGTCACCTGCTGATCGTCCATCTTCATCTGCTCGCGCATTAGCGGGACAATGTGCTTGCGCCACTCCTGCGGGTCGCGCCGCCCGCCGCGCGGCGGATTGGCGGCGGCAGGCGCCATGCGCGTGACGTAGGCGCGATGCGCCAGTACTCCCACCAGCGCGCCGCTGACGAAGACCAGTAGAAGCGATAGAGCCGCCGAGACTCTCGATTTGGGCATCGTTCAGATCACCGGCCGGTCACCGGGCCAACGATGTCCGGAGCGTCCAGGCTGTTGGCTTCCGCCAGCGCCTCGACGTAGGTCTGGGAATAGTAGGACTGGTTCGAGCGAGGCATAGACATGTACACGCCGAGCGCCACCGAGAGCGCCAGGGCTGCCGTTACAAACGCGTTCGCCATCCGTCGGAATGAGAATGTGAAGCTCTGACGCGACTCGATTCTGCCCCACAGCGTGGGCATGAAATTCACGCTCGGTTCCGGCACTGGACATTCGCCAAACGCCCGGAATAAGGCATCGAGTTTTTCGTCGTCGCTGCCGCGCATCGGGTTCATATCACCTCTACTCCCCGGATTTCGCCGGGGCCTTACCTTTTCCTGCTTCTCCGTAGGCCTTCAGGACCCGCTGCCGGGCTCTGAATAATCGGACCTTAAGAGCATTTTCGTTGACTTTGTAGACCTTTTCAAGTTCTTTCAGCGAAAGCCCTTCCACTTCCTTCAGCATCAGAAGAATCCGGTCGGCTTCCGAAACCGCCCCCAGGAGCGCATCGACGGATTCCCGAATCTTCTTGTTGTACTGCTCGTCGCGCTCCGCCTTCCCGCCCGCCGTCGCATCGGCCAGGAGCACCTGCTGCTCCGACAGATCCGACATGCGATATTCCTGACGCCGTTTCTGCTTCCGCAGATAATCGTAGGCCGCGTTCACCGTCAGGCGATACAACCAAGGCTCGAAGACCTCCGCTGTCCGCAGCTGGTCGAGCGAAAAATAAAGCCGCAGAAAGACTTCCTGCGCGACATCCTCGACATCTTCCGGACGGGCAATCGCCCTCATGACGATCCCCAGAATCCGCTTCCGGTAGGCCAGTACGATCTCGTTAAACGCCGCGCTGTCACCAGCTTGCGCGCGCTTGATCACCTCGAAATCTACCAGCATGCCGCACCCTGGGCGCCGGCATCCGGAGGCTGAACTTCCGACTGGAAAGGCGTAGCGGCCAACTCACAGGTTACAAACCCTGGGGAAGAAACGCAAAAGGCTGTATAGCCGGTCCCGCCGCGGCAAGCCGCCGGCGCCCGGGGCGGGGAACACCCTTCCCAGTGCGTTTCAAGGATCATTTTTGTATCTATTATCGCAGAAGAATCGCCCGCTATTCGATCATGCGGACGCCGGCATTGCCGGAAGTGAACTTGGTGGTGACCGGATCGCTGATGTAGGTATTTCCGACAAGGCTGAGCGTGCGGCTCACGATCGTGGCGCTCCACGCGTTGCCCGCGCTGCCCCCGCCGAAGTTCAGCGCGGCGCCGGGGAAGTAAAGCACTCCGTTGAGGCTCGCCTCCGATCCCCCCACCAGAGATGCTGCACTGTAGTTGTCGCGTGCCTGGAAGAACAGGATCCCCTGCCAGTAGCCGCCGGTAGGAGCGGTGAGGCTCATGGATGTCCCCCCGGAGAGGTTCACGGCGCCGTCTACGACGTAAAAGGTGACCCCCGATCCGGTGACCGCCACCTGGCCGCTGGCGCTGAAACCGCCCTTGATGATGTACAGCCCGGGGTTGAAGGTTAAGCTCGCCTGGCCGCTGAGATTGATTCCGCCGCAAATGACCCCCGGGTTGAGGGTTGCCGTATCATGGCTGGCCAGTATCACGCCGCCCGAGACGTTGCAGGACCCTACGTCCGGCGGAGCCATTCCCCCGAACGGGTCTACGATGCGCGGCGCCCCGAGCCTCAAAGCCGACGGCGGATCCAGACTCCGGTCGCAGCCGTTGCAGCTCCCCACGATATTGACGTTCGAATTGTTCGTGGCGTGGATTATCGGATTGCCGTTCAGGTCGATGGCGCTGCCACTGATCGAGTTCACGTACATGCCGCACCCGGTGTCCAACTCCGTGTTTCCGCTGTTGGTGACCGCGATGCCATCGGGTTCCAGCGCGTAGATGCAGCCGCCCACGCTGGGAAGGAAGTAAGCGGCGGTGGCCCGCGCGCGAACCGTCAGCCCGGTTCCCACGACTGCCGAGAACCACACCGGAACGCGCTCCGAAACCGTGGCGCTGATCCAATACGTGGGGTGCAGCCCCGGAGTCGGGGGCGTGCCGTTGAATGCCTCGATCAGGACGCGCTGGCGGCCGTGGGCCGGGTCGTCCACGAACCCATTCTGCTTGGCGTACAGGCACGCCGTGTGGATCGGGTTGGAGGGAGTGTCCAGGACGGCTGGGCAGGGTATGGGCGATGCCATGCAGGGCACGCCGCCGCCGGGACACACGAAATTGGCGGCGTTCTGGGCCACCTTGATCCCCGCCATCACCGCCGCTTGCGCCGCCTGCTTGCACGCCTGCTTCCGCCACAGGGCCCACCCGAGATCGACCACCAGGCCAAGCATCCCCAGGGTGACCACGATCGACATCGAAACGAAGATCGCCGCCTGGCCCTTCTGTCTGGTTCGCATGCCTATTCCGCCAGTACTATGCTACTCGGGCGTGGCAGCCATTCAAGATTAGCCTTGGTAAACGTAGTACTGCTCTCGGGTGAGATAGCACCCGGCCTGCCTCCCGTCCTACGACACGCCGATCAAGGCGTTGATCATCACCGCCGCCATGCCTACCGGGATGGCGATCTTCCACCCGATATTCATGAGCTGATCGTAACGGAAGCGCGGGAAGGTCCCCCGGAACCAGATCATGAGGTATATGATCGTGGAAACCTTCAGCATGAACCAGAACAGGCCGATCACCGCGCCGTTCACCACCGGGACCATGAACAGGAGCCCAATCAGCAGCAGTCCGGCAACGATCGCCAGCAGCACCCACCGGTGAATCTGGCTTTTCAGCCGGCCCACCAGCCGCAGCGACAGCAGCCCCGATCCGAAGAACAGCAGCGCCGGAACGCCGAAGTTGAACGGGATTTCAAGGAACTTCACGTTGGGGAAGGGCCGCAGCCAGCCGCCCAGGAACAGCGTCACGGCCACGGCGCAAACCACGAACACGTTGGCGTATTCCGCCAGGAAATACAGCGCGAAACGAAAGCCGCTGTACTCGGTGTGGAAACCGGCGACGAGCTCCGACTCCGCTTCCGGCATGTCGAACGGCGCACGGTTGGTTTCGGCCGTGGCGGCGATGAGGTACACGGCGAAGGGCACGATCATGAACCCGTAATTGGCGAACGCGCCCCATACGCCGTGCTCCAGTTGCGTCTTCACGATGCCCTGCATGCTCAGCGTGCCCGCGGCCATAACCGCCGAAAGGAGCGCGAACGCCATGGCCACTTCGTAGCTCACCAACTGCGCGGCGCTACGCAGCGCTCCGAGAAGCGAGTAGTGGCTGTTCGAAGCCCACCCGCCCAGGATGATCCCCAGGATCCCCACCGCGGACATCGAGGAAACGACGAGCAGCCCGACGTTGACATCCGCCACGTAGATGTTCCTGGCAAACGGCAAAACGGAAAACGCCGTGAGAGCGGTAAAGGTGGAAACGCAGGGCGCGAACCAGAAGATCGCCTTATCGGACTCCGCGGGAATGATGTCTTCCTTCAGCAGAAGTTTCACCGCGTCGGCGATGGGCTGGAGAATCCCGTGCGGCCCCACGCGCATGGGCCCCAGGCGCACCTGAAAGTCGGCGAGGACTTTGCGCTCCACCAGGCTCAGGTAGCCGGCTACCAGGGGAACGCCTGCGATGATCACCAGGGTCACCAGCAGCGGCGCGAATAAAGGATGATGAATGATCGCGTCCATAGTTTTCTTACCGCAACAGCGACGTCTGCGCCATCCGCAGGAACGGCTCGGGATATACGCCGATCAGCAGCGTCAGTATCCCCGTTACCCCCAACGCCAGCCGCAGCCCGAAACTGGATGCCAGCGGCGCCTTCTCCGCCGGCTCGCGGATAAACATGCTGCGGATCACCTTGAAGTAGTAGTAGATCGCCACCGCCACGTACAGCGTGGCGATCACCGCCAGGGTATAGTGTCCCGTCTGGATCAGCGCGAGGAAGATGTAATACTTCCCCAGGAATCCGGCGGTGGGCGGAATGCCGGCCAGCGACAGCAGGAAGATCAGCATCAGCACGGCGTAGCCGGGGCTCTTGTGCATCAGCCCGGCGATATCGTCCAGGTCTTCGCCGATGATGTTGCTGCGGCGCAGCGCCACGATCACCAGAAACGCTCCCAGGTTCATGAAGGTGTACACCATCACGTACACCGCAATGCCCTTGATGCCCGTATCGTTCCCCGCCACCAGGCCCAGCAGCATATAGCCCGCATGCGAGATGGAGCTGTAGGCCAGCAGCCGCTTGATATTGGTCTGGTTGATGGCCGCCAGGTTTCCGATGGTCAGCGTGACCACCGCCACCACCGCCAGCAGCGGCTCCCACATCACCCGCGCCGAAGCCAGCGGCTCCGTGAAGATGCGGACCAGGAAGGCGATGGATGCGGCCTTCGAAGCCACCGCCAGGTATGCCGTCACGGTGGTCGGCGCGCCTTCGTAAGCGTCCGGAGCCCACATGTGGAAGGGCACGGCAGCGATCTTGAACAGCAGCCCCACCGAGGTGGTCGCCAGCGCCAGGAACACCATCGGGTCCCACGCCGGCCGCAGTTCGATCGCGGCCCTGACATCGGCCAGTTTGGTCGAACCCGCGATGCCATACATGATGGAGAAGCCGTAGACCAGGAACCCCGAAGAGAACGCGCCCAGCAGCAGGTACTTCATGGCCGCTTCATTCGAGCGTTTGTCGCCGCGCAGGAACCCGACCAAGACATAGAACGTGAGCGCCATCAGCTCCAGGCCGATGAACAGCGTTACCAGGTCCGTGCCCATGGCCAGGAAGTACATGCCGCATTGCGCGAACAGGATCAGACCGTAGTATTCGCCGTGATGCTCGCCGGCGATTTCCAGGTACTTGTACGAAACCACCGCCACGATCAGGGCCGCGATCACGAAGATCCAGTTGAAGAAGATGCCGAACCCGTCCACCGTCACCGAGCCGTTGAAGCCGATGAGGCTGGCGGCGCCGTTATTGGCGAGCCACGCGTGTTGGCGGTAGAGGCCGTAGCCGGTGAACCCTTCCCCCAGCGCGACGAAGATCAGCAGCCACTTGCGCTGCCGCGGGTCGGGGAAGATCAGGAAATCGAACAGCAGGATGGCGCAGCCGAACAACGCCAGCATTACCGCCGGGATGATGCTGAAGTGGTCGATGGAAGTGTAGAACTGGGAGAAGTTCATTGCCCGCCTCCCGCGGGGGCCTGCGGCCGGGGGCCGGGGGCCGGGGATTGAGGCGCCCTGACTATGGGGGGCGAATCGAACGCGGCCCGCGAGCCGGAACCGCGGAGTTCGGCGGAGGCCTCTCCCCCCTGCCCCCTGGCCCCCGGCCCCTGGCCCCTCCCGGCGAAGTACGTCGGATTCACTCTCTGCACAATCTGGTTCACCGGTTGTTTCAGAATGTCGAAGTATGGCTTGGGGTAGACCCCGATCCACACCGCCCACAGGATCAGCGGGACGAAAACGGCGATCTCGCGCAGGCTCATGTCGGGAACGGCCAGGTTCTTGCCGTTGGTCACCTGTCCCAGCATGGTCCGTTGGTAGAGCCACAGCAGGTACGCCGCGCCGAGGATCACCCCGCTCACGGCGAACGCCGCCCACGCCCGGTTGGCTTCAAACGCGCCTTGCAGGATCGTGAACTCGCCGATAAACCCGTTCAGCAGCGGCAACCCCGCGGAGCTCAGCATGGCAATTGCGAAGATGATGGCGAACTTCGGCATCACGTGCGCCAGGCCCCCGTATTCGGAAATTTCGCGCGTGTGCCGGCGCTCGTAGATCACCCCAATGACGAGGAAGAGCATGCCGGTCGAAATCCCGTGGTTGATCTGCTGGATCACGCTGCCCGCCAGCCCGTTGGGATTCAGGGCGAAGATGCCCAGGGTGCAGAAGCCCAGGTGGCTCACCGAAGAGTACGCCACCAGCTTCTTCCAATCCTTCTGCATCAGGCTCACCAGCGCGCCGTAGATGATGCCGATGATGGAAAGGACCGCCAGGATCTGGACGATGGTCTTATCCGCCGAAGCCTGCGGCAGCAGCGGCACGGAGAACCGGATAAATCCGTAGGTCCCCATCTTCAGCAAAACCGCCGCCAGGATCACCGAGCCCGCCGTGGGGGCCTCCACGTGCGCATCCGGCAGCCAGGTGTGGAAGGGGAACATCGGCACCTTGATCGCGAATCCCAGGAAGAAGGCCCAGAAGACCCACTGCTGCATTCCCAGGGCCATGTGGACGTTCATCAGGTCGGAAATCTCGAAGCTGTAGAACCCGAACTGCTGGTAGTGCTGGAAGTAAAGCGTCAGGAGGCCCAGCAGCATCAGCACCGAACCGGCCAGGGTGTACAGGAAAAACTTGATGGCGGCGTACAGCTTCCGCGGGCCGCCCCACACCCCGATGATGAAGTACATCGGCACCAGCACCAGTTCCCAGAAGATGTAGAACAGGAAGAAATCGAGCGCGATGAATACCCCGATCATGCCTGTCTGCAACAGCAGGAACATGGCGTAGTATTCTTTGGTGCGGTCCTGAACCGCGTTCCAGGAAGAGAGGATGGCGAGGAAGCCCATGAGCGTGGTGAGCATCACCAGCAGGAGGCTGATGCCATCGATCCCCAGGTGGTAATGCGCGCCGAGGGAGGGGATCCAGTTCGCCTTCTCCTCGAATTGGAACCCGGCGGCGTCCGCGCGAAAACGCGTGACCAGCGGAATCGAAACCAGGAACCCGGCGAGCGCCGCCAGGTTCGCCCAGATCCGGATCAGGCCCTTGTTCGACGACGGAATGAAGAGCAGGACCGCGAGCCCGGCCAGGGGCGTTAACAGAACAATGCTGAGTAGATGCTGGTCCATATCGTTAGTGCGCTATGTAGTACCCGAAGAACGCCAGGACGCCCACCACCACGAAAAACGCGTAGGCCTGCACGCGCCCGGTCTGCAGGATGCAAACCGGATAGGAAAGCATCTTGACGAAGAAAGAGCCGAACCGGACCGCGCCGTCCACGATCCACGTATCCCACCAGATGGAGCCCCGGGAAGTGAAGCGCGTGAGCCACCCGGCGCCGTTCACGCCGCCATCCACCACGTTGCGGTCGAACGCGCCGAGCGCCAGGCCGCCGCCTTTGCAGAGACCGTTGACGAACAGGAAATCGTATAGCTCGTCCACGTACCACTTGTTGTAGAGCAGCGTGTGCAACGGCTTCAGCGATTTTTCCATGGAATCGGGAATCTCGGGCTTGTGGTGATAAAAGTACCGCGCAATGGAAATCCCGATCAGCGCGATGGCCACCGAGAGCCCCATCAGGATCCAGAACGTAGCTGATTTCGACGGCAGGCGCATAGACGGTCAAGCACGGCGACCTAGTACTCGTCCTCGTCGGAGTCCATGGCCGTGCCCCATTCGTCGAGATGCTCGAGGGCCACGGCATCCTTGGTCAGCACCTTCAGCCCGCAAGATACGGAGTCTTCGTTCATCCGGTTGAAGGTGCGCAGCGTCAC
>JAIQFU010000203.1 GCA_020073115.1 Terriglobia bacterium
TCCAGGAGAAGATCGAGGCGGTCTACACGTTCCCCCTGCCGCCGGGCGCCGCGGTGGACTCGATGACCATGCTGGTCGGCGACCGGACCATCCGCGGCCTGATCAAGCCGCGCGAGGAGGCGCGCCGGATCTACGACGACGCGCGGCGAGCCGGCAAAGTGGCCGGTCTGCTCGATCAGGACCGGCCCAACGTCTTCACCCAGGCCGTGGCCAACATCATGCCCGGGGCCAGGGTAAACATCGAGATCAGCTACGTGGAGACCGTTCCCTACGAAGCCGGGGCTTACGAGTTCACCTTCCCCATGGTTGTGGGGCCGCGGTACATCCCCGGCGCGCCCACCGGAAAACAGGGCGGCGGATGGGCGCCCGACACGAACCAGGTTCCCGACGCATCGCGTATCACCCCTCCAGTCACGCCGGAAGGCACGCGCGCGGGGCACGACATTTCGTTGGAGGTCGCCCTCGACGCCGGCGTGCCTATCGAGTCCCTCGCCGCAAAGACGCACGACATCGCCATCGAGCGCCCGAACCCGCGGCAGGCCGTGGTGCGGCTGCGGCGCGAACGGATGTCAGTGCTGTTTCCGAGCGTTGTGATGGGGGCCAGCTATTTGGGGATGGGATCGGGCATCCATGAGCAAATGGCGCCCTTTCACGACCGAATGCACCCGCAGGGTGTCCAGCGGTTGGAACGCCGTCCTCGAGTTCGACCGGCGGGAGCGACACGTTCAACCTGATTACTTTCTCGGGAGAAACCCGCATCCTCTTCCCCGCTCCCGTGGCGGCTACGCCGGAGAACCTGCGGATTGCGCGCGAATTTCTCGATTCCCGCTCGGGTAGCGGAGGGACCGAGATGATGAAGGCCATTCGCGCCGCGCTCGAGCCGTCCGACAGCCAAGGCCACCTGCGCGTGGTCTGCTTCATGACCGATGGCCTGGTAGGCAACGATTACGAGATCATCGGCGAGGTGCAGAAGCATCCGAACGCGCGGGTGTTCGCATTCGGTATCGGCTCCTCCCCCAACCGCTTCCTCCTGGATAATATCGCCCGCTACGGACGCGGCGAGGTGGAGTACGTGGGGCTGAAGGACGATGGCTCGGCCGCGGCGCGCCGCTTCGCGGAGCGCGTGCAGAGCCCGCTGCTAACGGATATTTCCATCGACTGGGGCGGGCTGCCCGTCACCGAGCTTTATCCCTCGCGCACACCCGACCTGTTCGCCGCGCGGCCGCTGATCGTTTCCGGCCGCTATTCGGCGCCGTTCAACGGCGTGGTCCGGCTGCACGGCAAAATGGCGGGCCGCGATTTCACGCGCGAGATCCGCGTCAACCTGCCCGCATCCGCGCCCGGGAACGACGTGTTGGCCGCCTTGTGGGCGCGCCGCAAGGTGGACGATCTGATGAGCCAGGACTTCCGCGGCATGCAGTACGGGACGCCGCGCGACGATCTCAAGCGGGAAATCACAAAGCTCGGGCTCGACTATCGCCTCATGACCCCGTTCACGTCGTTCGTGGCGGTGGAGGAGAAGGTGGTTACCGAAGGCGGCGAGCCGCGGCGCGTGGAAGTGCCGGTCGAGATGCCCGAGGGAGTGAGCTACGAAGGCGTATTCGGCGGCGATGCCCGCTTCGAGAGAGTGGCCGCCATGGGGGCGGTGAGCGGCTTCGTGGGCGGCGTGCTGCCCTCTATGTCGCAACAGGTCTATGTGACGGCGAGCGCCGCGCCGCTCCCGCCTGCAGCGCCGGCAGTCCCGCCCCGCGCGGATCCGCTGATCACGGCGCTGATCCGCCGCGTCCAGGCTGGCGCGCGGCCCGGCGTGGACGAGACGCGTTTCGTCTTCGGCGGTGAGGCGTACATCCGGATCACGCTAAACGATGCCAGCGCCGGCGCTCTTGATCAACTCCGCCGCGTTGGCTTCCTCATCACGCGCCAGGAGGGGAATATTGTCATCGGCCACGCGCCCGTAGCGAAGGTAGAGGCTATATCCAAGCTGCCGGCGGTAGCCTGGATTGCGCCGCGGTAGTACCGCCGCCGTTCGGTTTTTGCCGGCCCTTGGAAGCCGGCAAAAACCGCTGGCGGCGCGACCTAAAACCAGTAGCTCGCCCCGAATAACGGCGTGATCTGCTGAAAGATCCCCCGCGCCGTGTTCCCCTCCGCCGGCGCAATCTGGCGCCGCGGAAAACCGGTCATGTAATCCAGCAGATCGAACCGCACCAGGACGTGGTTCCGAAGGCGATACTTCACCCCGGCCCCCACCACCACCAGGAACTTCCACTCGTCCGTGGTGGTGAGCGCCGCGACCCCCGGCAACGCTTGCGCGGGCGCTGGCCCGGCTATCACATAACCCTTCGCGCCCGCTCCCAGGGTGAAAAACGGCCGCAGCCGCCGTTCCCGCTTCGCCGCGTGAAACAGCAAAGCATAGTCAAATGCGTGAGACTGCCCCTGGATGTCGCTTTTCACGCCGCCCGAGAACAAGAACGGGTGTCCGTCGTGGTAGAGGTACCGGACCTCTCCGGAGACGTGCCTGTACAAGTCCTCGCCGAACACCCAGCTGGCCGCAAAGCGGTTTCGAATCCCCGCCTCGACGGAACCGGCGGGCGAATAGATCGTCCCGTCCCGGTAAAAACCGTAGCCGATCGCTCCCCCGAGTTCGTACTCCTGTCCCAGGCAGACACCCGCGAGACAGACAAACAGCGCCAAACATCTGCAACCCACAAGATAAGTAAATACCAGGCCCGCCCATGCCGCAATGGCTCTAGCCGGACAATTAGAACGGTTCGGGGTGAACCGTCACATCGGCTTGGGGCGAAATCTCCCGGATCGCCGTTTCGATCCGCTCGGTCAGATCGTGCGCCTCGCTCAGGGTCTGCCCGCCGTCCACCAGAACGTGCAGGTCTACGAACAGCCGCGGTCCCGAGGCCCGGATGCGGATCTGATGGCAGTTTCGCACCCCCGGGACGGCCGCGGCCGCGGCGGCGATGCGCTGTTCCATCCCGGTCGGGGCGCTGTCGAGGAGCGCGTCCACGGTGCGCCGGCCAAGTTGCAGGCTCACCCACACGACGATCGCCGACACCCCGAGGGCGGCGACCGCGTCGCCGCCGTGGAGCCACGCCAGGCCCGGCAGCCATTGGCCCAGCTTGACCGCGCCTAACCCGACGATGACCACCGCCGAACTCCAGATGTCGGTCCGGAAATGCAGCGCGTCCGCTTCCAACGCCTGACTGTTGAATTTCTTCGCCGCGCGCGAAAGCACCCGCGAGCGCGAGGCATCGATCGCGATGGAAACAAGCATTACCCCGAACGACCAGGCGGTAACCTCCACTTGGCCCGTGTGGAATCGCAGGCGATGCACGGCCTCGGAAACAATCCACACGCAGGTAACCAGCAACAGGGCCGTCTCGAACAGCGCCGACAGGTTCTCCACCTTGCCGTGCCCGTATGGGTGGGTGGAGTCGGCCGGTTTTCCCGATACCCGCACGGCCAGGAAGGTCATGAATGCGGCGACAAGATCGAGCCCGGAGTGCGCGGCTTCAGCCAGGATACCCAGGCTTCCCGTGGCCAGCCCGACGACGACCTTGAAACTCGTGAGCCCCACGGCGGCGAAGAGCGAGGTCAGCGCCGCGGACTGTTTCTCGCGGTCGTCTTTGGAGAGAGAAGGAGCCAAACCTCCAGGGTACCGCCGGCGCTCGCGTTCCGGCGCCGGTTCCTTTCACCCGCAATTCGGCCGAACCGGCGCCGGGAAGCGAGGCCCGGCGGCGCCACTTCAGTCCCGCCGCTTCAGCGTCGGCCGGTCGTCGCTGTCGTCGCCGCTGCTGTTCGCCGGGCGCCGCTTGAGCGTGGGGAATATGTCGGTCTTGGGCTCGCCTTGCCGGCGATTCTCGAGCTTATAAAGCCGGTCCCGTACGGCGTGGAACTCGGAAGTGTCCAGCACGTACTCCTGGCGCGCCGCCAAGTCACCCTGGATCTCCGCCTGCGCAGCCTTGATGCGGGAGCCCGTCATGGGGTGGGTCGAAAAGACCTTCGCCACCGAAGTCGGCTTCTTCTTCTCGAGCGTTTCGATCTTCTCGAAGAAATCGACGAACGCGGTGGGATCGTACCCGGCTTTGTACATGTACTCGAGACCCAGGCGGTCGGCCTGCGCTTCCATTCCCCGGGAGAACTCCAGGAATCCCAGCGGCACCGCGATGCTGGCTGCTTGGCTGATGGCGTATCCCGCCCAGCCGCCCATGAAGATCAGCGGGATACTGGCGTAGTTGACGATCTGTCCGCGAGTCGCCTGTTTGGTGCCGTGGCGCGCCGCCACATGGGCGATCTCGTGCGCCATCACGCCCGCCAGCTCGGCTTCGTTGTCCGCTTTCAGCACGAGGCCGGTATTCACGAACATAAAGCCGCCGGGAAGGGCGAAGGCGTTCACTTCCGCGGAATCGATCACCTTGATGGTGAACGGTACCCTGGCGTCGGAATTGCGCACGATGTTCTGGCCGAGGCGGTTCACGTACTCCGTGATCACCGGGTCGTCCACGAGTTTGGCCTCGCGCTCCACCTCCGCCGCCATCTGCTTGCCAAGCGCGATCTCCTTTTCGATCGAGTAGAAATTCACCCCCTTGCCGGGATCGGAGCTGCCGATGTCGTCCGGCCCCAGTTTCTGTTTCTTGTTACTCTTCGCATAGCCGGCCGAGGCGGTGAGGCACACGGCCAGAATCCCCGCGAATAAGCATTTCATATGGCATCCCCACGGCGGCCGCCCGAGTGCGGAGCGACACTAACCCTCTGAAAGGGATGCGCCGTTGGAAAGTCCCGTTCCGGAACTCCCCTGCCGGAACGTGCCCCAGAATACGCTCGCGGGACGCAGACTGACGACTGACGACCAGAGCCTAACGGCTATTGCCCGCAAACACCCGCGCGATCAATGCCTGCGCCTCATGCTGGATCTGGCGCAGGTGCTCTTCTCCCGCAAAACTCTCGGCGTAGAGCTTGTAGACGCTCTCCGTGCCCGAAGGACGCGCCGCAAACCACCCGCGCCGCGTCACCACCTTCAAGCCCCCGATGGGCGCGCCGTTTCCCGGCGCCGAGGTCAGCATGCCGCTGATGGGATCGCCCGCAAACTCGCGCGCGGTCACCTGTTCCGGCGAGAGCCGCTGCAGGATCGCCTTCTGTTCCGGCGTGGCTGGCGCGTCGATTCTCTCGTAGACCGGCGCGCCGAACTGCTCCGTCAGGGCGCGATAGATTGCGCCCGGATCCTTGCCCGTGCGGGCGAGCATCTCCGCCGCCAGAAGGCCCATGATGAGGCCGTCCTTGTCCGTGGTCCACACCGAGCCGTCCAGGCGCAGGAAGGAAGCGCCCGCGCTCTCCTCGCCGCCAAAACCGAGCGAACCGTCCAGCAGCCCGTCCACGAACCATTTGAAGCCCACCGGGACCTCGATCACGCGCCGGCCCACGCTGGAGGCCACCCGGTCGATCATGCTGCTCGAAACCAGCGTCTTGCCCACCGCCGCGTCCGCCCGCCAGTGCGGCCGGTTCTGGAACAGGTACGAAATCGCGGCGGAAAGATAGTGGTTCGGGTTCAACAGCCCGGCGCTACGCGTCACGATGCCGTGGCGGTCGTGGTCGGTATCGCACGCAAACGCCAGGTCGTACTTGTCTTTCAGCGCGATCAGCCCCGCCATGGCGTAAGGAGAGGAGCAATCCATGCGGATCTTGCCGTCCCAGTCCAGGGTCATAAAGCGAAAGGTGGGGTCGGCGTGATCGTGCTGGATCGCCAGTTTGAGGCCATAGCGCTCCGCGATGCGTCCCCAATAGGCGATGCCCGCGCCCCCCAGCGGGTCGGCGCATAACGACAGGCCGGCGCCGCGCACGGCCTCCATGTCCGCCACGGAGTCCAGGTCGTTCACATACTCCGAAACGTAGTCGTGGCGATGCGTCGTGCGGGACTTCAGCGCGCGCGCGAAATCCATGCGGCGAACGTCGCCAAGCCCGTCCGCGAGAATGGCGTTGGCGCGGTCCTCGATCCACTTTGTGGCGCCCGTATCGGCGGGACCGCCGTGAGGGGGGTTGTACTTGAATCCGCCATCCTGCGGCGGGTTGTGCGAAGGCGTGATGACGATGCCGTCCGCCAGGCCGGCGCTCCGCCCCCGGTTGTACAGCAGCAGCGCGTGCGAAAGCGCCGGAGTCGGCGTGTAGCCGCGGTCGTGGTCGATCATCACCTCGACGCCGTTCGCCGCGAGCACTTCCAGCGCGGTGGCCAACGCCGGTTCGGAGAGCGCGTGGGTGTCCTCCGCCAAAAACAGCGGACCGTCCACCCCCGTTTCCCGCCGGTACTGGCAAATAGCCTGCGTGATCGCCAGAATGTGCTGCTCGTTGAAGGAACAGTGGAAGGGCGACCCCCGATGTCCCGACGTCCCGAAACTCACCCGCTGCCCCGCTGCGTGGACGTCGGGTTTCTCCGCGTAGTATGCCGTGATCAACCGCGGGACATTGACCAGCATTTCGGCCGTGGGAGGCGCGCCCGCTAGCTCGTGGAGTGCCATTTTCCTTCTCATTATCATGCGGTTTGCCGCTCCCCGCGCAATCGTGTTAGCTTGAAAATTAGAGGTTTAGGGACCGATTCCACCATTCCAAGGAGAACTCATCTATGCCATTAGTGTCGATGCGCCAGCTTTTGGACGAGGCCGCCAAGGGCGGCTACGGCGTGGGCGCTTTCAACGTCAACAATATGGAGCAGATCCAGGCGATCATGGAAGCCGCCCGCGAGACCAAGTCGCCGGTGATCGTGCAGGCCAGCCGCGGCGCCCGCGCGTACGCCCAGGACCGCTACCTCTACCACCTCATGCTTGCGGCGGCGGAACTGTACCCGGAGCTTCCGATCGTGCTGCACCTCGACCACGGCAACAGCGTCGAGACCTGTAAATCGGCCATCGATATGGGCTTCACCAGCGTCATGATGGACGGCTCCCTCATGCCCGACGGCAAGACCCCCTCCACCTTCGAGTACAACGTGCAGGCCACGCGCGAAGTGGTGGCCCTGGCTCACGCCAAGGGCGTCACCGTGGAAGGCGAGATCGGCGTGCTCGGCGGCATCGAGGATGGCCACGGCGCGGGCGTCGACGCCCTCAGCCACGTCACCGACCCGGCCCAGGCCGAGGAGTTCGTGAAGCTCACCGGCGTGGACGCGCTGGCCATCGCCATCGGCACCAGCCACGGCGCCTACAAATTCGCCAAGAAGCCCACCGGCGAGACGCTCAAGATGCAGCGCCTCATTGAAATCCACCAGCGCCTGCCCAAGACGCACCTCGTGATGCACGGCTCCTCCAGCGTCCCGCAGGACCTCCAGGACGTCATCAACCAGTACGGCGGCGAGCTGAAGCCCACCTTCGGCGTGCCCGTCGAAGAGATTCAGCTCGGCATCAAGAACGGCGTCCGCAAGATCAACGTCGATACCGACAACCGCCTCGCCATCACTGGCGCCATCCGCAAGGTCTTCATGGAGACCCCGGAGAAGTTCGACCCGCGCGACTACCTGAAGCCGGCGCGCCAGGCCATGCAGAGAGTGGTCGCCACCCGCATGCAGCAGTTCGGCCAGGCCGGCCATATCGCCGACTATGCGCCGATTTCGCTCGAAGAGATGGCCCGCCGCTACGCGCAGGCCGCGAAAGCGTAAGCCGTAACGTGGAGTGATCCTCCGGCTTGCCAGGCCGGGAGGCTCACTCCACGAAGCATCAACGGCCCCACGCTAAAATCGGTTTCATGACCCTTCCCCGTTTCTTCGCTGCGGCCCTTCTGTCTGCCGTCGCGCTCTTCGCCTCCCCGCAGCAGTCCGACATCCCCAAGAGCTTCTCCGTCCCCACCGCCGATTACGACTACATCAAGCGCGAAGTGATGGTCCCCATGCGCGACGGCGTCAAGCTGCACACCGTCATAGTCGTCCCCAAGGGCGCCGCCAACGCGCCCATCCTGCTCACCCGCACTCCTTACAACGCCTCCAAGCGAACATCCCGCAACAACAGCCCGCACATGCTGGCGAGTTTGCCGCTCAGTGACGAGCTGTTCGTCCAGGCCGGCTACATCCGCGTCTTCCAGGACGTCCGCGGCAAGTACGGGTCCGAAGGGGACTACGTGGTCACGCGCCCCGTGCGCGGACCGCTGAACCCTGCCGCCACCGATCACGTGACCGACGCCTACGACACCATCGACTGGCTGGTCAAGAACGTTCCGGAATCGAACGGCCGCGTGGGCATGATCGGGTCCTCCTACGAGGGGTTCACGGTGGTCATGGCGCTCCTCGGCCCGCATCCCGCGCTCAAAGTCGCCGCGCCGGAGAGCCCCATGGTCGACGGCTGGATGGGCGACGATTGGTTCCACTACGGCGCCTTCCGCCAGACGAACCTCGACTACCTCTCCGATCAGACCACCAAGAGAGACGAAGGCGAGGCGGTCCCGCGCGGCGCCTACGACGACTACGACGCCTTCCGCCGCGCCGGTTCGGCCGGCGATTATGTCCGCGCGCACGGCCTGGAACGGCTGCCCTTCGTGGAAAAGATCCTGGACCATCCCGCGTACGATGCCTTCTGGCAGGGCCAGGCGCTCGACACACTGGTGGCCCAACATCCGTCTCCGGTTCCGACCATGTGGCTGCAAGGGCTCTGGGACCAGGAGGACATGTGGGGCGCCATCCACTGCTACCTGGCGCTCAAAGCCCGCGGCCAGGCGGACCACAATTACCTCGTCATGGGGCCGTGGCGGCACAGCCAGGTGAACGGAGACGGGTATAATCTGGGACCGCTGAAATGGGAGGGTGACACCGCCCTCCAGTTTCGCCGCGACGTGCTGCTCCCGTTTTTTAATCAATACCTCAAGCCCGGAGCGCCCAAGGCGGACACGCCGCCGGTATTCATCTACAACACCGGAGAGAACCACTGGGACCGCCTGAAAGCCTGGCCGATCGCCTGCGAGCAGGGGTGCGCCGCTCCGCTGAAGCCGCTCTATCTCCACGCCGGCTTCGGCTTGGGCTTCGAAAAGCCCGCGGAGAGCGCCGCTTCCGATTCGTACATTTCGGACCCGGCCAGGCCCGTCCCTTACGTGCCGCGGCCGGTGCGCTTTGCCGACCATGACCGCTGGGCCACCTGGCTCGTCTCGGACCAGCGCGCCGTGGCCGACCGGACCGACGTCCTGACGTACGAAACCCCGGTCCTGGACGCGCCGGTACGGATTCGCTATCGTGACAGCTTCGAGCGCCCGTCCGCGATTCCCGCCGGCCAGCCGCAGCGGTATCGTTTCGCGCTGCCGACAACGAACCACGTCTTCCTGCCCGGCCACAGGATCATGCTGCAGATCCAGTCGAGCTGGTTTCCGCTGTACGACCGCAACCCGCAGACCTACGTTGAAAATGTTTTCTTAGCCAAGCCGGCGGACTACGTGAAAGCGACGCAGACGATCTTCCGCTCAGCCGGGCAGCCCAGCGCCGCGTGGCTCCCGGTCGCGCCGTAGGAGTACGGCCGGCGCTCGCTTGCCCTACGTTCTCCCGTCCGTGTTGGAAAGAACCCTTATTGGCCACGGATAAATACGGAGGAACACGGACAAGAATGAATGTTCTATCCGTGTGCATCCGTGTGCATCCGTGGCCAATTCTAAAGTGCCTTCCCTTCCCGCTCCGTGAACCAGCGTCTCGCTTACGTTATGGTCGGGCCACCGCGCGCCCTACGTTCCCGTGCGCATCTGTCACAGGTTCTTTTTGCCCGCCGCCGACTGTGTGGTCTGCAACTTTGGCACGATTGCTGCCCAACCACTGCCATGTTCGGAATCATCGGTTGGATCATTTTTGGCGCAATCGTGGGTTTCCTCGCGCGATTGCTACATCCGGGGCGCGACCCCGGAGGCTTCATCCTGACCACCCTGCTGGGCATCGCGGGATCGCTCCTCGGCGGTTTCATCGGGAGAGCGGCCGGCATATACCATCAGGGGCAAGGGGCCGGGTTTCTCATGTCCGTGGTCGGCGCGATTATCCTGCTGGTCATCTGGCATGTCGTAGCGGGCCGCCGGACGGCTTGAAGTAGGACCGGCCTGCGGCGGCGCGTCGCGACAGGCTGAATACCCGGGCCAACGGCGCAAACGTACTCCTTCGTTCAAACGACCCCTTTTGTTAGAATCAGCGGGTTGGCAGTGAGAGAGACGGCCGCCCTATGACGCACCCGCACGATCCACCTCGGCCGGCGCACGGCGCGCACGTCGTGATCCTGGTCATCGACAACGATACCGGGTCGCGCCGGGCCAAGGTGCGGACACTCGAGGAAGCCGGGTTTCAGGTGCTGGTCGGCGGTACTGCGGCGGAGGCTATTGAACTGACGCGCCGGCGCCGCCCGGCCCTGGTTTTGCTCAGCATCGTTCTGCCCGACGGCAATGGCGTGGACGTGGCGGATGAATTAAAGCGTGATCCGTCGCTGGCCGGCACGTTTGTGATTCTGATGTGCGGAACGCGAACTGATTTGCCGGAGCAGGCGGAAGCCGGGACGCAGCATGTAGCGGATTGCGCCACCGGGCCCTCCGGCAAGGTCGAATTTCTGGCGCAGTTGGACAGTTTCCTCCAGATCCGGGCTGGTCAGGAGGCGCTACGAGACAGCGAAGAACGTTACAGGGCCCTCTTTGATCGTTCGCGCGACTGCGTGTACCTCACCGACGGCCGGGGGCATTTCCTGGACGCGAACCAGGCTGGGCTGGATCTGCTCGGCTACCGGCGCGAGGAAATCGCCACGCTGACGATCCAGTCGTTGCTGACCGAAGATCAGATCCCGTTGGCTCTGCGGACCACCCAGGAGATCCTCACCACCGGCCGCCAGCAGAGACTCGCCGAATACCGACTGCGCCGCAAGGATGGGGGGTGCGTGTTTGTGGAAACCACGGGCTCGCTCATCTATCGCGAGGGGAAACCTTTTGCCATCCAAGGCATCGCTCGCGACATCACGGAGCGCAAGAAAGCCCAGGAAGCGCTGCGCGAGAGCGAGGAACGGTTCAGGCGCATGTTCCAGCATTCGGCGGCGGGCATGGTGCTCGTGTCTCCTGATTTTCGTTTTATTGAGGTCAACCCCGCCTTCTGCAAAATGCTCGGCTACACGGAAACGGAGTTGATTGGAAAAGCCTTCCAGGACATCACCCTCCCGGAAGACCGGCCCGGCGGGGCCGAACTTACGGGCCGGGTTCTCTCCGGTGAAACGGAGATGTTTCATTTCGAAAAACGATATCTGCACAAAGATGGAACCGTGGTTTGGGGGCTGGTAAGCTCCACCTTGATTCGGGACACCCGGAAACAGCCGCTGTATTTCGTCACGCAAATATTGAACATCACGAAGCGGAAGCAGGCCGAGGAGGCGCTGCGCGACAGCGAAAGTAGGCTTCTGGAAGCTCAGGAAGTGGGCCACACGGGGTACCTGGATTGGGACATCCGCACCAGCAAAATCGTATGGTCGGATGAAACCTGCCGGATCTACGGATTCGAGCCGGGCGCATGCGCGCCAACGCTTGAATCGACGGTGGCGCTGGTGCCGCCCGAGGACCGGGAGCTCGTGGAGCGGCAACTAGCCATCGCCTTGGGCGGCGGCCCCGATTACGATATCGAACACCGCGTTCTGCGGCCGGACGGTCAGGTCATTCATGTCCACGCGCGTGCGCGCGTGACTCGCGGACCCGATGGAACGCCCCTGCGCATGCTGGGAACGGTCGTCGATATTACCGAACGCAAGCGTATTGAGGAGGAAAACAAACGTCTCCAGCTTCAACTGGCCCAGGCCCAGAAGATGGAGTGCATCGGTCGCCTGGCCGGGGGCGTGGCCCACGATTTCAACAACCTGCTCACGGTGATCAACGGTTACGCAGCATTTCTCACAAAGGAACTGCCGCCCCGGGATCCTCTCAGGCGATATGCGATGGAGATCGGCGAGGCGGGAGAGCGCGCCGCCAGTCTCACCAGTCAACTGCTGGCATTCAGCCGTAAACAGGCCATCATGCCAAAAGCGGTCAACCTCAATGCCGTCATCGCCGATGCGGAACGCATGCTGCATCGCCTCATCGGGGAAGATGTCGAACTGGTCAGCAGTCTGGCCCCTCGCCTGGGGTACGTGATGGCGGACCCCGACCAGATCCATCAGGTCATTATGAATTTGGCCGTCAACGCCCGGGACGCGATGCCCAACGGAGGCAAATTCGAAATCGCCACGGCGGAAGTCGAACTGGATGAGACTACCGCCGCCAGCCACCCCGATGCCGCTCCAGGACGGCATGTGCAGGTGACTGTCACGGACAATGGGACGGGGATGACGGAGGAGGTTCGGCAGAGAATCTTTGAACCGTTCTTTACCACCAAAGAGCAGGGGCAAGGGACCGGACTTGGCATGGCGACCGTGTATGGCATCTTGCGGCAAAATAACGGGTGGATTGAGGTTCAAAGCGAGATTGGCCGAGGGTCCACGTTCCGTATCTACCTGCCGCGCATCGATGCCGGCGCGGCGGACGGCCAGGCGAAGCCGGCCGCGTCGAATGTGTCGCACGGCAATGAGACGGTGCTGATCGTCGAAGACCAGGAAGCCGTGCGCCGGCTCGCCAAGATGATCCTGGAAGCGCATGGCTACCGCGTTCTCGAGGCCGGCGGCGGCGTGGAAGCGCAAGCTGCCGCCAGGAGGCACGCTGGTAAGATCGACCTGCTGCTGACCGATGTGGTGATGCCCGGGATGGACGGGTTCCTCCTTTCGGAACAACTGAGAGACTTGCGCCCCAACCTCCGGGTGTTAATGATGTCTGGTTACGCGGACGATGTGCTTGCCCACCGCGACGCCCTTGCCCGCGGGTTGGCGTGTATTCAAAAGCCCTTTGGCCCTCATGAGCTGGCAGCGAAGGTTCGTGAGATTCTCGACTCCCCTGTCCGTTCCTGAGCCAGGTTTCCTGACCGCGGATTCTCCCTGCTAAAATAAAATTTACCCGCACGCCCTGGAGGAATACCCTACTTGAACTCTGCAATCCTGGCCCTGGAAGACGGCACGGTCTTCGAGGGCGGGAGTTTTGGCGCGCCTGTCGAACGCTCCGGGGAGGTGGTATTCAACACCGCGCTCACCGGATACCAGGAAGTTTTCACGGACCCCTCCTATTCCGGCCAGATCGTCATTCTTACCAACCCCGAAATTGGCAATTACGGAACGAATCCCGAGGATGACGAAGCCGCCCGGCCCTACATCGAAGGGCTTGCCGTCCGCGAGTTTTCCGCCGTCGCGAGCAATTGGCGATCTCAAACCGACGCCGACGCGTTCCTCCGCCGTAGCGGCATCCCCGTCATCGCCGGGATCGATACCCGCGCCCTCGTGCGCCACCTGCGCACGCGGGGCGTGATGCGCGGCGTGCTCTCCTCCAGCGAGCCGGATGCGCGGAAACTGGTCGATAAGGCGCGGTCCATCCCCTCCATGGCGGGGCTCGATCTCGCCAGCCGCGTAACCACCCCGGAGCGCTACGCGTGGGCGCAGCCCGTGGACGCCTGCTCTCCGTCCGACCGCATCGGCGCCGCCGCCGAGCCCAGGTTCCACGTGGTCGCCTACGATTTTGGCATCAAGCGCAATATCCTCCGCCGCCTTTGCCAGGTGGGCTGCCGCGTGACCGTGGTTCCGGCCCAAACCCCCGCCGAGGACGCCCTGGCGCTGGACCCCGACGGCATCTTCCTCTCCAACGGGCCGGGTGATCCGGAGCCCCTGCGCGGCCCGGTCGCGAACATTCGAAAACTCATCGGCCGGAAGCCTGTCTTCGGCATCTGCCTGGGCCACCAACTCCTCGGCCTCGCCGTGGGCGGCAAGAGCTACAAGCTGAAGTTCGGTCACCGCGGCGCGAACCACCCGGTGCGCAACGAGATCACCCGGCGGGTCGAGATCACTTCGCACAACCACGGTTTCGCCGTAGATCCCGATTCGCTGAACCTCAACGAGATCGAAATCACCCACGTCAACCTCAACGACCAGACGCTGGAGGGATTCCGCCATCGCAACCACCCCGTGTTCTGCGTGCAGTACCACCCCGAGGCGGCGCCCGGGCCGCACGATTCGCACTACCTGTTCGACGATTTCGTGAAGCTCATGAGCGGGAACCAATAACGGATGCCCAGACGCAACGACCTCCATCGCATCCTGATCGTCGGCTCCGGCCCTATTATCATCGGCCAAGCCTGCGAGTTCGACTATTCCGGGACCCAGGCCACCAAGGCCCTGCGGGCGGATGGTTATGAAGTCGTGCTGGTGAACTCCAACCCGGCGACCATCATGACCGACCCCAACCTGGCCGACAAAACCTACGTCGAGCCTCTCACCACGCCTTACCTGGAAGAGATCATCCGCCGCGAGCGCCCCGACGCGCTGCTCTCCACCGTGGGCGGGCAGACCGGCCTGAATCTCGCGGTCGAACTGGCCGAGGCGGGCATCCTGGACAAGTACGGCGTGGAGCTGATCGGCGCGAAAATCGACGCCATCAAGAAGGCCGAGGACCGCCTCCTGTTCAAAGACGCCATGCGCAAGATCGGGTTGGAGACCCCCGAATCGAAGCTCGTGAACAGCGTGGCGGCGGGCCTGGAGTTCGCGGAGCGTATCGGCTATCCCGCCATTCTGCGCCCCAGCTTCACCCTGGGCGGGACGGGCGGTGGCATCGCCTACAACCAGGAAGAGCTAACCGAGATCCTGGACCGCGGCCTGTTCCTCTCGCCCGTGCACGAGGTCCTCATCGAAGAGAGCGTGCTCGGTTGGAAGGAATTCGAGCTGGAGGTCATGCGCGACCTCGCCGACAACTGCATCATTATCTGCTCCATCGAAAATTTCGACCCCATGGGGGTGCACACCGGCGATTCCATCACCGTCGCCCCGGCCCAGACCCTCACCGACCGTGAATACCAGATGATGCGCGACGGCGCCATCCGCTGTCTGCGCGAGATCGGCGTCGATACCGGCGGCTCCAACGTGCAGTTCGCCATCAATCCCCAAAACGGGAAGATGGTGATCATCGAGATGAACCCGCGCGTCTCGCGCAGCTCGGCCCTGGCCTCCAAGGCCACCGGCTTTCCCATCGCCAAAATCGCCGCCAGGCTCGCCGTGGGCTACCGCCTGGACGAGATCCCCAACGACATCACGCGCAAGACGCCCGCCTGCTTCGAGCCCACTATCGACTACGTCGTGGTCAAGATCCCCAAGTGGGCCTTCGAGAAATTTCCCGGCGCCGACCCGACCCTCGGCACGCAGATGAAATCCGTGGGCGAGGCGATGGCCATCGGCCGCACGTTCAAGGAAGCGCTCTCGAAGGGCCTCCGCAGCCTGGAAACCGGCAAGGCCTTCGGCTCGGAGAAATTCGAGAAAGCGCTCATCACCGGCAAGCTCGTCACTCCCACGCCGGACCGCCTCGGCTACATCCGGTTCGCCATGGCCAGCGGCTACACCGTGCAACAGGTCCACGAGCTCACCGCCATCGACCCCTGGTTCCTGGAACAGGTTAAAGAGGTGGTCGACTTCGAACAGGGTCTGGCGGGGCAGGCGGGGCAGGCGGTTTCGCCTGCCGATTTCCGCCGGGCCAAGCGCTACGGCATCTCCGATGTCCAACTCGCAAAATCGTGGAACACCGACGAGATCTCCGTCCGCAATCGCCGGAAAGAACTCGGCGTTCGCGCCGTCTTCAGCCGCGTGGACACCTGCGCCGCCGAGTTCGAAAGCTTCACCCCGTACCTCTACTCCTGTTACGAGAGCGCCTGCGAAGCCGACCCCAGCGATCGAAAAAAGGTCATGATCCTGGGCAGCGGGCCCAACCGCATCGGCCAGGGCATCGAATTCGACTACTGCTGCTGCCACGCCTCGTTCGCTCTCCAGGAGATGGGCGTCGAGTCGATCATGGTCAATTGCAACCCGGAGACCGTCTCCACCGACTACGACACCAGCGACCGCCTCTACTTCGAGCCGCTGACGCTGGAAAACGTCCTCAACATCGTCGATACCGAGAAGCCGGACGGCGTGATCGTGCAGTTCGGCGGCCAGACGCCGCTCAACCTGGCGCTTCCGCTCAAGCGCCTGGGCGTGCCCATCATCGGCACCGACCCGTCGAACATCGACCTGGCCGAGGACCGCAAGCTCTTCGGCAAGCTGCTCGACGAACTCCGGATTCCCTGCCCCGCCAACGGGACCGCGACCAGCGTGGAAGAGGCCTGCGATGTCGCCCAGCGCATCGGCTACCCGGTTCTGGTGCGGCCCAGTTACGTGCTGGGCGGCCGCGCCATGGTTATTGCCTACGACGAGGACATGATCCGCCAGTACATGCGAGAGGCCGTGACGTTTTCCCAGGATCGCCCGGTCCTGGTCGACCGTTTCCTGGAAGACGCCACCGAGGTGGACGTGGACGCGCTCGGCGACGGCGACGACGTGCTCATCGCCGGCGTCATGGAACACATTGAGGAGGCCGGCGTCCACTCCGGCGACAGTTCCTGCGTACTGCCGCCGCAATCGCTGCCCGAGGCGAGTATCCGGACCATCGAGGACTACACCGTGCGGCTGGCGAAGGCCCTGAACGTAATCGGCCTCATGAACGTGCAGTACGCCATCCAGAACGGAACGGTCTACGTGCTGGAAGTGAACCCGCGCGCCTCGCGCACCGTACCCTACGTGAGCAAGGCCACCGGCGTGCCGCTGCCCAGAATCGCCGTGGGATTGATGTGGGGCCGCAAGCTGAAAGACTACGGACAGTCCTCCGGGACCCTCTCCGTGCCGCAGGATTTCGTGAAGTCGCCCGTCTTCCCGTTCAACAAATTCCACGGCGTGGACCCGGCGCTCGGTCCGGAGATGCGCTCCACGGGCGAGGTGATGGGCGTGGGCGTGAACTTCGGCGAGGCGTTTTTGAAGGCTCAGATCAGCGCCGGAACTCCGCTGCCCGATAAAGGAACGGTCTTCATCAGCGTGAACGACCGCCAGAAGCCCGAAGCCGTCGAGATCGCGCGCCGGTTCGCCGCCCTGGGGTTCAGCCTGGTGTCCACCCGCGGTACCGCCGCCACCCTCTACCGTGCATCACCACCATGGCCGGCGCCCGCGCCGCCGCCGACGCTGTAGCCGCCCGCCGCCGGGACCCCATCCGCGTCTGGAGTCTCCAGGAAATCCACCAGCCCAAACCCACCGCGGTGTGAGTACCGCCGGGGGCCGGTTTGCGCCACCGGTTGCTTTTGGTCTCCGCTCACAAAAAAACCCGGCGGGAGTTTTTGGCTCTCCGCCGGGCCGCGTCGTTCCAATTTGACCCTGTATTGGTAACTTCTTGGTCCCCTTCTCTTCGGGGCTTACAGGGCTACTCCAATATATCACTGAATCGTGGCTTTTTTGATGTAGTCGAGCCGTGGAAATTTTCCGTCGAGGTAGGCATTGCCCTCGGTCAGGATCTTCGTCGCGTCCGGACCCTGCCCGCGCGGCGCCATCTCTCCGTAGAACTTGTAGAGGCTCTCCACCACGTCCATTCCCGACGTGATTCTTCCAATGGGCGCGAATCCCGTCTTATCCAGCAGTCTGCCGTTGTCCTTCAAATTGATGAACAACTGCGTGGAGCGCGTGTTCGGTCCCTCCTTGGCGTACGACACCGCGCCCTTTACGTTGCTTTCCTGAACCGGGTCGTCCAGGATATTGGCGTTCGCCCACAACCGGTCCTTCGCCGGGTCGCCGCTGATGCCGAACTGCACCACGAAATCGCGAACCACGCGGAAGAACCGCGCGCCGTCGTAGAAACCGGTCTTCACCAGCGTGTAAAGATGATCCGCGCCGTGCGGCGCCCAGTCGCGATGCACCTCGATGGTCACCGGCCCTTTGGAAGTGTCCAGGACTACGTTGTATACAGCCGGGACCACATCCGCTTTCGCGGCCGGTTTGGCATTCTTCTGCGCATCGCCCGACGGCGAACACGCGGTCAACGCCAGGCACGCGGCGGCGCCCAGCGTGATGCCCCAGATTCTCCGCATGGTCCCCAGTATGCCATGCTGGAATGGCCGCCCATGGCTGCCTACGATGATTTCGCCTGGTTCTACAACCGCTACTGGAACGAAGAGTTCCATGGCCTGGCGTTCCCCATCCTGGAGCGTATCTGGCTGGCACGCCTCCCGGAAAGCGCGGGCATTCTGGATCTCTGCTGCGGAACCGGCTACCTGGCCTCGCTGCTGGTCTCCCGGGGCTTCCAGGTCACGGGCGTCGACGCTTCCGCGGAAATGATCCGCTACGCCCGGCAGAACGCGCCCGGCGCGGATTTCCACGTCGCCGAGGCCGACTGTTTCAGTCTCCCGGAGGTGTTCGACGGCGCCGTATCCACCTTCGACAGCCTGAACCACATCCTCGCCTGCGAGGCGCTGGAAGCCGCGTTCCGCAATACCGCCGCCGCGCTCCGCCCCGGCGCGCTCTTCGCCTTCGATATGCTGCTGGAGGAGGCCTACCAGAACCACTGGGGAGAGTCCTTCGCGCTGGTGCGCGACGACCACGTGCTCACCATCACCGGCTCCGGCTACGATTTTCGCAGCCGCCTGGCGCGCTGCTCGGTGACCATGTTCCGCCTGGTCGAAGGCGCCTGGCGCCGTTCCGACGTGACCATCCACGAGCGCTGTTACTCGCCCGGCGAAATCGATTCCGCCCTGGAGCGCGCCGGATTCGGGGAGTTGCTGTGCTACGATGCCGGCGACCTGGGCATGGCCGGCCAGTTGGGCGAGGGCCGCACCTTCTTCGTGGCCACCAGGCTATAGCCGGCCTACGAGGCGCGTTGCTCCCTCTCGAAGTTCCGCAAATAGGCGCTCATCATCCGGTCGTGCAGGCCTGTGTGATCGCCCAGCCACGCTTCGAAGAATTCCAGCAATTCGGAGACGCGCGCGTGGTCCCCCACATCGGCGCGTCCTTCGCACTCCTGCATCCGCTTCCGCATGGTGTCATGCTGCCGCTTGTGCCAGTCATACGACGGATACGCGGACGAGCGCATCATGCGCTCCTCGCTGGCGAAATGCGCGTTGATCTGTTGCATCAGCACATGCACCACCGCCCGGACGTCGCCCTTCTCGCCCCCGGCGGCGAGCGCCTGGTGCAGATCCTCCGCCGCCTGGCGGATCGTCCCGTGCTCCGCGTCGAGCTTGGGAATGTAGACTGATTGGGGTTTGTTCCGCTTCACCACCCGCCTCCTCCCCGCGCCGACCACATTCTAGCGCGGCCGGCGGATTCGTGACGGAATCGCCAAAGCGGAAAATGTGCGGATTCGCCCTGCCGGGGCGTTTCGAGTACCGCCGGTGGTCGGTTTTTGCCACCGGTGTCTTTATCCGCAAGCTTCAACCCAACGATGGCGAAAACCGACCACCGGCGGTACGAGCGGGCAATTCGCCTGTCCTCGCCCCCTACCCGCGAAGAAGCGGCCGCAGCGCGCTTCCCCTACTGCGCCAGCGCTTCCACCGGCTGCGGCGCGGGCTGCTTGTGCTTGCACTCGGGGTTGGGGCACTGCCACACCGGCCCGGCCTTTAGCCATTTTTCGATCATGTACGGGCTGCCGCACTCCGGGCACTTCTCCTGGATCGGCTTCCCCCACGACACGAATTTGCACTCCGGGTACCGGTTGCAGCCGTAGAACGTCTTCCCCCCTTTGGACCGGCGCTCCACCACCTCGCCCTCGGAGCACTCCGGGCACTTCACCCCGATGGTCTTCTGCTTCACGTACTTGCAGGTGGGGTAGTTGCCGCAGGCCGTGAACTCGCCGAAGCGCCCGGTCTTGAGCACCAGGTTATTGCCGCATTGCGGGCACTTTTCCTCGAGCGTCTGGTCGGGCTTCTTCTGCTGTCCACCGATGGGCTTGGTGGTCTTGCAGTCGGGGTATCCGGTGCACGCGTAGAACGTGCCGAAGCGGCCCTTCTTGAGCACCATCGGCCGGCCGCAGTTCTCGCAATACTCCTCATCGCCCTGCTCGGCGAAATCCACTTTATCCACGTCCGGCAGGTCCACGGTGAGTTCGCGCGTGTAGTTGCATTCCGGATAGCCGGTGCAGGCGATGAAGCTGCCGTGCTTGCCCCACTTGATCACCAGGGGCTTGCTGCACTTGGGACACAGCTCGTCGATGGGTTTCTCCATCCGCTTGATGTCCGTCATGTGCTCTTCGGCGTGCTTCAGGTCCTTTTCGAATTTCTCGTAGAACTCGGCCATCGCCTGGCGCCAGTCGAGCTTGCCTTCCCCGATCTCGTCGAGCTCCTCTTCCATCCGCGCGGTGTACTTCACCTCGAAGATGTCGTTGAAGCTCTCCAGCAGGAGGTCGGTCACCACCATGCCCAACTCGGTGGGAATGAAGCGGCCGCCTTCCTTCTTCACGTACTCCCGTTCCTGGATCGTGGAGAGAATCGAAGCGTAGGTGGACGGACGCCCCACTCCATCCGCTTCGAGTTTCTTGACCAGGGTGGCCTCGTTGTAGCGCGGGGGCGGCTCGGTGAAGTGCTGCTCGGGCTTCAAAGTCCGCAGCCGCAGGCGCTCGCCTTCGGTCAGCAGGGGCAGCCGGTGTTTCAGCTCTTCGTCTTCTTCGTCGGCCTGGTCCTTGCCTTCCTGGTAGACCTTGAGGAAACCTTCGAACTTCAGCACGGAACCGGTGGCGCGGAACAGGTAGTCCAGTCCGTTCCTGCCCTTCGCCGCCACGTCGATGGTGGTCTGGTCGTAGAGCGCCGGCATCATCTGGCAAGCCAGGAAGCGGTTCCAGATCAGCCGGTAGAGCTTCATCTCGTCTTCCGCCAGGTAGCGCTCCACCACTTCGGGAGCGAACGCCATGGATGTCGGGCGGATGGCTTCGTGGGCGTCCTGCGCTTCCTTCTTGGACTTGTAGACGTTCGGCGCGTCCGGCAGGAATTCCTTGCCGTACCGCTCCCGGATGTACATCCGGGCGTCGTTCACGGCATCCTGCGACAAACGCGTGGAATCCGTGCGCATGTAGGTGATGAGGCCGACGGCGCCTTCCTTGCCCACTTCCACGCCTTCGTACAGCCGCTGCGCCAGCATCATTGTGCGCTTGACGCTGAAACGCAGTTTGCGCGCCGCCTCCTGCTGTAACGTGGAGGTGATGAACGGCGCCACGGGGTTGCGCTTCTTTTCGCGCGTCCCCACCGATTTCACGGTGTAGTCCGCGCCTTCAAGCTGCGCCAGAACTTCGTCCGACGCCGCCTGGGAGCCGATCTCCGCCGCCTGCTCCCCAATCCGGAACAGCCGCGCCCACAGGTGCGGCGGTTTCTTGCCCTGCAACTCCGCGTCGAGCGTCCAGTATTCCCTGGGGACGAAGGCGCGGATCTCGCGCTCGCGCTCCACGATCAGCCGCAGCGCCACCGTTTGCACGCGCCCCGCCGAAAGCCCGCGGCGCACCTTGTCCCACAGCAGGGGAGAGATCTTGTAGCCCACCAGGCGGTCGAGCACCCGGCGCGCCTGCTGCGCGTCCACCAGGTTGATGTCCACCTGGCCCGGTTTTTCGAACGCCTTCTCGACGGCTTTCTTGGTGATCTCGTTGAACATCACCCGGTAGATCCGCGGTCCGTTCTTCCCGTTCCTGAGTTCTTCCTGGAGGTGGTAACAGATCGCCTCTCCCTCGCGGTCCGGGTCGGCCGCAAGGTACACGTCTTCCACCTTCTTGGCGGTCTGTTTCAGCTCGTTGATGAGCTTTCTCTTCCCTTCGATGACTTCATACCGCGGCTCGAAACCGCGTTCGACATCGACCGCCAGATCTCTCTTGGGAAGGTCCTTAATATGACCGAGCGAAGCTTTGACTACGTACTGCTTGCCCAGGTATTTGTTGATGGTCTTCGCCTTTGCAGGCGACTCCACGATTACCAGAGCTTTTGGCATAGGAAATTTTCAGGAATGCGGCGCCCCTCGCCACAACCGCTATGATTGCCGAATCCCAGACGACGTTACCACACTTTAACAAAATTCTTGCCGGGGAGTTGCTTGACCAGCCCCAGCATTTCCAATTCGAAGAGGGCGGCAATCATCTCCGAGGGAGAGATATCTTCCACTTTCTCAAGCAGATCGTCCAAATGTATCGCTGCGTCCACCTGCAGCGCCTGGAGCGCCCGGCGGGCGGCGGCGCCCAACTCGGAGGCGGGCTCCTCCCCTAGGGACGCCTGGATTCCCCCGGCCGTTGCGCCTTCCTGCGATTCGAGCCGTTTTCGTCCTTTATCTATTAGATGCCGGCGGGATTCGGCGGGAAGCTCGCTAATAACGTCGTTCCAGTCCTGCACCAGCTTAGCGCCCTGCTTGATCAGCAGGTTAGGCCCCCAACTCTGCTTGGAGGTGATATTGCCTGGAATGGCGAAGACCTCGCGGCCCTGGTCCATCGCCAGCTTCGCCGTGATCGACGATCCGCTGTACTGCGCCCCCTCCACCACCAGCACTCCCAGGCTCATGCCGCTGATGATCCGGTTGCGGATGGGGAAGTTCTGCGGAAAAGCCGTGGCCCCCATCGGAAACTCAGAAATAATCAACCCTTTGGCCGCGATCTCCGCCGCCAGCTTCCGGTTTTCCGAAGGATACACCACGTCCACACCGCACCCCAACACCGCGACCGTGTCGCCGCCCGCCGCCAGCGCGCCCTTGTGCGCCGCCGTATCGATGCCGCGCGCCATTCCGCTGGCGATCGTCAGGCCCGCGTGAGCCAGGTCGGCCGAGAGCCGCTCCGCCACCGCCAGGCCGTAGGGCGTAGGGCGGCGCGTGCCCACCACCCCGAGCGCGAGGGAGCCGAGCAGGTCCACTCGTCCGCGCGCGAACAGCAGGATCGGCGGGTCGAAGATCTCCCGCAGCAATTGCGGGTAGCGCGGATCGCCGATCGCGATCAGCGCGGCGCCCGCCTGCGTCATCTTCTCCTGCTGCGCCGCCGCATCCTCGAACGTGCACCCGCTGGCGATGGATTGCGCCACCGAGCCGCTCACGCCCGCCGTCTCCAGCTCCGTACGGGAAGCCCGGAAGATCGCTTGCGGCGTGCGAAAGCGGTCCAGCAATTTGCCCGAGTTGCGCGTGCCCAATGACATGAAGCTACACCCTAACAATAGAAAGCAGGCTCGTGCAAGTTTCCGAACAGAGCCGCGACCGAAGGGAGCGGCCATCAACACCCGCAGTGGCTTAGGGGCCGCCCGCTCGTTCCCTCGCCGTCTGCTATAACCAGCGAGGGGGAAATCTCATGAATACCCTCTTTGCCGCCGTGGCGAGCAGCGCCGCGCTGAGCGCCGGCCTCCTCGCCCAGGTCACCTCGGTTCGAATGGGGCCGCCCGACTCTGCCCCCACCGCGCCAGTCCAGCGCCCGCCCACCAAGCCGGAAGACCTCTGCACACTCGAAGGCCGCGTGACCAACGCCATCACCGGCGAACCGCTCAAGAAAGCCACGGTCACCATCGACGGCCGCGAGTTCAAAATGCCGTGGGCCTGGTACACCACCGTCAGCGACGAAACCGGCAGGTACGCAGCCAAAGGCCTTGACCCGGGCCACTACCGCGTCAGCGCCCGCCGCAGCGGCTTCCTGGGAACGCCGCAGCGCGGCGGTCCGCCGCCCGATGGCACGGAGCGCCTGATTACTCTCACGCCCGGGCAGCGGGCCGCCGACGCCGATCTCAAGCTCACCCCGCAGGGCGTCGTCACCGGGCGCGTGATAAATCGCGAAGGCGAGCCCATGACCGGCTACGTGGTCACTCCCTGCGTCTTCCAGTACGTCGGCGGCCGGCGCGTGCTGGTGGAAGCCACCGGCTCTCCCGAAACCGACGATGCGGGCGACTACAGAATCCGCCCCTTGCCGCCGGGGCGCTACTACATCCTGGTCAAGAAACAACCCTACCGCGGCGGCCCCGATTCCGAGCAGGATCGCTCGGCCACACCGCGCCAGGAAGACTATGTGGCCACGTACTACCCTGGAACCGCCGATCCGGCCGGCGCCGTGCCCGTGGAAGTCGCGGCCGGACAAACCGCCAGCGGCGTCAACATCACGCTGGTTCGGGCCCACGTCACGCGCGTCCGCGGGCGCCTGGTGAACCAGACTGCCGCCAGGGTGTCCCTCGCCCTGCGCCCCGCGGGCATCGCCGAAATGTGGGGCGTCCAGGCCAACCCCGGCCCTGGACCTTCGAACCCTCAAGGTCGCACTGCGCGCGCACTGGCGGGATGCCTCCTACCCCAACGCCCGCATTAGCGAAATGATGGGCCACGCGACGCCCTCGGTATCCCCGGACGAAAAGGGCGCCTTCCGGCTGACCCAGGTCTCTCCGCAGCTTTACTTCGTGGCGATCCAGAACCTGCCCGAAGGCTTCTACATCAAATCCGTCCGCATGGGAGAGGCGGAGGCGCTGGAAAACGGTGTCGATCTGATGCGCGGCGCGCCCGCCCCGCTGGAGATCGTGCTGAGCCCCGCCGCCGCGGCCATTACCGGCTCGGTAAAGTCGGTAAAGAATGATGCCGATGCTGCGGCAGCCGGCGCCACCGTGGTCCTCGTACCCCAGGAAGACGCCCGGCGCAAGCAGCCCCTGTTCTACCGCTCCGTCAAAACCGACGCGTCCGGAAACTTCACCCTGACCGGCTTGTCCCCCGGCGACTACAAGCTTTACGCCTGGATGCAGGTGGAAACCGACGCATGGGTGGATTCCGAGTTCCTCAACCCGCTCGAAGGCAAAGCCCAGCCGGTGCGCCTGAAAGAGGGCGCTTTCGAAAAAGCCGAATTGCGGGTTATCCCCGCGGAGCGATAGCGCGATGCGAGCCATTCTGCTTCTCTTTTCCGGGATCCTGGCTGCAAACGCGGCGGACCTCTGCTCCGTCGAAGGGACGGCGCTCGACGCGACCACCGGCGCTCCGCTGCGCGACGTGAAATTGAGGCTTCGGCCGGCCGGCGCGGCGGCGGGCCGCGGAAGCATTGCGTTCGTCACCCTGACCGACGAAACCGGCAAATTCGCCTTCGCCGCAATCGAACCCGGCGCCTACGCGTTCACCGCGGAGCGCGCCGGCTTCACTACGGAGGCTTACGGCGCGCGCCGGCCGGGCGCGCCCGGAACGCCGCTCACCCTCGAACCCGGCCAGAAGAAAACGAGCGTGGAGTTCCGGCTGCGGCCTCAAGGCGTGATGGCCGGCCGCGCGTTGGAAGCGGGGGGAGAGCCGGCCGGAGACATCTTCATCTATGCCGCGCGGGCGCGATACGTCAATGGCCGGAAACAACTGGCCCTGACCTCCCGCACCGGCTCGCTCAACGATTTAGGCGAATACCGCATCTTCGGCCTGGAGCCCGGCCGCTATTACATCGTCGCAGTCCCTATTCGGTTCGCCAGCGGAGCCGCCGGTCCGAAGGACATCTCCGGCCGGCCTCCGGAAACCTACCACACCACGTATTACCCCGGCACACCCGACCCGCGCGCGGCCGAGGCCCTTGATGTGGCGCCCGGCGCCATCCTGTCCGGAGTGGACCTCCAGGTAATCCGCCTCACCGCCTTCTCCGTTCGCGGCCGCGTGTTGAACCAGACCGGAGGCGAACTCACCGAAATGTGGGTCGCCATGAACCCGGCGGCCGGTCCCGGCATCACGAGCTTCAGCGACGCCGGCTCGCAGGGCCGCGTCGTGTTCGACAACCTCCCGCAGGGGACTCAGCCCGTAGCCGTCGGCGGGACCAATTCCCGCGGACGCGTCGTTTCCACCAGGCACATGCTCGACGTGCGGGCGAACGTCGACGACCTGCAACTTGCGATCAAGCCCCCTTTCCCCGTCCAGGGCCGCCTCACCGTCGAAGGCGCCGCGATCCCCAAAAACCTGAAAGTGAAGCTCGCCATGCAGGAGCCGCTCATGGGCGACAGGTCGGCGCGCGAGGCCGACGTCGCCGCTGACGGTGCGTTCACCCTCCCCGACGGCAGCCCCGACCGCTACTTCGCTTCGGTCACCGGAATGCCGGACGGCTTCTATATAAAATCCATCCGGCTCGCCAAACAAAACGTGCTGGAGAACGGCGCGGACCTGCCCGAGAAACCGGAGCAGCCCCTCGAAATCGCGCTGAGCCCGAAAGCCGGCAGCATCCGCGGCACGGTGACCGGCGCGCAGGCCGGCGTGGTTGTAGCGCTGGTCCCCTCCAAAGGGCGGGAGTATCGCAACACCACCACGGATGAGCATGGCCGGTTCACCATCGCCAACCTGCCTCCCGGCGAGTACAAGCTCTTCGCGTGGGAAGAAGTGGAAGACGGCGCATGGATGGATCCCGCCTTCCTCAAGCCCATCGAATCCAAGGGAACCCCGGTCACCGTGCGCGAAGCCACGGCGGAAACCGTGGAGTTGAAACCGCTGTAGCCGTGGCGTGAACATTCCTGTTCGCCGTGTCGGCAATCCTGCCGACATGCGGCCCCCTGGGTCCGGCCAAAGCCCACGCCACGCAACCCTCGAAACCCGCTACCATGATCTCCGGAATGGCGGAGTTTAAGCTCTCAAAATGGTACCTGGACTGCGTCGGCGAATCCGGCGACGCGTCCATCATCTATGCCGGCGCGGCCCGCTGGGGCCCGGTTCGCCTGCGCTACTCCAGCCTGCTCGAAAGCGCCGCCGGCGCCGTTTCGACCCGCTACTCCCTGCGTGCCGGCGAACCTACCCTCGCGGCCGGCGCCCTGCGCTGGTCTTCCGTTCCGCTCCGGGCCGACGGCGAGTGGCTGGCCGATTCCACCGAAATCCGCGAGCCACAAGGCGCTGCGGCATGTCGCAGAATTCTCCGTCGGGCTGATGGGGCGGACGCCGGACTACATGAACGTCACCTATGCCGGGTTCGCCGGGCGCAGCGACGAATGGGCGATCAACGGAAACGGCCTGGGTCTACCGCAACGGCCGCGAGGTCCGGGCCTCCTCCATCGAAGATGACGGCATCGAGTTGGACGATGGCGCCCGTCTCATCCTCGACCGTTCGCTGGTCTTGCGCCAGGGCCCGCTCGGCTCCACCGCGCTTTCCGCCATCCCGGGGATTCGCGAAACCGTCCCCCTGCGCCTGCTCCAGGTCGACGAATGCAAGTGGCGCAGCCGCGCCCGCCTGGAGCGAACCGGAGAGCCGCCCGTCGAAGGCTGGGCCATTCACGAGAGGGTGGAATGGCCCGCATGACTGTCGGCAAGATCCTCTACGGAGCGGCCTTCACGGTCGTCCTCCCGGTGTTGCTGATTCTGTGGGCGGCGGGGGCGGAACCGTCCGTCGCGCTGCCGGCGTTCGGCGATCCCGCGTTTGGCTTCGTTCTCGCGCTCTGCGGGCTGGGCCTGACGGCCGCCGGCATGCGCGGCCTGTGGCGTTTCGGCGGCGGACTCCCCATGAACGCTTTCCCCCCGCCGAAACTGGTATCCCGCGGCGCCTTCCGATGGATTCCTCATCCCATCTACACGGGCTTCGTCGCGGCCTGCCTGGGAGTATCGATGGCCGCCCGCTCCGCGGCCGGGCTGTGGCTGGTCACCCCTGTCGTGGCCCTGGGGTGCGCCGCGCTCGTCCTGGGCTACGAGCGTCCCGACATGCTGCGCCGCTTCGGCGCCATCCTGCGCGTCCTGCCCGCGGACGAGGAGAAGCCCCCGGCGGCCACGGACCGCGCGCGCTTCTTCTTCGCCGCCGTCGTTCCGTGGATTGCCTTCTACGAGTACGCCGCCCACCTGGCGCCTGGCAGCCCCTGGGCCGGCGCCGTTTACTGGAGCCTGTGGCTCGCGGCAGCCGCGTCGACGTGGTTTGCGCGCACGCGCCGCGGTTTGCGCCGCCTGATGGTCTCCGTGTGGGTCGCCGCGGCCGTGACGCTCCCCTTCTGCTGGCTGGCGCGTGCGCCGTTCCCCCCGCTGTGGGCGGCAGCCGCCGCGCTGGTGGCTGCGCCCGCACTCCTCCGCCCGGAGTTCTTCTGGGAACGCCTTCGGCGGGCCGCCGAACGCCTCGCCAATTCCTGGCGCGAATGGCGCATCGGCCCCGTACGCATCATCAACCACGGCCTCTACGCCGGCGCCGGGGCCTTCGTCCACGTGGCCGTGGTGATAGCCGCCGTGGGCCCGGAGCGTAAATGGGATGCCCTCGCCACGGCCTTCGCGGGCCTCATCGGCGCCGCCGCC